>CANQRW010000009.1 GCA_947626365.1 uncultured Lachnospiraceae bacterium
ACCCTGTGTTTTGCCCTTTGAGTTAGGAAACAGGTGGAGAGGCCGAAAACTCTCCACCTGTTTTCCGTTATGTGCGGTGAATGGGTTGGCTCCTTGAAAACAGAATACCCATTCATCCAGCACATTCCCATTGCTATTGTGATGAGCATAAGCCACATTAGCGGCTGCGCCATGATCTGCCGAAAAAAGGACAACGGGGTTTCATCTATCCATTTTGCCCTACGTCTTTCTTTCGGCAGGGAGCGAGAAACAGCCGCCAGCCGTTTGATGACTTCCCAATAGCAGGCCGGGGTGCCGAGGACAAATGGGCTTGCTTTGTCATAAGGTCAAACGGCAGGACGGGCCTATTGAAAACAGAGGGTAGTTTTATATCTTCCCGACCTTCATTCTGCTCAGCCGCTTGACCTCCTGCATAGGCGGAACCACCGCCTAATCCAACAAAGGAGGTCTATCATTATGGACAGAACATATTTAAGGGGCGATTTATATTACGCGAATCTCGGTCGCGGGATCGGCTCCGAGCAGGAGGGCTATCGCCCGGTCGTTATCATTCAGAACAATGTCGGAAACCGGCACAGCCCCACGGTTATCATTGCCGCCATTTCCAGTAAGGTGGGCATCAAGCAAGCTGCCGACCCACTACTTTGTCAATGCGGAGGACGGACTGGAGCTTCCGTCGATCATCCTGTTGGAGCAGCTCCGCACCGCGGATAAGCGCCGGCTGGACAAGTACATCGGCCATCTGAGGAAAGAACATATCGACGGCATGAACCATGCGCTTACCGTCAGCATTGATCTCATTCAAACTGCGCCACCGGCCCTGGTCATGTGTCTTTGCAGCGTCTGTGCGGAGAGCTTCCGTAATACAGGCGCTTATTTTTTGCGCCGGGTCAATCCGGCACAGGACGCCAAGGAAACCTGCACCTACTGCAACCAGCGTAAAGGTTTTGATTATGAGATTATCTCCAAGAGGCGCTGAAGCATGGAGGTGGTATTTCATACGGGGAAAGAGAGCAATCAGCATTTAAGAGAGTTTGCAGAGAAAAGAGCTGATTTCGTTTTCCGCGAACTGCGCGACTGCGGAGCAAAGGAACTAAAGGTCCTGCTTCGCATATTGCAGGAGGAAAATCCCGCATCACGAATAAGGGGGACAGTATTGGTGTGCAATTTAAGCAGAGTGCCGATTATGCCCGTAACCAGCTATCTCTACCCGAAGATTATGAGTTTCAGAAATATGAGGATAAAGGTTTGAGCGGCTATTATTCGGACCGGCCCGACTTCCAGAGGCTTTTGCGGGATATTGAGATGGGAAAAGTCAAAGCGGTTGTCTGCTCCAACAACATTAACACGCAGATCAGTACCTCTAAAATCATCATTCAGGTGCTGGCGATCATTGCGGAATCCGATTTACTGTGTGGCAGACGAGTATTCCTATCATTACTTTCTGGAGCATGACGGGAACCTGTTCGGAGATATGTCGGAGTTTGACGGGCAGCACGGTCTTTCCTCTTACAATAAGACCGATCAGATGAAAGTCGAGGATGAGGATTCCACTTTCTTTAATCCGAAATTCTCTCAACTGATGACGCAGAAGCCCGTGAGCGAATGGATTATTTCCGTGGGTCGGCATGAGGGATTCATTTCCTCCCGCAAGTGGGTCGAAACACAGAAAACGCTGGATGAGATCGCGGAGAAGTACAACCGTCCGCATAGAAAGACGAACGCTCTGCTGTCCGGGCGTGAGGGAAAAGAAATGCACCTTTAAGGCGGTGGAGGGCGTTTCGCTTGACGAGTTTGTTGTAAGAGAGATTTTGAAACAACTATGTTCATACAAGGGGGGTAGAAATCATAGAAGGGCATCTGATGCCGGATCCTATTCATATGCTGGCAATTATACCGCTGAAGATAAGTGTATCGAACTTTAACATTATGGTACTATGTGAACACGGTAGGGCTGAATGAAGCCACCATAAGGAAGTACATACAAGGCCAGGAGGGGGAAGACATTATGAGAGACAGCCAGCGCCCTTGGACGCTGGCTGAGTAGTGTGCTTACACGAGAACCCTTTCAAGGATTGGAGATGAAGCGATGCGAAAGACGCTTCTTTACGCGCTCCAGCCGTTTCCGGCGTTTCTCCTTCAGGGCCAGACGCTCGCCCAGGTCCCGCCCGCCTACGCCGTAAACCAGGTACAGGATAAGGCCGGACACCAGCATAATGAACACGGTGGAGGCGCAGCGCCGTCCGGAGGCGTTCACATTGTAGCCGTACAGCCCTTCCTCGTCGCACATGCTCTGGATAACCATGGCGTAGGAGGTTCCGTAAGAACTGGCAAAGGTGGCCGACATATCGTATTCGGTGAACAGCGCGTTAAAGTTCAGGGCGAATACGGCCAGCACGCTGGGCAGGATGATGGGCAGCTTGACCTGAAGGAAGGTTCTCAGGCCGCTGGCCCCCAGGTTCCTGGCCGCGTCATCCAGTTCCTCGTCGATGGCATAGAAGGCCGCCTTGATCATGCGCAGGGAGAAGGGAAGCTTTACCACCGTATAAGCCAGAATGATCAGAAGCCTCACCCGCTCTCCGTAGTACAGGTTGTTGTAACCTACATACCAGACGCTGTCGCTGTTGAAATAGATGCGATAGGAATAGCAGATCAGAATGGTAGGCAGCAGCCACGGGAACAGCAGGCAGTATTCCATGACAAGTCCCTTCAGGTTTTTGCGGTTCTTGAAAATGTAGTTGCAGGCGATGACCACGATCAGGCAGGCCAGAAACGCCGCGACAGCGGAGAGGAAGAAACTCATCCGGATGCCGCCCAGGGTGGCCTCATTGGAAAACAGGCCCGATATGGAGCCCTTCCGCAGCCGGTAGGAACCGCGGGAGGTCAGATACTCGTAATCCTCCGTCCCAAAGAAATTGATCAGGGTCCAGCTGCTAATATCCAGGCGTTTCATGCGGATGGCCCCATAGGTCTGGAAGGCGAACACCACGATCATCACCACCGGCGTCATGTAGATAATGAACAGCGCGTAGGCGTACAGATGGGCCAGCACATTGGCGATGGGATTGGTGATCTTCTGCTTCTGCAGCCTTGCCTTGGTCTTGGATACCGACAGATAATGTCCCTTCCGCTCATAGGAGGACAAAACCGTCAGCAGCAGGATCGTAAAAACGGCCAGGATGATGGACAAAAGGGCCGCCCTGGCCTGGGGAAACGCCTCGTCGGCCGCCGATGAGCCGGCCAGACGGACGATTTCCGGGTTGATGGAGTCATAGCCCAGAAGCGTCGGGGCCGACATGGCGCACAGGCCGGTGATGAAGGTCATGACCGTCAGGGAGAACATGGTAGGAAGCAGCGTGGGAAATACTACCCTGCGCAGGACCGTAAAGGGCTTCGCCCCCATGTTGCGGGCCGCCTCCACCGTGTTGTAGTCGATGCCGCGGATGGCGTTGCGCAGAAACAGCATATGGTTGCTGGTACAGGCGAAGGTCATGGTGAACAGCACCGCGTTGAACCCGGAAAACCAGTTGGGATTCATGCCCGGGAACGCGTTTACCAACGCGGTGGTCAGGATGCCGTTGCGGTCGTAGAGGAACAGATATCCGGTCACCAGGGCCACGCCGCTGTAGATCAGGGTCGTCATATAGCCCAGGCGCAGGATCCGGGCGCCCTTGATATCAAAGTACTCCGTCAGAAGCACAGCCGACACGCCCACCACGTTGACGGTGACGATCAGAAACAGGGCCAGCTTCAGGGAGTTCCACACGTACCGCTTCATGTTTCCGGCGAAAAAGAAACGGATCACCGCCCACGGGTCAACCTGTCCGGCCGCGTTTTTCGTCGTAAAGATGCTGGTCAGGGTGTTCAGGCAGGGAAGGACCATAAAGCCGAAGAACAGGTAGGCAAAGGACAAAAGCCCTACCAGCTTTACAAGTGTCGCGGGCCGCAGCCAGCCGGGCAATTTTCCGGCGGCACTTCCCGTGCCATGTCTTCCGGTTCCGGAGTCTCCCATGCCGCGCCTTCCGTTTTTTTCATATCTATCTTTCAGCGCGTTCATAAGGGCACCTCCTCCGTTCCCGGCGGATACGCCATGATATCACCGGGATTGATGACGATACGCACGTCCTGCCCGGCCGCATAGATGTTGACGCCGTCGTTGCGCTCGATTACCTTCATGATCTGGCAGCCCAGGTCGATGTAATATTTGATATACAGGCCGTAGTATTCCATCTTTGTCACCCGGCCCGGCAGTTCCAGCTCATCCGCCCTAGGCGTCACGTTGACGTGGATCCGCTCCAGGCGGACGTAGTTGTGAAGCGCCGGATCCACCGCCGCCCCCTTTTCTCTCAGGGCGTGAACCACCGGATCGGACAGGCGGTTGATGTCGCCGATAAAATTGCAGACAAACTCCGTGGATGAATGGTTATATACCTCGTTGGGCGTGCCAATCTGCTCGATGCGTCCTTTGTTGAACACTGCGATACGGTCGGAGAGGGTCAGTGCCTCCTCCTGGTCGTGGGTCACATAAATCGTCGTGATGCCGAAGTCCTCCTGCATCTTCTTTAGTTCATTGCGGAGCTGGACGCGCAGCTTGGCGTCCAGATTGCTCAGGGGTTCGTCCATACAGATGATGGACGGATTCGTCACCAGCGCCCGGGCGATGGCGACACGCTGCTGCTGTCCGCCGGAAAGCTGGGATACGGCCTTTTTCAGCTGATCTTCGCTTAAGTCCACTTTGCGGGCGATCTCCCTTACCTTTTCGTCCACCTGGGCTTTCTTCATCTTTTTTACCCGGAGGCCGAAGGCGATATTGTCATAGACCGTCATGGTGGGGAACAGGGCGTAGCTCTGGAACACGATTCCGATATTGCGCTCTTCGATGGGCACATGGGTAATGTCCCGGCCTGCCGCCACGACGGAACCGGAAACCGGTTCGATGAAACCGGTCAGAGTCCGCAGCGTCGTGGTCTTGCCGCAGCCGGAAGGCCCCAGGAAGGTAAAAAATTCCCCCTCTTTTACATGGACGCTGATATTGTGCAGAGCGGTAAAATCGTCAAATTTGACGGTGATATTATTCAGTCGGATCATAGCTGGCACCCCCGGTATGGACAAAAACTTAAAGTTCTAATATAGTCTGAGATTTATTCTTCTGCGGACTGTGTCAGCGTCGCCCAATCCAGATTGTCCCAATCGGGTTCTGCCGCCGCGGAGCCTTCATCAGCCCAGTAGAATCCCAGGTTGGTCATGATATTGGTCCACTCGCTGGAGTGTTCCGCCACATATTCGGCATAGGTCATATCAGTGCCTTCTACCTGAGTCAGCGCGAAATTCTTCAGCGTATAGATTGACGGAACGCCGTCAGGATAGAGGATGGCTGCCGCCGCCTCATTGCAGGGATAGGAGTCAAATTCTTCGCCCCATGCCGCCTGCACTTCCGCGGAGCCAAACCACTCGGCAAAGGCCTTGACTGCTTCGGTTTCTGCCTCGGAACGTCCTGCTTTATCCAGGATGCCGATGTACTCGGCGATATAGTAGGTTCCGTCCTCGATATCTACCAGCGCCCAGTTCTCAGGCTCCAGAGCGCCTGACAGCGGATGCTCGGAACTCTCGGCGGCCGCGTCAATGCTGCCGTACAGGGAGGAGGAATAGAAGGTGGATACCTGGACGTCGCCGCGGTTTAAGGGGTCAAATCCATAGGAGTCGCCGGTAAAGACACCATTGGCGCAGTAGGCCCACAGCGCCTTCCAGCCGTCGATGGAAATGCCGCCCGCCGGAGAATCCGGATCGGTGAAGGGGTACAGCATGGAGTTATTGATGTTGGCGTTGGTGGTGCCGCCTACCTTGCCCTGGCGGTACCAGGTATAGCCGCAGTCAACAATATCGGCCCAGTGCTTGAAATGAAGTTCCTCCCCCTTGGTACCCAGGTCGTCGTTGCGGTACAGCATCAGGATGTTCTGGATGACCAGGCCGTAGGCCTTGCCGGGATATACGTATTCACCGACGTCACCGGCCCAGCTGGGAGTCCAGTCCAGCAGGGACAAATTTTCATAGGTTCCGTTTACCAGCTGGCCCCACCGTGTTTCGTTCAGGCCGAAAATCAGGTCGCCGTCTTTGTTCTCATTGGCTGCCTGGATGGCCGCGGTATCGCCGGAAATAACGCTGTTGTCGTCGATGGAAATGGTAAAGCCGGCGTCTTTGGCTTCGTTGATCAGCCATGTGGTACGTTCTGTGGAGTTGGAATTGGAATAGATCCGGATGGTGTAATCGGAATAATCCGCCTCCTCACCGGCGGCTTCCGCTTCGCTGCCGGCAGGCTCAGTCTCCTTGGCTGCCTGCGTTTCCTGGCTTCCTCCTGCCGCCGTGGCAGACTGAGAGCTGCTGCCGCCGCTGCCGCAGGCAGCCAGGGACAGGACCATAGCGAGGGATAACAGAACTGCTGAGATTTTCTTCATAAATATGCCTCCTTTTTCAGATGAATTTTATCCGGCGGCCGAAGCCGCCCCTACTTTTTTATTATACAGGATTCCGGCAGCTTTTTGGAACAGGGTAAAATTGCGATTATTCGTTAAATCCTGCCATTTTATGGGTATTTTGCCGTAAGATTCTGCTTTAAAGAGAAAAATTTTGTACAATTATTACATGCCGTGGATTTTTCTTGCTCAATCTGGAATCGTCAGTTAAAATAGAAACCAGAAAGGAGGAACCATATATGCGCCGAAGTTTTCAGAACGCCGTTTTACTCTGCGCTATTTTGCTGGGACTTTCACTGTCGGCGTCCGGCTGCGCCGGCAGCGGAGAGGTTTCCGTCCATGGGCCGGAGGAGGACAGCCGTCTTACAGTCTGCACCGCTCTCCCGGAAGAAATCTGGGTTCCTATGGTCGAAGAGTTTGAGAACCGCACAGGCATCTGGGTTCAGGTGGAAAGCGGAAACAGCGCGGAGCTTCTGGGGCAGGTCGCCGCGGAAGGCGGGGCATTCTGCGATCTGGTGCTGGGCGTCAGCGGGGAAAACCTGGAAGCCTGCGGCAGTCTTTTTCTTCCTTATGAAAGCGGTTTATCTTCCCGCATTCAGCCGGATTACCAGGTGCCGGGCGGGCTGTGGACGCCATTTTCGGTTCTTCCGGTGGTTCTGATCTATAATTCCCATCTGGTGCGGGACAATCCTCCCGCCGGCTGGGATGCGCTGCTTAACAGCGCCTGGCGAGGCCGCATCGCCTTTGCCGATCCGGCTGCGGACGGCGCGTCCTTTGCCGCCCTGTCCGTCCTGAGGCAGCTGTTTCCCGGAGAAGACAGTGCCGGCGGGGAGGATGCTGTGCCGCGGGCCTTCGCTGCCAATCTGGACGGGCGGCAGTTCAGGTTCTCTTCCGATGTCATTGCGGAGGTATCCAGAGGAAATTGTTATATCGGCGTGACTGCGGAGGATGCGGCCCTGCGGAATATGTCTGAGGGCGGCGATATTGCCATCGTATACCCACGGGAGGGCGCCTGCGTGTTCTGCGACGGCATGGCCATTGTGTCCGGCTGCGCCCATGAGGACAATGCCAGGCGGTTTATTGACTTCGTCCTGGGCGAGGATGTCCAGCGTTTCCTGGCGGATGTCTGCGCCCGCCGTTCCGTACTCTCCAGCCTGGCCGGAGAGAAGCAGGAGGTGGACCCATGAAGGCATGGCTGCGAAGTTCTTTCCGAAGGCGCATTTTTGTTACGGTGCTTCTGGTGACGATGGTGCCTGTTCTGTTCAATGTACTGATGATGCAGATGCAGATCCGCCGCAGTGAAAGCGCTGTGGCCGGCCAGGCAAAGGGGCAGCTGACACAGATGGAGGAAGCCTTTCATCAGCTTTGCGAATCCTATATACGGCTGTCCGATACGCTGTGTACCAGTACTGCCGTTCGCAGCCCTCTGCGTGCGGGCAACGGCAGTTCCCGTGTCCTGTACCAGGTTCTTTTCCGGGAGACGGACGCTTTACGGGACTATGCTGTTTTCAGCTTCTTTGACCGGGATGGGCACTGCCTGTATACGACCAGAGAGGCGCCGCCTGCCGCTTCGCTCCGGACGGATTGGGGCGTCTTATACGCTGCGGGCCAGGCAGATGGGCTGGTGTTTCAGAGAGGCGGGGAGACAGAGGGAGCGGTGTTTCAGCGTGGAGGGGAGACAGCCGCGCTCTGGGCGGCCCGGGCCGTCCGCAGTTATGACGGAAGGATACTTGGGTATCTGGCGATTACCATGACGCGGGACGACTTTGACCGGTTCTTCGGCGGTATGTATCAGGCATCCGGCAATATCATCCTTCTGGATAAAACGTGGCGGGCCGTTTATCATTCCCGGCCTTCCCAGGAGGCGGCCTCCGTGGCCGCGCTGCGCCGCCAGCTGTTAGGCGGGGAACCTCTCGCCGGCGACAGCGGAGAATACGATTTTTACGTAATCCGGCAGGAGTTGACCGGTTTTTCTTTGATTCTGGAGCAGCCCCGCGCCTTCACTGCCACAGTCGTCCGCGCCGTTTATCAGACCAGCCTGCTGATGAGCGGCCTGTGCGTCCTGCTGTGCCTGTGGTGTTCCTGGCAGCTGAGCCGCCGCCTCGCCAGGCCGGTCCATGAACTGGATGAGGCAATGGGAGAGGTGGAAAAAGGAAATCTGGAGGTGCAGCTTCCGGAAGGACGGGAGGACGAGCTGGGGCGCCTGGCCGGCAGTTTTAATAAGATGGTACGGGAATACCGGCTGAATCTGGAGCGCTCCGTAGGCCGTGAGCGGGAAATGAACGAGGTTCGGATCCGTATGCTGCAGGCTCAGCTGAATCCTCATTTTCTGTACAATACGCTGGATTCCATGAAATGGCTGGGCGTGACCCATCAGGTTCCCCAGGTGGCGGCCCTGGCCTCCGATCTTGCCACGATTTTGCGGGCGGGGATATCCGGCGGCGAATTCATAACATTGGAGCAGGAGCTGGAGCTTCTGGATCGCTATGTGGATATCCAGTCCCTCCGCTTTGAGGATCGGTTCACCTGTGAGATTGACGTTGGGGAACGTTTTCTCGGCTGCCTTGTTCCCCGGCTGCTTCTGCAGCCCCTGGTAGAAAACGCGATTATCCACGGTGTAGCCGATAAGGACGATGGTTATATCAAGGTGTGGGCCGAAGAAGACGGGGGCGATCTTCTTCTGTCCGTATCGGACAATGGCTGCGGTATCCCGCAGGATATTCTGGACAGGTTAAACAGCGGAGGGAAAATTCCCGGCAGCCACCTGGGGCTGTTTAACGTCAGTACAATCCTGCGGCTGCATTTCGGGGAAGACTACGGACTGGCCGCAAGCTCGCAGGCCGGCCGCGGCAGCTGCGTAAGTCTGCGGCTCCCGATTCTGCGCGGTTAAAAGGGACCGGCTGAGTTTCAGAAAAAGGAGGCATGTCATGCTGAAGGTTCTGGTAGTTGATGATGAAACGGTAGTCCGCAGAGGGATTGTGCTGGGGGTGGACTGGGCATCCATGGGATGTGTGGTGGTGGGAGAGGCCGCCAATGGAGAAGAAGGCCTGGAGGCGGTGGAACGCTACAAGCCGAACCTAATCATTACTGACGTGCGGATGCCCCGCATGGATGGAATCGAAATGATGTTTGAACTGCGCCGCCGCGGCTGCCGCGCCCATGTGATCCTGCTTACCGCTTACAGCGATTTTGAATACGTCCGCAGCGCCCTGCAGTTTGGCGCGGTTGATTACCTGCTGAAGCCCTTCCGCGACCAGGAACTGATGGGAGCCGTCGCGCGGATCCGGCAGAAGGAGGATGAGCAGACCGCCCTGACGCCTCAGGATCTGCTGCCGCTGGTCAGGGGGGACAAGAGCAAATATGTCCTGCAGGCCCTGAATTACATTGCGGAGCATTACGGGGACAACGATATCAGCATTACCCCGATTGCCAGGCATCTGAATGTGAGCGAGAGCCATCTGAGCCACATTTTCAAGAAGGAAACCAGCTATACCATCGTAGGCTATCTGACCCAGTACCGGATGCACCGTGCCATGGAACTGCTGCGGGACCGCCGCCGCAAGGTATACGAGGTGGCGGAACTGGTTGGTTACCGGGATGTGGCTTATTTCGGAAGCGCCTTTAAAAAGGCGGTGGGCATGTCGCCGTCGGAATATCAGGATCGGTGCCGGTAATCAGGATTACTTAAAAATCAGATTTGATTACTTAAATGTTGTTCACGGAATCGGAGCCGTATGGTATAATAACGAGGAAAACATTGATGACGCTTGCGGCAATCAATGCTTGACGAGTGTCCCCATCGAGACGCAAGTCGAGATGGTACAATTCTGTCAGGGATTGTACCTGCGTAAGGTATCGCCTGGATTGATAGAAGGAGGTTTCAGAATGAAAAAACGTTTTAGTTGGAAGAACTTTGCCGGGCTTTTTCTGGCGCTTGCGCTGATAGCGACAGGCTGTGGGGCGGGTTCCCAAGGCCCATCCGCTGACGAACAGAGTACTTCGGCGGCGGATACCCGGGAGACGTCAGCCGCGGCTGCGCAGGAGGATTCGTCCGCTGCCGCTCAGGAGGATCTGCCCGCCGATGCCACGAACGGCCTGCCTGCCGTGGGCGATCAGATGCACGGTTTTACAGTAGCGGCAATCCACCCCTACGAATCCATGAACTCCCAGGTTGTGGAGTTTACTCACGATAAGACCGGAGCTACCCTTCTCTGGGTAGCCAACGACTCTGTTGACCGTTCTTTTATCGTGGCTTTCCGTACTTACGCGACAGACGACAAGGGCGTTCCCCATGTGTTCGAACACGCTACCTTATCGGGAAGTGAAAAATATCCCAATCCGGGTCAGACTATGGCGGCGATGTATGGTACTTATAATACTTATATAAACGCGGCTACCTACAATACCTTTACCTGCTATCCCAGTTCATCCCTTTCTGAGGAACAGCTGCTGAAGTTCGTGGACTTCTATATGGACGGCGTTTATCATCCCCTGGTGGTAAACGATGAACGGCTGATGCAGCGTGAAGCTTATCGCTATGATCTGCCTTCCGCGGATGGGGAAATCACGCTGCAGGGCACGGTCTACTCCGAAATGCTCGGCATGCTGACACAGGAAATCTCCGCTGAGGATGAGGCCCTCCGCCTGACCTTTCCGGGCAGTGTTATGGGCAATGAGTCCGGCGGCGTGCCCGGCGTTATTGAGACGATGACGATTGAGGATCTTGCGGATTTTCATGATACATATTATCATCCCTCAAATTCGCTGATGGTTCTCTATGGCGATCTGGATGTGGAACCTTTCCTGGAGCTGATCGACGAGGAGTATCTGAGTGAATTCGACCGCAAGGAGATCGATCTGTCCGATTCCGGCTATACGCCGATTTCCGGTTATGTGGAAAAGAGCGTTACCTTCCCCGCGAGCGAAAACGATGCGGTTGAGACTTATATGTTCTATACGATTCCGCTGACCGGCATGGATGCGGTAGAGTTCAATCAGCTGTCCTTTGCGGCGAAAACCATGATGGAGAATGGCCAGCCATTTGACAAACTGGTGAAGCAGCGCCTGCCCGGAGTGTCTGTATCGCGGTTACTTTATATGTGGGGTCCAAGTCCAAGCCTGATGTTTGAAGTGTTGGGCGCAGGCGCGGATCAGAAAGATGAAGTACGCTCTGTGATTCAGGAAGGAATCAAAGCGACTGTCGAACAGGGACTGGATCCTGAACTTTTGGCTGCGTCCGTACTTTCCCAGCGAATGGATCAGGCGATGCTCGCGGATAACACAACAGCCGAGGGGGCCGCCGAAAATATTGTCGTTTATTGGGGGATGAAGGGCGATCCGCTGGAGTTTTTAAACGAGGACACCTTTAATCAAAACCTGCAGAAATATCTGGATGAAGGCGTTTACGACTCTGTTTTGAAAAAATATCTGCTGGATCCTGACGCCTCCACTCTGCTGGTTTCCACCAGCGAACCCGGCCTTAAGGAAAAGCAGTCCGAGGAACTGGCTCAAAAACTGGCTGATATGAAGGCCGCCATGAGTGAAGAAGAGATTGCGGAGCTGGTCGCCCAGCATGATGAGCTGGAGCGCTGGAGCGCGGAGAATGAAGCCACTTTGTCTGTTGTGCCGTTACAGGCTGTGGATGTGGCTTCGCTTCCGGAAGAGGTTGTCGAGTATACAGCCAAAGAGGAAGATCTGGATGGATTGCGTGTGGTGTCCTCCGAAGTGGACAGCGACCTGACGCAGATTGAAATCTATCTGGACGCTTCCGGTATCCCGGCAGATCAGCTGGATGATTCAGCGGTTGCCATGGCCCTGCTGGGAAAGCTGTCTACCGAGAATTATGACGCGACGGCGATAGGAAGCAAGACAGCCTCCACTGTAGGCAATATAAGAACATATCTGGCAGCCATCCGGCAGGAGGACTGGAGTTACGCGCCCTGCGCAAGGATCTCATTCCGCTGTTTCCCGGAGGATCTGGAAGAGGCTTTCGGCCTGGTAGAAGAGCAGCTGCTGCGCACCAAATTTGATCCTGCGGAAATCAGGGAACTATGCTCCTCTATGGCTGCTGAAAAGGAAAACAATCTGGATCCCTATAACTATGCGTTATTTCTTGCTTATGCCGCTTTTTCCGAGCCGTTTGCCTATGACTCGTACGTAAGTTACGAAGGGTTGATCCAGGAAATGAAGCGCGTTTCGGAAATGAGCGATGAGGAACTTGCTCAGTTTGCGGAAGGCATGAAGGAAATGACAGCTCTCCTGTGCAGTAAAAACGGCATGATCTTGACTGTGGCCGGCAGTAAGGATAACATTTCCGCCGTTACGGAGCAGGCGCAGAACCTTCGCGGGCTGTTCAGCGATACGCAGCCGGAAGCGGCGGACTACAGCAAGATCCTGGGCCAGCCCAGGAATTTCGCCGCCACCTACGGAAGCAGCGCCATGTACAACGTTGTTTCCGTACCCTTTAAGGAGTTGGGCATAGAGTACAGCGGCAAAATAGACGCTTTCGTTTCCGTGGTGAGAAGCAAGGTGCTGACGCCCGTAATGCGCGACACTTACAGCGTCTACACGCCCATGTTCAGCGTAAACCGTGAGATGGCAATTTTAGGCGCCTATCGCGATCCGCGTCTGCGGGAGACCTTTACCGAGGTGCTGCCGTCGCTGGCTGATTCTATCCGCAATCTGAATATTACCCAGGAAGAGCTGGACGGTTATATCACGAATGCCTACAGCGATCTCGCCTATCCTATGGGACCCTTTACGGGCGCGGCGACCGCCATTGATGATATACTGACAAACAAGAACAGCTTCGAGCGCAGCCTTACCGAGATGAAAGAACTGAAGCAGATGACGCCGGAGGACATAGCTGCCTATGCGGATATTTTTGACAAATTCGTGTCTGACGGCGCGCGTGTCAGCGTGGGAAACCCACAGCTTATCGCGAAAGCGGAAGACCTGTTTGATGAAGTGGATACCTGGCTGACCGATTGATATATTCCCTGCGGCCAAAATTCCATATCAGAAAGCGGCCAGAAACAAAATAGAAAATCCGGAGGTAGCGGTATGAGAGTTCTTACCTATAATGATTATATGGAGACCGCCAACGCCCTGAGCTTCGAGGATGCCTGTGACATTCATGAACAGATGGCGGATGAGATCGGAGAGGATCCGGTCGCCAATGAATTGTATGATGAGCTGATGGAGAAAGCAGCGGATTACTCTATTATACGGACGGAGTGGGAGTTTATCGGCTACAAGCAGCAGGCCGCCTCTGATATGGGAAGGACCATGAAGCATGAGCTTCTGATCGAGAAGTTCGACCAGCTGGCCAAATATCTTCGGATGCAGGGGCATGATGTGGCCTGGCGGTATGAGCTGGGCTATGAAGGAGACGATGCCATGAACCGCAAGCGAATCGGAGATATGGGCTGTTACCTGGCATTTATCCATGGACTCAACGCAAGATGACATTGCATATTTGGAAGATTAATGGTATAATAAAACCAAGTTTATTTTTTGCGGATTGAGGTGGCATCATGAAAAAGTATGTTGCAGGTGCTTTGGCGGCGGCGCTGCTGGCGGCAGGCGTTCTGGCAGGAAGAATATTTGTGATGAAGTATAATCCCGGAGCTCCGGATCCGTCGGATATGCTGATCATGAGAGACGATTCAGAGACTCTGGCTGTGATTGAGGACGGCAGTGTTCCGCTGGCGGGAGGACCCGGCGACGGCAGTATGCCGGCGATACAGGAAAGCCCCTATATTCAGCAGGTGGTAGATCTTGTGAATGTCGAGAGGACCAAGGCGGGGCTGAATCCGCTGAACAAGTCCTCTGAGATATGCACGGCTGCCCAGATTCGGGCAGTGGAGATTTCCACATCCTTCGATCATACCCGGCCGGATGGACGGCGATACCGTACCGTGCTGGCGGACTGCGGGATCAGCACCAGAAGCAGCGGCGAGAATATTGCCGGAGGTTACCGCTCTCCCCAGGAAGTGGTTCAGGCCTGGATGGGCAGCGAGGGACACAGGGCCAATATTATGAATCCGGATTATACAGATATCGGAATCGGTTATTACAAGGCCGGCAATATGCAGTACTGGTCTCAGCTGTTTGCTTACTGATAGGGAAAACAGAATAGAAAATGTCAGCTGCCGGAAGGAGATGCTATCTGTCCTTCCGGCAGTTTTTTATATTACGTCAGTATGAATTTAAAAAAAGGTATTGCAATATACCCCCATAGGGTATATAATAGCAGTGATCCGATGGAAAGAGCAAAAGGCGGAAAGAATCACCCAGTGGAAAAGGAAGGAGCAGAGACTGTGAAAGACGGCTGTAATTGCTGCCACAAGACGAAAGAGCGTTCTGAGAAAGAATACAAAGATCTGATCAACCGGCTGAACCGGATTGAAGGGCAGGTGCGGGGAATCCGCGGGATGGTGGAGAAGGATGCCTACTGTACGGATATTCTGGTGCAGGTGTCTGCCGTCAGCGCCGCCCTTAACAGCTTTAATAAGGTGCTTCTGGAGAACCACATCAGAAGCTGTGTGGTCCGGGATATTCGGGAAGGAAAGGAAGAGACCCTGGACGAACTGGTGGGAACCCTTCGGAAGCTGATGAAATGACGGATTTATTCTGCGGGCAGGTTCATGGCCCGCGGAAACGGGCCTGCAGGGATGGGCCTGCGGAAATAGGCCTGCGGGAATGGACCTGCGGAAATAGGCTTGCGGGAATGGGCCTGCGGAAATGACATGCGAGCTTGCGGAAATGATATGCAGCG
Organism: uncultured Lachnospiraceae bacterium; assembly: GCA_947626365.1. GTDB lineage: Bacteria > Bacillota > Clostridia > Lachnospirales > Lachnospiraceae > UBA3402. The sequence continues at coordinate 15,250 of CANQRW010000009.1, forward strand.
AGGAAATTTCAGAGAATGGAGGGAGTAGTTATGGGAGATATTATCATTATCCTTGTGGTCGCCGCGGCACTGATCTTTGCGGCGAGAGGCGTGATCAGGCGGGGGAAGAACGGCTGCTGCGGAGGCAGCGTGCCCAAAACGCCGGAGAAGAAGCTGGAAGGAGCGAAGATCGGAGAGAAGATCATTGCCATTGACGGCATGCACTGCGAGAACTGCAAAAACCGCGTGGAGCGGCAGATCAACCGGATCGACGGAGCGTCGGCCAAAGTGAATCTGAAGAAGAATATCGCAGTGGTTTCCATGAGCCGTCCGGTGTCGGACGAAGAGCTGACCCAGGCGGTGGAACGGGCGGATTTTAAGGTAGTCAGCATAACTGCCCGATAATGACGGACAGCGGTTGGAAGTAATATAAGGAGATGAGACAGATGAAACAGTATATTGTCACCGGAATGAGCTGCGCGGCCTGCAGCGCCCGGGTAGAGAAGGCAGTGTCTAAGGTGGAGGGAGTCACATCCTGTTCCGTAAGCCTGCTGACTAATTCCATGGGCGTGGAAGGCACGGCATCGCCGGAAGCGGTGATCAAGGCAGTTCAGGACGCCGGATACGGGGCGTCCCTCAGGGGAGGAAAAAGCGGCGCGGGCCGTTCTTCCGGCGGGGCGGCCGGCAGTACGGCTGAGGGAAATGGCGCCGCGGTTTCGGCGGCTCAGTTCGAGGCGGAGGAGATGCTGAAGGACCGGGAGACGCCGGTTCTTAAGAGAAGACTGGTGTGCTCCCTGGGATTTCTGGCGGTGCTCATGTATTTTTCCATGGGTCATATGATGTGGAACTGGCCGGTGCCGGCGTTTTTTGCCGAAAATCATGTAGCCATGGGGCTTCTGCAGCTGATTCTGGCGGCGATCATCATGGTGATCAACCAGAAATTCTTCATCAGCGGCTACAAAAGCCTGTGGCACAGGGCCCCCAATATGGATACCCTGGTCGCTATGGGGTCCACGGCGGCATTTGTGTACAGCACTTACGCATTGTTTGCCATGACCGATGCCCAGATGAGGATGGACATGGAAGCGGTTATGGGCTACATGGATGAGTTCTATTTTGAGTCGGCGGCCATGATCCTGACGCTGATTACCGTGGGAAAGATGCTGGAGGCCCGCTCCAAGGGAAAGACCACGGATGCCCTCAGGAGCCTGATGAAGCTGGCTCCCAAGACGGCTACGGTGGAGCGGGACGGAGCCGAGGTGACGGTTTCCATCGACCAGGTGCAGAAGGGAGACATTTTCCTGGTGCGCCCTGGTGAGAATATACCGGTGGACGGCGTTGTGCTGGACGGCATGAGCGCCGTCAATGAGGCGGCGCTGACCGGCGAGAGCATTCCGGTGGATAAGGCGGCAGGCGACAGTGTATCGGCGGCTACAGTGAACCAGTCGGGATTTCTGCGGTGTCAGGCAACCAGAGTGGGCGAGGATACTACGCTTTCCCAGATCATCCAGATGGTCAGCGATGCGGCGGCTACCAAAGCGCCCATTGCCAAGATCGCCGATAAGGTGTCCGGCGTATTTGTGCCGACGGTGATTACCATCGCGGTGATTACCACTGTAATCTGGCTCCTGGCAGGAAAGCCCTTTGGATTTGCCCTTGCCATGGGTATTTCCGTGCTGGTGATCAGCTGCCCCTGCGCTTTGGGACTTGCCACGCCGGTGGCGATCATGGTGGGCAACGGCATGGGCGCCAAGCATGGCGTCATGTTCAAGACGGCGGCTTCTCTGGAGGCTGCGGGCAGGATGGAGATCGTGGCTCTGGATAAGACGGGAACCATCACAAGCGGCCAGCCGAAAGTGACGGATATTCTTCCCGCGGAGGGCGTTTCCGAAGCGGAACTTTTGAATCTGGCGGCGGCTCTTGAGAAGAAGAGCGAGCATCCTCTGGCGAAGGCAGTTCTGGATCTGGCAGAGGAGCGCCATGTATCGGCAGAGGAAGTGACGGATTTCCGTGCCCTTCCGGGCAACGGCCTGTCGGCGGTTCTGGGAGGCGCGAGAATCTGCGGCGGCAACCGGACATTTATCGAAAGCCAGCTGGACGGCCGGGGAACCGGCGGCGGAGAGGGACGACAGGCAGATTCGGCGGAAACGTCCGGCAAGGCGGTTCCGGAGGCTGCGAAACATCAGGCGGAACGGCTTTCCGAGGAAGGCAAGACGCCTCTGTATTTCAGCCGGGACGGGAGGCTGGCAGGCATTATTGCCGTGGCCGATGTGATCAAGGAAGACAGCCCCCAGGCAGTCCGGGAACTTCAGAATATGGGAATCCGCGTGGTCATGCTGACCGGCGACAACGAGCGGACAGCGGCGGCCATCGGGAAACAGGCAGGCGTGGACCAGGTGATCGCGGGCGTGCTGCCTGACGGCAAGGAGAATGTGATCCGCAGCCTGAAGAAGCAGGGAAAGGTGGCCATGGTAGGCGACGGAATCAACGATGCCCCGGCTCTGACCAGAGCGGATATCGGCATTGCCATCGGAGCGGGAACGGATATCGCCATCGATGCGGCGGATGTGGTCCTTATGAAGAGCCGTTTAAGCGATGTGCCGGCGGCCATCCGCCTGAGCCGGGCGACTCTTAAGAATATCCATGAGAACCTGTTCTGGGCCTTCTTCTACAATGTGATCGGGATTCCTCTGGCGGCAGGCCTGTGGTATCCTGTGTTCGGGATCAAACTGAATCCCATGTTCGGAGCGGCGGCCATGAGCCTGTCCAGCTTCTGTGTGGTGACCAATGCCCTGCGTCTGAATCTGTTCGATATGAACAGCGCGGCAAAGGACAAAAAAATAAAACATAAAAAGAAAGAAAAACAGGAGGAAACAGTAATGACAAAGACAATGAAGATTGAGGGAATGATGTGCGGACACTGCGAGGCCAGAGTGAAGAAGGCCCTGGAGGCCCTGTCCCAGGTAAGCGAGGCCGTGGTAAGCCATGAGGCAGGCACTGCGGTAGTGACCCTGACAGAGGCTGTGGATGACGCGGTTCTTACAAAGGCTGTGGAAGATCAGGATTACAAAGTGGTTTCTGTCCAGTAAGCAGACGCGCAAACGGATATTTCAGAGACAGGCGGCAGTCAGAACGATCTGACTGCCGTTTCGGTTACGTTAGTATGCAACAAACGCGCCAGTGACGCGTTTGTTGTATTATGTCAGTATGCAAAGAGGCTGTTGCGGAAATATTCACTGCATTATTCTGCAACAGCCCCTTTGGATTACGTCAGTATGCAAACAAAGCGCCAGTGACGCTTTGTTTGTATTGTAATAACAGGAGAAAATACACATTTATTGTTTGAACCAGTTGAACGGAACAACAAAATATGGTAGACTTTTTATGATTATAGCGAAATTTCATCCAAATATGGTGTTTGGCAGGAAACTGACAGGAAAAGGATAGATCCGCGGGGAGGTATTGCCATGGGGTTCAAAGAAGATTTTTCCCGGCAGATGACAAGATTCGGCAAAAATACGTCTGCCTTTGTGAAAGAAAGCCGGCTGCGCACGGTCAACAGCGGTCTGGAAGCGGATATGAAGAGTCTGTACAGGACCGTCGGAGAGACGGCGTATTGTCTGTGGAAGGAAGGGAAGCTTGAGGCGGACCAGCTGAAGCCTTATTTCACGGAGATTTATGAAAAAGAGGCCCAGGTTCTGGAAAATAAAGAGCTGATCTGCCGGATTCAGCAGAAAAGCCAGGAGGAGACCGCCGCCACGGCGGAGCCGGCCCCTGTGGGAGAGCCCGGACCGGAGCCGAAACCGATTCCGGCAGGAGAACCCAAGCCAGAACCCGGGCCGGAGCCCAGGCCAACGCCGGTTTTTGCGGGAGAACCCGGGCCGGAGCCCAGGGTTCCGGGAAATGCCGGTGAAGTGGGAGAATGGTCATCGCTTGAACGAATTTATTGCCCGAATTGTGGGAGAGAATATCCGCTTACGGCCAATTATTGCCGAAAGTGTGGGACGAAACTCCATTAGAGGAGGATACTTATGAAATGTCCAAATTGCGGGATGGAACTTCCTGAGGACAGTATTTTCTGCGAGAACTGCGGCCGCAGGGTTGATGCGGACGTAGTTTATTGTACCAACTGCGGCAGGAAATTTTCTTCAGAGGATTTGTACTGCGATTACTGCGGAACCAGGCTTTCCGGCCGGGAGGAAGAAGAAAAGTTCCTTCCCATGGTAATTCCCGCGGCAGAGACAAAAAAAGAGGAAACAGAAAAGAAGCCGTTTTCCGCTGCGGGAAGATGGTTTGGTTTCGTGACCGCGGCGGTCCTGGCTCTGGTCGTGATCTGGGGAGCCTTCTTTCTGCTGACAGGCGGAGGGGAGGCGGACCGGACCCGGCTGCTTTACTATCAGGATGAGAGATTGTATCTGACAGATGTGAGGAACCGGGGTGGGGAAGGCGCCGGAAAGGAGCCGGAGGAGATCACGTCATCCCTTACGGCGGAAAATACAGAGGCGCCTTACGGGCTTGTATCGGGCGATCGGATCAGCCGGGACGGAAAGTACCTGTTCTACCGGGAGGATTTTGACGGGGAGACGTATGATCTGTACCGCAGGAAGCTGTCCGGCGATGTGGAAGCCGAAAAGATCGATTCCAATATTTCGCAGTATCAGGTGCTTAAAAATAACACGGTTCTGTATGTGAAAAGGGAGTCTCTCTACTATTTTGACGGACATGATTCCGTCCGCTTTGGGAGAAATATTGCCGCGGATGGGTTTCAGACGGATAAGACGGAAAAATATCTGTTCTGGATGGAGGATAACGGTGAGGACGGTTACGCCTGCTATTATCAGGATCTGGCGGGAAAGCATGAGAAAACGGTCCTCGACGAAGGGGCGAAGGTTTTTTATCCCAACGAGGAACTGACCGGTTTCATCGAACTGAAATATGATAATCTGTACCAGGTGGATAATAAGGGAAACAAGAAGAGAATCGCAGGCAATGTGGTTCAGGTGGCGAGCTGCGATCCTGAGACGGGAAGGATTTATTATCTGGCGGAATCTCCCGCAAAGGCGTCTTACGAAGATGTCATCAATGAGGACCTTTCCATGTCGGAGGAGGATCACGCCAGGCTCCGGGAGATGGGGCGTTTTGAGCTGCCTTATCTGGCTCTTCGGTATTATGACGGAACCCAGGACAGCCTGATCACAGACCGGTTTTATCCGGGGGCTTCCGTGGGATTCTATGATTCCCGGGACGGACGTTACTGTCTTTATATGGAAGGGCCGGAACCGGGAGAGCTTCAGGTAAACTGGTCCCGGTTCAGGGATGAGATTGCCGATGAGGATTTTGGCGCCAGGGTTCTCGATCAGGCGGAGGCAGACGGCCTGTTCTCCTGTATGAAGCTGGCGGCAGGAGGAAAGACAGTCGGGGAACTTAAGGATGTGGACAATGCGGCCTGGTTTGAATCGTCCCGCTACTGTGAGGATACGGATAAACTTTATATTACAGCTGTCAATTATGAGACGGAAGAAGGAATCCTCTGCGAGACGGGACTTTCCGGAAACGGAGCCGGGAAGCTGAAGGAATTGGATTCCGACGCCTTCCATATGGGGGAATACGTTCTGACCGGAGACGGAATCTATTATATCAAGGGAGACGACCCGGATGGGGGAGACCTGTATCTGAACGGAGCGGTAATCGATTATGATGTATTCCGCATATGGCAGCTGGACGGCGGCCGCCTGGTTTATCTGGCGGACTGTGAGCATGAGGATAAAGGGCGGGGGATTTATGCCACCCTTATGGTCATGGACGGCAGGGAAAAGCGGCTGATCCTGGATGATGTGAGCTTTGCGGATATGGCCGGGGACGGAACCGGCGTCATACTGGCGGATTACGATTTCGCCAGGCGGGAAGGCGAACTGATCTATTATGACGGCGCGGAGAAACATGTGATCGCGGAGGATGCGGCAGGCTTCGCGCCCAGATACGGCAGCCTGCAGATCGAACCCGGGGCGTGGACGGAAGACGGCGGTGAATGACAGCAAATGACAGCGGAGGCAGCGGTATGGCGGAGACCATCCAAATCAAATATTTTACGGACAAGATAGATAAACTGGCTTACATTGACGGCAAATCCGATTGGATTGACCTGAGGGCAGCGGAGGATGTTGCGATGAAGAAGGGCGAATTTCGCCTGATCTCCCTGGGAATCGCCATGAAACTTCCGGAAGGGTATGAAGCCCATGTGGTTCCCCGAAGTTCAACCTACAAAAACTTCGGTATCATTCAGACCAACCATTTCGGGATTATCGATGAGAGCTACTGCGGAGACGGCGATATGTGGTATTTTCCGGCGCTGGCCGTGCGGGACACTCAGATTCACTGCAATGACCGGATCTGTCAGTTCCGGATCATGAAGCATCAGCCGGTTATCCGGTTTGATGAAGTGAGTTCTCTTGGCGGCGAGAACCGGGGCGGATTCGGAAGCACAGGGGTGCGGTGAGAGTCTGGCGGTTCCGGAAGTAAGGAAATGCGGCAGGCGAATCAGGCCAGGCCCGGAAGCAGGAAGGCGAGGCGGATTCGGCCGGATCCGGAAGCAGGAAGGCGAGGCGGATTAGGCCAGGCCCGGAAGCGGGCAAGCGCAGCAGACCGGGCGGATTCGGATGCATGGGAGGCAGAAATGACGAAATATAATGGGATATCGATAAAAAATATGGCGGCATACGGAGCTGCTCTGGCGGCAATCTGCCTGTGCCTGACTGCCTGCGGCGGATCCCGGGAAAAATATGAGCTTCGAGAGACGGCGATTCAGCAGATGGAAAGCGGGGACTACGCCGCGGCGATCGAAACCTTCGGCCAGGCGCTGGAAAAATCCGACGGCTTTGTGGGAGAATTTGAACTGGATGTGCTGAAATACCGGGCGGAGGCCGAGTATGAGTCAGGCGACTATGATGCGGCGGCCCGCACCTATGACGTGCTGAGCCAGGTGGACGGGGAGAAGCCGGAGTATCTGGAGGGGCTGGGCTGTATGTACGCTCTGGGCGGTCAGGTCGATAAGGCGGTTTCCCAGTATGAGAAGCTGGCGGAGACAGCCCCGGACAATCCAGCGGCGGCCAATGTTCTTCTGCTGGTGGGAAAGAAGCTGACGGAGGCAGGACGCCCCGATGAGGCCGTAACGCTTTTTCAGGAGGCGGTGAATGCAGGGAGAGAAAGCGGAGCAATCTATAACCAGCTGGCGCTCAGCGAGATCGAGGCGGGAGAATACGACAGGGCTTTGGAGTATATCCAGCGGGGCCTCCTGAAACAGGACAGCGCCCGGAAGGAGCTTTTGTACAATCAGGCGGTGGCCTACGAGAAACGGCTTGATTTTGCCGGAGCCCTTCAGACGCTGACTGCGTTTGTCCAGGAGTTTGGAAGCACGCCTGAGGTGGAGAAGGAGATCGCGTTCCTGAAGACAAGGACAGACTGACGGAAGACGGACCGGGCCGAAGGAAGCGCGGCGGAACTGTCAGAGGCGGAGGCACGAACCGGGAATGCCTTAAGGAAGCGCCCGGAAATGAAAGCCCGGACAGGAATGTCGGAGACTGATAAGACAGGAGAGAGAAATTGGCGGAGCTGTATGACATAAAAGAGATTGAGGAGCGGGTGATCCTGCTGGCTGTAGGGACCGGCGATGAAGCCGACACCCAGGCATGCCTGGATGAACTGGCGGAACTGGTGAAGACGGCCGGAGGCCAGGCGATTGGCCGCGTGGTTCAGAACCGGGAGCAGATCCATCCGGGGACGTACCTGGGAAAGGGCAAGATTGAGGAGGTAAAAGAGCTGGTCTGGGAGACGGAGGCCACAGGTGTGGTCTGCGATGATGAACTGTCCCCTGTCCAGCTTCGAAACCTGGAGCATGAGCTGGAGTGCAAGGTCATGGACCGGACCATGGTGATCCTGGATATCTTCGCGGCTCATGCCCATACCAGGGAAGGAAAGATTCAGGTGGAACTGGCACAGCTCCGCTACCGGGCGGCCCGGCTGGTAGGCCTGAGAAATTCCCTGTCCCGTCTGGGCGGCGGCATCGGAACCAGAGGCCCCGGCGAGACGAAGCTTGAGGTGGACCGGCGGCGGATCCATGAGCGGATCTCCGTTCTGAAGGAAGAACTGAAGGATGTGGAGCGGCACCGTCAGGTTCAGCGTCAGCAGCGGGAACGGACCTACGCGAAAGCAGCGGCCATCGTGGGATATACCAACGCCGGAAAGTCCACGCTGCTTAACCGTCTGACCGATGCGGGAATTCTGGCGGAGGACAAACTGTTTGCCACCCTGGACCCTACCACCCGAAGCCTGGAGCTGGACAACGGCCAGCAGATCCTTCTGACGGACACGGTGGGATTTATCCGCAAACTCCCCCACCATCTGATTGATGCCTTCCGCAGCACCCTGGAGGAGGCCAGATACTGCGATATCATTCTGCATGTGGCGGATTGCTCCAATCCCCAGATGGATATGCAGATGCATACCGTCTATGAGACGCTGAAACAGCTTCAGGTGACAGATAAGATCATGGTGACAGTGTTCAATAAGGCGGACCTGCTGGAGGGAGAGCCGATACTGAAGGATCTGTCCGCCGATTATCAGGTGAAGATTTCCGCCAGGACCGGAGAAAACGTGGACCGGCTTCTGGAGATCCTCCGTGAGATCCTGCGGAACCAGAAGGTGTATCTGGAAAAGCTGTATTCCTATAAGGAGGCTGGAAGAATCCAGGAGATCCGCAGATACGGAGAGCTGCTTTCCGAAGAGTATACCGATCAGGGAATCGCTGTGAAGGCATATGTCCCGGCGGAGATGTACGGGCAGCTGGTGTGAAGAGGTTTCCTCTGCTATGACAGAACTTTAACACAATATCTAGTTTTAATATTTTTTTAAAACTAGATATTGTGTTTTTCTATATCCTTTGCTATAATGGTTCTAATGGCGCGTTTGATGCAGAAATGGCGCGTGGCGCAGGACATCCATGATGGGACAGCGAAAAATGAGGATCGATAAGAGGGAGGAGAAAAGATCATGATCAGTGTAGTAAAGCGCGACGGAGAGATCGCGGAATTTAATTTGAGCAAGATTACGGAGGCCATCAAGAAGGCGTTCAAGGCCACGGAGAAGGTGTACAGCCATGAGATCCTGGAGCTTCTGGCCCTGCGCGTGACGGCAGATTTCCAGAGCAAGCTGAAGGACGGCAAAGTGTCTGTGGAGGAGATTCAGGACAGCGTGGAGCACGTTCTGGAGCAGGCGGGCTACACGGACGTGGCCAAGGCTTATATCCTGTACCGGAAACAGCGAGAGAAGATCCGCAACATGAAGAATACTATTCTGGATTACCGGGATGTGGTCAACAGCTACGTGAAGGTGGAAGACTGGCGTGTGAAGGAGAATTCTACGGTTACCTATTCCGTAGGCGGACTGATCTTAAGCAATTCCGGCGCCGTGACCGCCAACTACTGGCTGTCTGAGATCTATGACAATGAGATCGCCGAGGCTCACCGCAACGCGGACATTCATCTTCACGATCTGTCCATGCTGACCGGCTACTGCGCTGGCTGGTCCTTAAAGCAGCTCCTTATGGAAGGACTGGGCGGCATTCCCGGCAAGATCACTTCCTCCCCGGCCAAGCATCTGTCCGTTTTGTGCAACCAGATGGTCAATTTCCTGGGCATCATGCAGAATGAGTGGGCAGGCGCCCAGGCGTTTTCCTCCTTTGATACCTACCTGGCTCCCTTTGTCAAGGCAGACAACCTGGACTATGAGAGTGTGAAGAAGTGCATCGAGTCCTTTGTGTACGGCGTCAATACTCCTAGCCGCTGGGGCACCCAGGCGCCTTTCACCAACATTACCCTGGACTGGACCGTGCCTGACGATATGGCGGAGCTTCCTGCCATCGTAGGCGGCAAAGAGATGCCCTTCAAGTATAAAGACTGCAAGAAAGAGATGGATATGGTCAACCGGGCTTTCATCGAGACCATGATCGAGGGCGACGCCAATGGCCGCGGTTTCCAGTATCCCATTCCTACCTATTCCATTACCAGTGAGTTTGACTGGTCCGAGACGGAGAACAATAAGCTGCTGTTCGAGATGACGGCCAAGTACGGCACTCCCTATTTCTCCAATTACATCAACAGCGACATGAAGCCCAGCGATGTCCGCAGCATGTGCTGCCGCCTGAGACTGGATCTGCGTGAACTGCGGAGAAAGACCGGCGGATTCTTCGGCTCCGGCGAGAGCACCGGTTCCATCGGCGTGGTCACCATCAATATGCCGAGGATCGCCTATCTGTCCAAGAACGAGGACGATTTCTACCGGAGACTGGACCGGATGATGGATATCTCCGCCCGTTCTCTTAAGACTAAGAGGGAAGTGATCACCAAGCTTCTGGACAACGGCCTGTATCCCTACACCAAGCGGTATCTGGGCACATTCGAGAATCATTTCTCCACCATCGGCCTGGTGGGCATGAACGAGGCCGGCCTGAACGCCAGATGGATCCGCAAGGATATGAGCCACAGGGAGACCCAGGAATTCTCCAAGAGAGTTCTGAACCATATGAGAGAGCGCCTGTCCGATTACCAGGAGCTGTACGGAGACCTGTATAATCTGGAGGCCACGCCGGCGGAGTCCACATCCTACCGTCTGGCCAAGCACGACAGGAAGCGCTATCCGGATATCATCACCGCAGGCAGCGAGGGAGATACGCCCTACTACACCAACAGTTCCCATCTGCCCGTGGATTATACGGCAGATGTGTTCGACGCCCTGGATATTCAGGATGAGCTGCAGACGCTGTACACTTCCGGAACCGTGTTCCACGCCTTCCTGGGAGAGAAGCTGCCTACCTGGCAGTCGGCTGCCAAGCTGGTCCGCACCATCGCCGAGAATTATAAGCTGCCCTATTACACGCTGTCGCCTACTTACTCCATCTGCAAGGATCACGGCTATCTGATCGGCGAGCATTTCACCTGCCCGGTCTGCGGAGGCGAGGCGGAGGTTTACAGCCGGATTACCGGCTACTACCGTCCGGTGAAGAACTGGAACGAAGGAAAGGCCCAGGAGTACAAGAACCGGAAGACCTATGATGTGGCCAATTCGGCTCTGAAGAGAGGGGAGGGAGCCGCGGCCAAGATCGTCTACGCCGCGGAGAAGAAGGCGGAAGAGCAGAAGACGCCTGCCGGCGCTTACCTGTTCACCACCAAGACCTGCCCTAACTGCAAGGTTGCCAGGGGATTCCTTCAGGGAGTCGATTATCAGGTCGTAGATGCGGAGGAGAATCCGGAGATGACGGAGCAGTTTGGTATCATGCAGGCGCCCACCCTGGTTCTGGTGAAGGACGGCAAGGTGGAGAAATATGTTAACGCCAGCAACATTAAGAGATACGCGGACAGCGTAAGATAACGGGTTCACGAATGAATCATACGCAGGGGAGTCGGATTCGTCCGGCTCCCTTTTATCACGTCAGTATGCGAAGAGAGCGCCAGTGATGCGTTTTTTGTATCACGTCAGTATGAATCAGCGGGTATCTCCGGGCGCCGGGCAGGCCTATCACGCAATGGCCCTTCCGCCGGTCCCGGAAAAAGTATTTGTATCCCAGTGCCTTTCATGCTAAAATAGGGACAGGAACGAATCAGGCGGAAGCGGGACTGGAGTATGCTGCGCTATATTAAAAATCTGTGGTTGGGTGTGTCGATAAAAAAGAAGATGGGATTCTATGTGGGCGTGGTCATTTTGATCGTCGGCCTTTCTGCCATGTTCACTTTTTTTCTGATGGACTTTTCACTGGGAAGTTTCAATATTATTCTGGATGATAATGCCGTAAGCTATGATTTTCAGGAGGCGATGGAGGTAGAGACGGCGGCTTTCGAATCCTACCTGCGGGACAGGACAGATGAGAACCGTCAGGCCTATGAGGAGGCCTGCTCCCAGACGGGAGAATGCCTGGACCGGCTGCCGTATGATTACCGGGTGATCGGCAGGGACCGGTATGCCAAGACATGGAATATCCGAAACTCCTACGGAAGCTATTGCCAGGCTAGGGATACGGTCCTTGGCATGGATCAGGAGAATCAGGGATATATTACCAGCCTGTACCGGGTCTATTCCATGCAGGAGTATCTGCAGACCTATGCCAGACAGCTTCTGCAGCTTACTATGGAGATGGGAAATACCAGTTATCAGAAGGAAGTCCTTGTGTTTTACCGGATGCCCTATCTGATTCTTCTGGTGGCCGTGATTCTGATTGTCATGGTAACGCTGGTTGCCCGCCTTGTGTCCGGCGCGGTGATCTCGCCTATGGAGAAGCTGGCGGATGCTACGAGAAAAATTGCCGTCAATGATTTCAGCGGCGAGGATCTGACCGTGGAGAACCGGGATGAGATGGGAGAGATGGTCCGGGCCTTTAACCGGATGAAGCACGCCACAGAAGGATATATCCGGACCCTGACCCAGAACTATGAGATGGCGGAACTGCTCCATAAGGAGGAGATGCAGAAGGTGGAGATCGAGAAGCGCCTCCAGGATACCAGGCTGGAGCTTCTGAAAAGCCAGATCAATCCTCATTTTCTCTTTAATACGCTGAATATTATCGCCTGTATGGCAAAGCTGGAGGATGCGGACACTACGGAGCGGATGATTACCAGCATGAGCAATCTGTTCCGCTACAATCTGAAGACGTCGGAGCAGATCGTTCCCCTCCGGCAGGAACTGAGTGTGGTCCAGGATTACATGTATATTCAGAAGATGCGGTTCGGAGAGCGGATCCGCTATGATCTGGACTGCCAGGTGGACGACATGACGGCCATGGTGCCGGCGTTCACTCTGCAGCCCCTGGTGGAAAACGCCATTGTCCACGGGCTGGCGAAAAAGGAGCAGGGCGGCCGTATTTATCTCCGCATCTGGCAGAAGGACAATATGCTGACCATTTCCATAGGAGATACGGGAATCGGGATGGATGAAAAGACCAGGCAGAATCTTCTGGAGGCTCTTGAGAGCCATCAGACGGCCCGGGTGGGAATCGGGCTGGGCAATATCTACCAAAGGATCCGCGCCATGTATCCGGATGGAGAAGTCCGGGTGTACAGCAGATTAAACTGCGGCACCGTCATACAGCTTCGGATTCCCCAGAAGAAGCCGGAAGAATTGTAAGGCGAAAGAGCTGTAAGGCGAAAGAATCGTAAGCCGGAAGAAGCGTAAGGCGGAGGGGCTGTAAGGCGGAAGAGGCAGGCGAAATCGGACAGAGAAAAAAGAAGGGACAGGAAAGGAGAACTTCCATGATTGGACTTTTGATCGCGGATGATGAGATGCTGGAGAGAAAGGTGCTGTACAAGACGCTGCAGAAGAATCTGGGCGACCGGTGCACCATCTATGAGGCAGAGAACGGCCGGAAGGTGCTGGAGCTTTTTGAGGCCAACGATATCCGGATACTGATCCTGGATATCGAGATGCCGGGAATCAACGGAATCGAGGCGGCGGAGCGGATACGGCAGAAGGACAAGGACTGCTGTATCATTTTCCTGACGGCTTTTGACGAATTCGCCTACGCCAGGAAGGCGATCACGGTCCGTGCCATGGATTATCTTCTGAAACCCTATGACGAGACGGAACTTCTGCTTCTTCTGGAGGAAGCGATCCGCCAGGCAGAGGAGCAGGCCGCGCCTGAGAAGCCGGCGGCAGCAGCGGCTGCGGGGGCTGTGCCTGAGAGGCCGGCGGCAGCGGCGGCTGTGGGGGCCGCGCCTGAGAAGCCGGCGGCAGCGGCAGATGCGCCTGAGGGGCCGGCGGTGTCTGCGGTTGAGGGGTCCGCTTCGGAAGGGCCGGAGCGGCAGGAGGATGGTGCAGGAAGGGCAGTTTCCGGCGGGGACATGTCTTTCCGCGGGGCGGATATGCCTCAGGAGGGATCGGAGGATTTCGAGAACAGCCGCCTGTGGAAGGTGCGTGATATGATCGACCGGTATGTCCGGGAAAACTACATGTATGACATCTCCATGCAGGATCTGGCCCGTTCCATGAATTACTCCGAGGCCTATTTCTGCAAGCTGTTCAAGCAGTGTTTCGGAAAAAATTTCACTTCTTTTCTGACGGAATACCGGGTGGGCGTGGCCAAGTCCATGATGGAGCAGCCTACGGTCAATATCAAGGAAATCGGAAGAGCAGTGGGGTACGGCGACCCCAACTATTTTGCCAAAGTATTCCGCAGAGTTACAGGTCAGAGCCCTTCCGATTACCGTACGGAATTATTCCGGCAGTGAATGTGTATACTTTGGCGATATTTTGTCGGAAGTGTATAAAATAGTGTTATAAAATAGATAAAATCTTACTATGATTCACAAAAATTTACCATTTTCACAAAAACTCCTCTGAAGGTATAATAAAAATATGCTTGAAGGTATGCGCCTTCAGGTAAATGGAATAAAGCACAATATAAGGAGGGAAAGTTTTATGAGAAGAAAATTAGTTGCAACCGTGCTGTGCGCGGCTATGGCGGCTTCTCTGGCCGGCTGCGGAATGCATGCTCCCGAGACTGCCACGACGGCAGCGGCAGCAGAGACCACCGCGGCAGCGGCTGAGACCCAGGCAGCGGAGACTGAAGCGGCGGCAGAGACCGAGGCCGCGGCCGAGGGTGAGGCTGCTTCTTCAGGGAAGTACGACACAGCCAACATGCCGGAAGTAACTCTGGTATACGCAGAGGTGAACCCCCTGGATACCATCGTGGGCAAGATGGCTACGGATTTCAAGAGCAAGGTAGAAGAGCTGTCTGACGGCAAGATCACCATCGACGTTCAGGCCAGCGGCGTTCTGGGCGCTGAGGAAGTGGTCCTTGATACCATGCTTGGCGGCGGCGGCACCATCGATATGGCCCGTATCTCCGCATTCGCTCTGACCAGCTACGGCGGCCAGAAGTCCATGCTTCTGTCTCTGCCTTACGTATTCGTAAGCCGTGAGCATTTCTGGAATTTCGCGACCAGCGATCTGGCTCAGGAATTCCTGCTTGAGCCTGTTGACAATGGTTCCGGCGTCCGCGGCCTGTGGTACGGCGAGGAAGGGTTCCGTCATTTCTTCACCAAAGAGCCGGTGAACGGCATTGAGGATCTGAAGGGCATGAAGCTGCGTGTGTCCAACGACCCGGTTATGAACGGCCTGGTTAACGGCCTTGGTGCTAACCCCACCGTAGTTGCTTTCAACGAGCTGTATTCCGCTCTGCAGACCGGCGTGGTTGACGGCGCTGAGCAGCCCATCGCAAACTACAAGTCCAACGCCTTCCAGGAGGTTGCTCCCAACCTGATTCTGGACGGACATACTCTGGGCGCTGTTCAGGTTATCATCACAGATGACGCCTGGAACAATAAGCTGACCGAGGATCAGAGAGCCATCATTATGGAAGCCGGCAAATATGCTTCTGAGAACAACCGCGCTAACTCCGAGAACGCTGAGAATGAGGTTCTGGAAGAGCTGAAGGCATCCGGAATCAATGTTGTGGACGTTCCGGACAAGACTCCGTGGCAGGAAGCTACCGCTCAGGTTATCACCGACAATACCAAAGGACTGGAAGATCTATACCAGAAGCTGGTAGACCTTCAGTAAGAAAGATAAGGGGCGCAGAGATTGTATGCTCTGCGCCCTGTTTTGTAAGAGGGCCGGCGAGGGGGCGCTGCCTTTAGGACGTGCGTTTGACCGGCCGGTTTACATGGATATGAAATAAGAGGAAAGACTGCCTCTGGCAGGATTTTCATAAAAAAGAAGGGGGAAACAGTATGCCGTCTATTTTTGAAAAAGTGGACAAGATAAAGCCGCTTTACGACTTTACCTATAAAGTAGTTATGGTCATCTGTAAACTGCTGCTGATCGGTGACGTCTGCATCACCAGCATGGCGGTGGCAGGCCGTTACATTTCGTTTATTCCCGATCCGGCCTGGTCGGAAGAAGTGGTACTGACGTTCATGTCCTACATGGCGGTTCTGGCGGCGGCGCTGGCCATCCGCCGCGGAGCCCATATCCGCATGACTGCTCTGGACCGCTACCTGCCTGCCACTCTGATCAAGGTTCTGGATGTAGTGGCGGATATTTCCGTGTTTGCCCTGTCCATCATCATGATCGTGGTAGGATGGCAGTACGCGTCAGGCCTTGGCTCCAAGGGAACCTACGTAAGTATGCCCTGGCTGTCCAGGTTCTGGATGTATTTCCCGATTCCTCTTGCCGGAGTCGCCATGTTCGTATTCCAGCTTGAGGCTCTGTACAACGATATCAAGAAATTCTTTATAAAGGAGGACTAAGGCATGGCTGTCAATACTGGTGCGATTGCTGTTCTGTTAGGAACGTTCTTTATCATGGTATTTTTGCGGTTCCCCATCGCCTACGCGGTGGCTCTGTCCTCCGTATTATGTCTGCTGAAGATGGGCAATTCCTTAAGCGTTGTGTGTCAGCAGATGGTCCGCGGTATCAGCTCCTTCAGCCTGATGGCGGTTCCCTTCTTTATCACCATGGGCTGCCTTATGGGTACCGGCGGCATTTCTGAAAAATTGATTGCTCTGGCCAACTCCTGCGTCGGATGGATGCGGGGCGGTATGGCCATGGTTAATATTGTGGCGTCCTATTTCTTCGGCGGTATCTCCGGTTCCGCATCCGCCGATACGGCTTCTTTGGGCTCCATCCTGATCCCCATGATGGTGGACCAGGGCTACGACGCCGATTTCTCAACGGCTGTAACCATTACATCCTCCTGCGAGGGCCTTCTGGTTCCCCCCAGCCATAACATGGTAATCTACGCCACCACGGCCGGCGGCATCTCCGTAGGCGCTCTGTTTTTGGCGGGCTACATTCCCGGCGCTCTTTTGGCGGTTACCCTGATGATCGGTTCCTACATCATCTCGGTGAAGCGCAATTATCCCAAGGGCGAGAAGTTCAGCCTTAAGGGACTGTTAAAGCAGCTGTCCGTATCCTTCTGGGCTCTGGCGGCCGTGCTGATCGTGGTATTCGGCGTGGTCGGAGGTGTGTTCACGGCTACGGAATCCGCGGCTATCGCCGTTATCTACAGCCTGATCGTCAGCGTGTTCATCTACAAGGGCCTTGACTGGAAGGGCGTGTGGAGAGTTCTCAGCGACTGTGTGGACACCCTGTCTATTGTTCTGATTCTGATCGCCACCTCCAACGTATTCGGCTACTGCCTGACCATGCTCCACGTTCCGGAACTGGCGGCCAACGCCATCACCGGAATCACTACCAATCCCTACCTGCTGGCTCTGATGCTGAACATCATCCTGCTGGTTCTGGGCTGCATTATGGATATGGCCCCCATCATTCTGATCGCTACGCCGATCCTGCTGCCCATCGCTACTTCCATCGGAATCAACCCCATCCAGTTCGGTATCATGGTGGTGTTGAACTGCGGTATCGGACTTCTGACTCCTCCGGTAGGCGCTGTGCTGTTCATCGGTTCCGCCGTGGCCAAGGAGCCCATGGAGCGTGTGGTAAAGGCTACCCTGCCTTTCTACATCTGCATGATCATTACGCTGCTTCTGATCACTTACGTTCCCATGATCAGCCTGGGTCTTCCTACGATGCTGGGAGCTATGTAACGTAACGAGCGCAAAGGAAAAACAAGCGGCGCGTCAGCGGCATTTGTTTTTCCTGCGCCGTTAACGAGCAGGCCGGCTGCGAAGCAGTCAGAGGAGCGCCGCAGGCGCGTGCCTGCGAGTGGGCCAAGAAGCGAAAAGGAAAAACAAGCAATGTATCAACCGCCTGTGCGGGAAAGAGGTACAGATGGCGAAAGAAAGATGTTCCTTTACAGATAAGAAATATCATTGTGCGGCGGTGCTTTGCACCGTCGCGCTTTTGACCTGTGCAGCTGTCGTCTCCTGCGGTCCTTCGGCGGAAAAAACACAGGAGACGGAGGCGGTTCCGGAATACGTCTTCACGTATTCGGAGAACCAGGCGGAAGACTATCCCACTACCAGAGGCGCCTACAAATTCGCGGAGCTGGTGAAGGAACGGACCAACGGAAGAATCCAGATCCTGGTCCGCGCTGAAGGCGTCATGGGGGATGAGCAGGAGGTGGTGGAACAGCTTCAGTACGGAGGCATCGATTTTGTCCGGGCTTCTCTGGGATCCGTGGCGGAGTTCGTGCCGGAGCTGAACGTACTGCAGATGCCCTATCTGTACGTGGATTCGGAACATATGTGGAGGGTTTTGGAAAGCGACATTGGGCAGGAGTTCATGGGGAAACTGGGGAACTACGGCCTGGTAGGGCTCTCCTGGTATGATGCCGGCGCCAGAAGCTTCTACACGGCGAAGAAGCCCATTGAGAAGCTGGAGGATGTGGCAGGCATGAAGATCCGCGTCCAGGAATCCACCATGATGACAGAGATGATCGAGACCATGGGAGGCACGGGGGTGCCCCTGAGTTATGATAAAGTTTATTCTGCCCTGGAAACCGGTGAGATCGACGGGGCGGAGAACAACTGGCCATCCTATGAATCCATGAACCATTATGAGGTAGCTCCCTACTATACGGTGGACGAGCACAGCCGTCTGCCGGAAGTGCAGATGATCTCCCAGATCACATGGGAGAAGCTGCCGCCGGAGGATCAGGAGATTCTCCGCCAGTGCGCCCGGGAATCCGCCGAGTACGAGCGGCAGCTCTGGACCCGCCGTTCGGAGGACTCGGAGCGCCGGGTGCGGGAGGCAGGATGTACGGTCATCGAACTCTCCGCAGAGGAAAGGGCGCGGTTCCGGGAGGCGATGATGCCTCTTTACGAAAAATATTGTTCCGATTATATGGATATTGTGGAGAGAATAGTTGAGGAAGGAGAACAGGAGAAATGAAGCTGTGTCGGAAAGAACTGAAGGAAACTGCCCTCTGGGAGAAAGCCGGGGTGAAGCTGCCCGGTTTTGATGTGGAGGCCATGATCTCTGCAACGGAAGAGGCGCCGGTATGGGTGCATTTCGGGGCGGGCAACATCTTCCGCGGTTTTATCGCCGTGCTGCAGCAGAGGCTTCTGGAGCAGGGACTGCAGAAGAGCGGCATCATTGCGGCGGAAACCTTTGATTATGATATTATCGATCAGATTTATGAGCCTTATGATAATCTGACCATGATGGTCAGCCTGTGCCCAGACGGCTCCATGGAGCGGGAGATTGTGGCCAGCGTGGCCCGGGGCGTGAAGGCGGATTCCGGCGACCAGGAATCCATGCAGTATTTAAAGAACGTATTTGCCAGCCCATCTCTTCAGATGATCAGCTTTACCATCACGGAGAAGGGATATGCCCTTACGGATCTGAAGGGACATTATTTCCCGGTGGTGGAAGCGGATCTGGAGGGCGGCCCGCGGACGGCCCGGCATGCCATGAGTATGGTGGCTGCCCTTTTGTATGAAAGGTTCCGTACCTGTAAGGCGCCTCTGGCGGTGGTCAGTATGGACAACTGCAGCCATAACGGAGAGAAGCTGCGGGCAAGCCTGGTGACAGTGGCAGGAGAATGGCAGAGGAGAGGCCATGTCCCGGCGGCGTTTGTGGAGTGGCTTACCGACGAGACGGAGGTATCCTTCCCATGGACTATGATCGACAAGATCACGCCACGTCCGGCTGCCGAGGTGGAATCGGCCCTGGAAGCTGACGGAATCGAGGGGATGGCTCCGGTGATCACCGGAAAGAACACCTACATAGCGCCTTTTGTCAATGCGGAGGTTCCCCAGTATCTGGTGGTGGAGGACCGTTTCCCCAACGGACGTCCGCCTCTGGAAAAGGCAGGGGTGTACCTGACGGACCGTGACACGGTGAACCGGACGGACCGGATGAAGGTGACTACCTGCTTAAATCCGCTGCACACGGCCCTGGCGGTATACGGCTGTCTCCTGGGCTACGACCGGATCGCGGCGGAGATGAAGGATGAGGATTTAAAGAAGCTGGTGGAAAGGGTTGGATATACGGAAGGGATGCCGGTGGTGACGGATCCGGGAATCATAAAGCCCATGGAGTTCATCCACGAGGTGGTGGACCGCCGTCTGCCCAATCCGTTTATCCCGGATATGCCCCAGAGGATTGCGACGGACACCAGCCAGAAGATCCCGGTCCGTTTCGGTGAGACCATTAAGTCCTATCTGGCGGACGAGAAGCTGGATATCACCAGCCTGACGGCGATTCCTCTGGTCATCGCCGGGTGGCTTCGGTATCTTCTGGGCGCAGATGATGAAGGGAAACCCATGGAGCTGAGCAGCGATCCCATGCTGGAGAAGCTGAAGTCCCAGATGGCGGGAATCACTCTGGGAGATCCGGCCAGCGCGGAAGGAAAGATGGAGCCGATTCTGTCCAATCCGGTGCTGTTCGGAACGGATCTGGTACGTGCCGGACTTGCCGGAAAGATCGAGGGTATGTTCGGGGAGCTTCTGGCAGGCCCGGGAGCTGTGAGGAAGACGCTGCATCGGTATATGGAAGGGTGATAAGTCATAAGATTGCATGAGAGGAAACCGAGAGGAATTTCATGCAGAACCAGAAACTGGAAAATCTTCTGAACCTGTCCCTGGAGGCGACGCCGGAAGAGCTGGCGGCCTCCGAAAACCTGTCCGCAGGCTATAACCGTCAGGAGCGGACCTGGGAGCTGATCGTAAAGCACAGCCAGCCCCTGCCGGAGTCTGTAGAGTATGAGAACCCGGAGGACGGCAGAGGGCCACATACTGTCCGTCTTCAAGGGACTGAGTTTGCAGAGTACGAGAACCCGGAGGATGGCAGAGGGCGGGGCAGGGATACCGGAAGCGCAGGCGCAGCCGGAGAGAAGATGGCCGCTTCTATTCGCGGCTGCCGGCTGCTGAATAATTACTCGATTCTGACAGTCCCCGAGTCCATGATCGGACTTGTCAGCGGCCTGCCCCAAGTAGAATATATTGAGAAACCCAAGAGGCTGTATTTTGCCGTAAACCAGGCAAAGTCAGCCTCTTGTATTACATCTCTGCAGATTGAGGGAAACGCCTATCTTCCCAATCTGACCGGACGCGGGGTGCTGACGGCGGTACTGGATTCGGGAATTGATTATTTTCATGAGGACTTTCGGAATCCGGACGGAACCACCCGGATTGAGAGGCTGTGGGATCAGAATCTGGGCCGCATTTTTACGAAGGAGGAAATCGATGAGGCCCTGGAAACCGGAAACAGGACGGCGGGGCGCAGGCTGGTGCCTTCCTTTGACGGCAGCGGTCACGGGACGGCGGTGGCGGGAATCGCGGCGGGAAACGGCAGGGAGAGTCAGGGAAGGTACCGGGGAGTGGCCTATGAGAGCAGCCTGCTGATCGTGAAACTGGGGGCGCCGGATCCTGCGGGATTTCCCAGGACTACAGAACTGATGAGGGGGCTGGACTGGGCGGTGCGGTATGCCGCCGAAGCCGGAAAACCTCTGGCCGTCAATATCAGTTTTGGCAATACCTATGGCTCCCACGACGGAACCAGCCTTCTGGAAACCTATATTGACGCCGCGGCGGAATTCGGCAGGAATGTCATTGTCATCGGCGCCGGCAACGAGGGGGCCGGCGGCGGACATGTGTCAGGCTTTCTGACAGAAGGAAAACCTCAGGAGCTGGAGCTGTCCGTTTCTTCTTATGAGACGGAAATCAGTATCCAGCTGTGGAAGAATTACGCAGATGAATTTCAGGTCGCGCTGATCGCGCCTGACGGCCAGGTGCTGGGCCCCCTTCCGCCGGTGGCCGGTCCTCAGACCTGGGACTACGGGGATACCAGAATCCTTCTGTATTACGGGGAGCCTGGCCCTTACAGTCCGGCCCAGGAAATCTATTTTGATCTGCTTCCGCTTCAGGGGCAGTATCTTTCAAGCGGTATCTGGCGGTTTCGTCTGACGCCCCAGAGAATCCTGAGGGGCAGATACGATTTCTGGCTGCCGTCTGCAGCGGTTCTGAACCGGTCTACCTATTTTCTGCCGTCCTCGCCGGATACGACGCTGACGATTCCTTCCACGGCAGATAAGGCAATCTCCGTGGGGGCTTACAACAGCGCTTACGAGACGTACGCGGATTTCTCCGGCCGGGGATTTACCAGGGAGACGAACCAGGTGAAACCGGACCTGGTCGCTCCCGGCGTGAACCTGATGGCCCCTCAAAACGGCGGAGGTTATGAGCCGGTGACGGGAACGTCCTTTGCCGCCCCGGTGGCAGCCGGAAGCGCGGCCCTTCTCATGCAGTGGGGGATTGCCGACGGCCATGATCCCTTTCTTTATGGGGAAAAGCTGAAAGCCTATCTGCAGCGGGGCGCGAGGCAGCTTCCGGGTTACGACAGCTGGCCCAATCCCCTGGCAGGCTGGGGGAAATTGTGCCTGCGGGACAGTCTGCCGGCGTGAGCGCATCTGTTTAAAAGATGGAAAAACCGGGTGACTTTATACGGATATGGTGGTAGAATAAAAACTGGGGTAAAAGCCGGCTGCGGCGGAACCGTCGATTGGCGAAAGGGGTAAGGTCATGAAAACCTGTCAGAATGGGATCAGCGGAGATAAGAAAGTCCGCATGGCATTGATCGGAACAGGAGCTATGGGGCGCAAATACGCGGCTATGATCGGGGGAGGAAAAGTCCCTCATATGGAACTGACTGCCGCGGTCTGCAGAAGCGAGGCGGCGCGCCAGTGGGCGAAGACCGGTCTGCAGCCGGAGACGGAGGTGTTTGGCAGCAGCGAGGAGCTGTTTGCGGAACCGGAGCTGTTTGACGGGGTCCTGATCGTGACGCCTCACGATTCCCACGCCGGGCTGGCAGCGACGGCTTTCCGGCTGGGGAAGCATGTGTTCTGCGACAAACCGGCAGGGATTTCCATTGAGGAGGCCCGCTTTATGAGCCGGGAGGCGGAGAAGGCTGACGCGGTGTACGCCATGATGTTCCATCAGCGGCTTTACAGCCGCTATGTGAGGATAAAAGAAATTCTGGACAGCGGCGGACTGGGAAAGCTCCTCCGAATCTCCATGGAGAATACGGAGCCTTACCGGACCAGCTCTTATCATAAGTCAGGCCGATGGCACAGCACATGGGCCGGCGAGGGCGGAGGCGTCCTGATCAATCAGGGTCATCATCTGCTGGACATCTGGCAGTGGCTGTTCGGGATGCCGGAGAAGGTGTACGGAGATATCCGTTTTGGAAAATATAATGATTTCACGGTGGATGATGAAAGCCGCATCCTCATGGATTACGGCGGCGGGCTCAGCGGCAGTTTCTTTGTGACTACCGGAGAGGCGGTCAGCCGGGAGAAGCTGGAGGTTGTGGGAAGCAGGGGCACGCTGATCCTGGAAGGAGATAACCTTCAGATCATCACCTACGACCAGGACAGCCTGGAGTACGGGAGAACTTCCGCCTGCCAGAACCGAACCGAACTGGGACTGTCCGCTGAGAAGGAAACCTATCCTGTCGCGAAAAATTATGAAGGGATGCTTGACAATTTTGCCATGGCGGTTCTGACCGGCTGCCCGCTGATCGCGCCGGGAAAGGAAGGGGAACATGCCATGGAGCTTGCCAACGCCGCTTACCTTTCCGCCTGGACCGGACAGCCTGTGGCTCTGCCTCTGGACGAAGGGGCATATCAGGAGCAGCTGGAGGCCCATATCCGTGCCGACCGGAAATTCGGGAGGGACGACGAATCGGGCCGGCCGGGAATTTAGGCGCGGAGAGGTTTGACTGCCTGGAAATCCGGGAGGGACGCCGGCCGGGACCGGCGTCAGGCATAAATTCATTTTCGGAAAATATACATAGAATAGAGGAGTGGTGTCTATGTCAATCAGAGAAGAACTGGAGGAGATGGAATATCAGACGCTGAGTCCCTACGCATCCTTCAGCAGGGAGACGAGAGGCAGGGACCGAAAGGAGTCCCTGTGTGACATTCGGCCGGAATACCAGAGGGACCGGGACCGTATTATCCACTGCAAATCCTTCCGGCGGCTGAAGCATAAGACCCAGGTGTTTCTGGCTCCGGAGGGGGATCACTACCGGACCCGCCTGACGCACACGCTGGAAGTATCTCAGATTGCCAGAACCATCGCCAAGTCCCTGAAGCTGAATGAGAGCCTGACGGAGGCGATTGCGTTGTCTCATGATCTGGGGCATACGCCTTTCGGCCATTCCGGAGAATACATTCTGGATCAGATTTCCGAGAAGGGATTTTCCCATTATAAGCAGAGCGTCCGGGTGGTAGAGGTTTTGGAGAAGAACGGAAAAGGTTTGAATCTGACCTGGGAGGTGCGGGACGGGATTCTGAACCACCGGACTTCCGGCCATCCTTCCACTTTGGAGGGGGCTATCGTCCGGTATTCAGACAAAATCGCCTACATTAACCACGATATCGACGACGCCATCCGGGCCAGAATCTTCGAGGAGAAGGACCTTCCGAAGGAATACACCCAGGTACTGGGCGGAAACGTCCGTGACCGTCTGAACAACATGATCCACGATATCATTAACAGCAGCTGCGGCAGGCCGGAGATCGTCATGTCGCCGGATATGGAGGCGGCCATGCAGGGCCTGCGGAAATGGATGTTCGCCAACGTGTACAGCGGAAGCGTGGCGAAAGCGGAGGAGAAAAAGGCTCAGCAGCTCGTCGAGATGCTGTATCATTACTATATGGACCATGAGGACAAGCTGCCGGAGGAATATCTGCGGATGAAGGCGGAGCGGGGCGAGACGAAGGACCGGGTAGTCTGCGATTATATCGCCGGCATGACCGACCATTACGCCATCGCCATGTTTGAGGAACTGTTCGTGCCGAAGTCCTGGAAACCGCTGTAGAGAGGCCGGCAGCGGGGAGACAGGCAGCGGAGAGGCCGGCAGCGGGGAGACAGGCAGCGGAGAGGCCGGCAGCGGGGAGACAGGCAGCGGAGAGGCCGGCAGTCGGGAGACAGGCAGCCGGCGCCTGCAGGCCGGTATGTTTCAGACGGGTATGCGTCTGCAGAGATAATAGATCAGCTGAAAAGATACGGTCAGAGGAAAGGAGGAGAAGCCATGTACTATCCGGATGATATTGTGGAAGAGGTGCGGTCCCGCAGTGACATTGTGGATGTCGTGTCCGGGTATGTGAAGCTGCAGAAGAGGGGCAGCAGCTATTTTGGGCTGTGCCCGTTCCATAATGAGAAATCCCCTTCCTTCTCCGTGTCGCCGGGCAAACAGATGTATTATTGTTTCGGCTGCGGCGCCGGAGGAAATGTGTTTACTTTTCTGATGGAATATGAGAATTATACGTTTTCCGAGGCCCTCAAGATGCTGGCGGACCGGGCCGGCGTGGAACTGCCCAAGGAGGAATTGTCCAAAGAGGCCAGGGCCCAGGCGGACCTGAAAGCCACTTTGCTGGAGATCAATAAGCTGGCGGCCAATTATTTCTACTATCAGCTGAAGCAGCCTTCGGGAAAGCAGGGATACGACTATCTGACCGGCCGCAGGCTGACCGACGATACCATACGGCATTTCGGCCTGGGCTACGCGGCCAGAACAGGCAACAGCCTGTACCAATATCTGAGGAGCAGGGGATATAAAGATGAGATATTGAAGGAAACAGGGCTTGTGACCATTGAAGAGAGAGGCAGCAGGGACAAGTTCTGGAACCGCGTCATGTTTCCCATCATGGATGTGAACAACCGTGTGATCGGCTTCGGAGGCCGTGTCATGGGAGACGGTACTCCCAAATATCTGAACTCCCCGGAGACGAAGCTGTTTGACAAGAGCCGGAATCTGTACGGCCTGAATTTCGCCAGGACGTCCCGGGAGAAATATCTGATGCTCTGCGAGGGATATATGGACGTGATCGCCATGCACCAGGCGGGCTTCACCAATGCGGTGGCGTCTCTGGGTACGGCCCTCACTTCCCAGCACGCCGCGCTGATCAAGCGGTATACAGACCAGGTGATCCTCACCTACGACAGCGACGGGGCCGGCGTGGCGGCGGCGCTGCGGGCCATTCCCATACTGAAGGAAGTGGGAATCTCCTGCAAAGTGCTGAACATGAAACCCTATAAGGATCCGGACGAATTCATCAAGAATCTGGGAGCCGACGCTTTCCGCAAACGGATCGACCAGGCGAAGAACAGCTTCCTGTTTGAGATCGACGTGCTGAAGCGGAATTACGATCTGGAGGATCCGGAGCAGAAGACCAGGTTCTATAATGAGACGGCCAGAAAGCTTCTGGAGTTTCCCGAGGCCCTGGAGCGGGACAATTACATTCAGGCCGTATCCAGGGAACAGATGATCAATTATCAGGATCTGAAACAGCTGGTGAACCGGCTGGCCGGGCGGATCCGCCCGGGCATGGTGCCGGAAAACCGGGGACCGTCTTCTCCCCGGGAGAAGCGGAAGGAGAAGGAGGACGGGGCCAGACAGTCCCAGAGGCTCCTGCTCACGTGGCTCATCGAGAATCCGGAGCTGTTTGACAGGATCGAAGGCATCATCACGCCGGAGGATTTCAGGGAGGAGCTTTACCATCAGGTTGCCGTGATGGTGTTTGAGGATCATCAGGCCGGCAGTCTGAATCCGGCCGAGATTCTGAATCATTTTATCAATGATCAGGATCAGTACAGGGAGGTTGCGGCGCTTTTTAATGCCAGTCTTAAGAGTCCGCTGAATGATGAGGAGCAGAAGAAAGCGTTTGTGGAAACGGTGATAAAGGTGCGCAAGAACAGCCTGGATGAGGCCAGCAGAAACGCCTCGGACATGGGGCAGCTGCAGGAGATCATCAGAGCCCAGGGCGCGCTTAAGACACTGCATATTTCTTTTGATTAAGGAAAAACTATATGCAGACTACGGAAAGGTAGGACCATATGGACGAAAAGGTATTGGGATTCGAGGAAAAGCTGCAGAAGCTTCTGGCGGAGGCCAGGCAGAAGAAGAATACGCTGGACAGCCGGGAAGTGGAGGATTTCTTTAAGGACGACAATCTGGATTCCGACAAATGGGACAGAGTCTATGAGTTTCTGGATGCCAACCGGGTTGACGTGATTCATATGGGCGCAGACGACGATCTGGATGATATGTTCATCGATGATGACGTGGATCTGGATGCGGAGGAAGAGATCGATCTGGAGAACATCGACCTGTCGGTTCCGGAGGGCGTGGGACTGGAGGATCCGGTCCGCATGTACTTAAAGGAAATCGGCAAGATTCCCCTTCTGTCCACCGACGAGGAGATTGAGCTGGCCAAACGCATCGAACTGGGGGATGAGGACGCCAAAAAGCGTCTGGCGGAAGCCAATCTGCGTCTGGTGGTCAGCATCGCCAAGCGGTATGTGGGGCGGGGCATGCAGTTTCTGGATCTGATTCAGGAAGGCAATCTGGGTCTTATCAAAGCCGTAGAGAAATTTGACTATACCAAGGGTTATAAATTCAGTACCTATGCTACCTGGTGGATTCGCCAGGCGATCACCAGGGCCATCGCCGACCAGGCCAGGACCATCCGGATTCCGGTTCATATGGTGGAGACCATCAACCGTCTGATCCGCACTTCCAGGCAGCTTCTGCAGGAGCTGGGCCGGGAGCCTCAGCCGGAGGAGATTGCCGCGAGGATGGAGATGCCTGTGGACCGGGTGCGGGAGATCATGAAGATTTCCCAGGAGCCGGTATCGCTGGAGACTCCCATCGGCGAGGAGGAAGACAGCCATCTGGGAGATTTTATCCAGGACGACCATGTGGCGGTCCCTGTGGATGCGGCCACCTATACCCTTCTCAGAGAGCAGCTTCTGGAAGTGCTTTCCACCCTTACGGAGCGGGAACAGAAGGTGCTTAAGCTTCGGTTCGGCCTTGAGGACGGGCGGCCCAGGACCTTGGAGGAAGTGGGCCGGGAGTTTACGGTGACCCGGGAGAGGATCCGCCAGATTGAGGCCAAGGCCCTGCGAAAGCTGCGTCATCCCAGCAGAAGCAAAAAACTGAAGGATTATCTGGACGAATGATGATGAGATTATCTGACAGACTGGAGCTGGTGGTTTCCTTTGTGAAGCCGGGCAGCCGGGTGGCTGATGTGGGAACGGACCACGGGTATGTGCCCATTGCGCTGATCGAGCGGCAGATTGCGGAGTCGGCCATCGCCATGGATGTGAGACAGGGGCCTCTGGACCGGGCGGAAGAGCACATTCTTCAGCATGGGCTGGAAAACCGGATCGGCGTAAGGCTCAGCGACGGAGTGGAGAAGCTGGAGGCCGGGGAGGCGGACACGGTTATTGCGGCCGGCATGGGCGGCCAGCTGATCATACATATTCTGGAAGGCGGGCGCAGGCTGGGGCAGGATGTCGCCCACTGGATCCTGTCTCCTCAGTCGGAGCCGGACAAGGTCCGGTATTATCTGCAGGAAAACGGATTCGTTATCAGCCGTGAAGATATGGTGGAGGAAGAGGGTAAATATTATGTGGTCATGGATGCGGTTCCTGGCGTTATGAGGGAGCTGAGTCCTGCGGAGGCTCTCTACGGTCCTTGTCTGATTCGCGGCAGGAACCCGGTTCTTAAGAAATTTTTGGAACACGAGAGCGCCCTTTACGGGCAGATTTTGGCTGACCTTGCTCTGCAGAAGGGGGAGGGGGCCGCTGCCAGGAGAGAGGAACTGCGCCGGAAGGCGGCGGAGATCGAAACGCTGTTAAAAGGATGGCTGAAGTGAGAGACGGCTGCAATCTGACGGAAAGAAGAGGGGTATAAGATGAACTGCGGAGAATGGATGGAGAGACTGGAGATGCTGGCGCCGGAACGTTATGCCTGTGAGTGGGATAATCCGGGACTTCTGTGCGGCCGGAACGATAAGGAGATTAAAAAAGTACTGATAGCCCTTGACGCGGATGATGAGGCGGTGGACAGGGCGGTGAGGGAAGGAGCGGATCTGCTCCTGACCCATCACCCGCTGATCTTTTCCGCCATGAAGAAGATTAACGATCAGGATTTTATCGGCCGGAGGCTTTTGAAGCTGATAAGCCACGATATCTGCTGCTATGCCATGCACACCAATTTTGACGCGGCCCCCGGCTGTATGGCGGACCTGGCCGCGGCTGCCCTTCATCTTCTGGACGGAAAGCCTCTGGAGGTTATGGGGCAGACGGAGGACGGAAGGGAGTACGGCATCGGCAAATCCGGAATCCTGCTGAGGACGGTTCCCTTAAAGGAACTGGCAGAGCAGGTAAAGCGGAAGTTTGATCTGCCGTTTGTGACCGTGTACGGATCGGAACAGGCGGAGGGGCTGATCCGCCGGGCGGCGGTCTGTCCCGGTTCCGGAAAAGGCATGACCCGGGCGGCGCTTCAGTCCGGGGCTCAGGTGCTGATCACCGGGGATATAGGCCACCATGACGGAATCGACGCCGCTGCCCAGGGGCTGGCGGTGATCGACGCCGGACATTACGGACTGGAACATATTTTTATAGATTTTATGGCGGACTACTGCAGGGAGAAGATCAGCGGGAAGGCGGAGATTCTGACCATGCCGCTGAAATTCCCTGTGGTGTCCTGGTAAGGAGATTGACAGAAAGGGGGCAGACCGGTGAGAGTGTTCATAGACGGACAGGAGAGAGAATATGAGGCGGGAACCCGGCTCTATGAGATCGCGGACGAGTTCCAGCCGGAGTATCACAACCATATCATTCTGGCTTCCGTGAACGGAAAGCTGTCGGAGCTCCACAAAAAGGTCAAAGGCGACAGTCATGTGCGTTTTATCACCACGGAGGAGAAGCCGGGAATGCAGGCCTACCAGCGGACGGCTACGCTGATGATGCTGAAAGCCTTTCATGAGGTAGTGGGAGAAGGACGGATTGAGCGGCTGGCCGTGGATTTTTCTGTGGGAAAAGGCTTTTTCGTGGAGCCGAGAGGAGATTTTGAGATAACGGAAGAACTTCTGAGCCGGGTGAAGGCCAGGATGCGCGGGTATGCGGAACGGAAGCTGCCCATTATGAAGCGGAGCGTCAATACCCAGGAGGCGGTAGAACTATTTGACAGATACGGCATGCACGATAAGGCCAGGCTGTTCTCTTTCCGCAGGGTTTCCAGGACCAACCTGTACAGTCTGGACGGCTTTGAGGATTATTTCTACGGGTATATGGCCCAGAACGCGGGCTACATCAGGCAGTTCGATCTGGTGCCCTATGAGTACGGGTTCGTGCTGATGCTGCCCACCATGGAAAATCCGGACGTGGTGCCGGAGTTTGTGCCCAGCAGGAAACTGTTTGAGGTGCTGAAGGAGTCCTCCCAGTGGGGTAAGAAGATGGAGATTGAGGATGTGGGAGCCCTTAATGAGCAGGTCTGCCATGGCTATGCTACCAAGCTGATCCTTATCCAGGAGGCATTGCAGGAGAAGCGGATCGGCCAGATCGCGGAGATGATCGCCCGGCAGCCGGATAAGAAATTCATCATGATCGCGGGACCTTCCTCCTCGGGAAAGACCACATTTTCCTACCGCCTTTCCATTCAGCTCCAGGCGCTGGGCCTGAAGCCCCACCCGATCGCGGTTGACGACTATTTTGTCAACCGGGTGAACAGTCCC
The DNA here is from genome assembly GCA_947626365.1 of uncultured Lachnospiraceae bacterium. GTDB lineage: Bacteria > Bacillota > Clostridia > Lachnospirales > Lachnospiraceae > UBA3402. The sequence continues at coordinate 45,704 of CANQRW010000009.1, forward strand.
CGGGATGAGAACGGAGATTACGATTATGAGGCTCTGGAGTGCCTGGATATCCGGCAGTTCAACGAAGATATGAACCGGCTTCTGACCGGCGAGACGGTGGAGATGCCCCAGTATAATTTCATCACCGGGGAGCGGGAGTACAAGGGCAAATACCTGAAGCTGGGGCCGGAGGACATTCTGGTGATCGAGGGCATCCACTGTCTGAACGATAAGTTTTCCTATGCTCTGCCCAAGGAGAGCAAGTTTAAGATCTACATCAGCGCCCTGACCCAGCTGAACATCGACGAGCACAACCGGATTCCCACCACCGACGGCAGGCTGATCCGCAGGATGGTCCGGGACGCCAGAACCAGAGGCGCGACTGCCCGGGACACCATCAGCCGGTGGCCTTCCGTCCGGAGAGGCGAGGAGAAGAACATCTTTCCTTACCAGGAAGAGGCGGATGTCATGTTTAATTCGGCGTCGGTGTATGAGCTGGCGGTGCTGAAGCTGTACGCGGAGCCTCTCCTGTTCCAGATTCCCAAGGACTGTCCGGAGTACGGGGAGGCCAAGCGCCTCCTGAAATTCCTGGATTATTTCCTGGGAGTGGACAGCAAGACCATTCCCAACAATTCCATCGTCCGGGAGTTTATCGGCGGCAGCTGTTTCCCGGTGTAGGGAAGAAGCCGGATCGGCGGTGTCATGCGGGCTGCCGCGCAAAAGAACAGGCATAAAGCGCCGCGCGAAAGAACAGGCGTAAAGCGCTGCGCGAAAGAACAGGCGCAAAGCGCCGCGAGAAAGAGCCTGCGTTTCCTGCAAGCGGCAAGGTTCAGAAAATGTAAGAATAATTCAGAAAAAATAAAGTTGGAAAGTTTTCCGTTCTATGGTAAAATCAGTTATTGAGCAAGACAGGTGATCGCTGCCGCGATGGCCGAAAGGCCGCGGGAGAGGAAAGTCCGGGCTTCACAGGGCAGGATACCAGATAACGTCTGGCGGAGGCGACTCCAGAGACAGTGCAACAGAAATGTACCGCCGGTTTCGGCCGGTAAGGGTGGAAGGGCAGTGTAAGAGACTACCGCCCGGGTGGTAACATCCGGGGCACATGTAAACCTTATCCGAAGCAAGACCGAACAGAAAGCGTAAGGCGGCCCGTCTGCTTTCGGGTAGGTCGCTTGAGCCTGGCGGTGACGTCAGGCCTAGATAGATGATCACTCAACGACATAACCCGGCTTATCGTCTTGCTCATCTCTGTTTCATGAACTATTTAACCGCGGCGGTACCCGGGGCAGGTACGCCGGCGAAGAGGGAGGGAAGTACCATGAAGAGGAAGAAGTTTGCTTTGGCTGTACTCAGCGGCGTCTGCCTGTCGGCCATGACCATGATGGCTATGACCATGACCGCGTTTGCGTCGGATGTGTATATCAGCCTGGTGCCGGAGGACGAGATTTACAGTATGGAGGCCGGCGGGACAGCAGCCGGCATGGAACCGGTGATTCAGGACGGTTACGGTGAGATCAGCAGCTATTCGGTCTCCAATAATGATCCCGATCCGGGCAAATCCTACACCTACACGATTCAGCTGAGGACGGACAGCGGAGATGAGTTTGTATCCGGCACGGAGGTAAGCGTTTACGGCGCCTATGAGATGTCCGTCACCTCCAGCAATTCCAGAAGAATGACCATCAAGGCAAAGACCTATCCGTTCCATGTACTGGACGCGGTAACCGGTATTACCATTGACGAGGACAGCAAGAAAGCCACCTGGGAGAAGGTGCCTTACGCCAAGGGTTATTCCGTCAAGATCTATTACGAGGATAAGAACGGCAATGTGAAGAGCACGAAGAAATCCACTACGACTAACAGCATCAGCCTCAGCAGCTATATAGGGAAATATGAGAATGTGGACGTGTCCGTGAAGGCCACCAAGGGAACTTCCACCTCGGACCGTTTCATTGCGGAGACCCAGTATGTGTTCAGCAGCGGCGGCATCGATGACAGCGAAGACGTGGACCGGTATGATTTCAAGATTCCCACAGCCACCAGGCATGGAACCAGCTATGACGACGACGGCAGCTATAATCCGCCGAATCCCGGCGGCTACAATCCCTATTCCGGCGGTCCGGGAGGGAGCGGCAATGTTCCTCTTCCTCCGTCCACAGGGAATTTTGGCGGCCCCGGCAATACAGGCAGTATGCCTGCGGCCGGATATACGGGATGGCAGGGCAGCGGCAACAACTGGTATTACATGATCGGAGGAGTCCGCGCCACCGGATGGGTGGAGCCTTCTGCCAATGAATGGTATCTGCTGAACAGCAGCGGACTTATGCTGGCCGGCTGGCAGTATGTTGGCGGAATGTATTACTATATGAACACCAACCATGACGGATCCTACGGCAGGATGCTGGTGGGATACCAGAATATCGGCGGTAAGACTTACTATCTGAACGAACAGCACGACGGAACCTACGGCGCCATGTACGCCAACCGTTACACTCCCAACGGAAGGTACGCGGGGCCGGACGGGACGGTATATTAATGGGGTGCCTATGTAAATAACGGCCGCCGGCCGATGATATGAAAGCAGCCCGGAGACTGTCTGTGAATATAGCAGACGGCCTTCGGGCTGTATTACGTCATGAATGCTTCTTGTGGGTCCCGTATTTCTCTTCGCAGTACAGGCAGCGGTAGGTCTGCATGGCTTCATCGGCCAGGTAGAACACGTCCGGCAGTTCCTGTTCGATGGAGATGATGCAGCGGGGGTTCTTGCAGTGGATCACGTTGGTGATTTTCTTGGGAAGCTTCAGCTTTTTCTTCTCCACGATCTTCTCATCCCGGATGATATTGACGGTGATGTTGTGATCGATATAGCCCAGGACCTCCAGGTCCAGGTTCTCCATGGGCCCTTCAATCTTGATAATGTCCTTGCGTCCCATCTTATTGCTCTTGGCGTTCTTGATAATGGCTACCTGGCATTCCAGCTTGTCCAGTCCCAGATGATAGTAGATATCCAGGCTTTTCCCGGCCTGAATGTGGTCCAGGACGATGCCCTCGCTCAATCCGCTGATATTTAACATGGTTTTTCCACCTCCAGTAACGTCATGATCAGAGCCATCCGCACGTACACGCCGTACTGAACCTGGCGGAAATAGGCGGCTCTTGGGTCTTTGTCCACTTCAACTGAAATCTCGTTGACTCTGGGGAGAGGATGGAGGACGAACATATCTTCCTTGGCCAGCTTCATCTTGTCACAGTCCAGAATGTAGCTGTCCTTTAAGCGGATGTATTCCTCCTCGTTGAAGAAGCGTTCCTTCTGAATCCTGGTCATGTAGAGGATGTCCAGCTCCGGCATGGCCTCGTCCAGATTGCCCACCTCCCGGTATTCAATGTGGTTGGCGTCCAGGACATCCTTACGGATGTAGCCGGGAACCCGCAGCTCAGGCGGGGAGATCAGTACAAAACGGATGCCGGGATAACGGACCATGGCGTTGATAAGGGAGTGTACGGTGCGGCCGAATTTCAGGTCGCCGCAGAGTCCGATGGTCATATCTCCCAGACGTCCCTTCAGGGAGCGAATGGTCATCAGATCGGTCAAAGTCTGCGTAGGATGCTGATGTCCGCCGTCTCCGGCGTTGATGACCGGAATCCTGGAATGCATGGCGGCTACCAGCGGAGCGCCCTCCTTGGGATGGCGCATGGCGCAGATGTCGGCGTAGCAGGAAATGATCTGGATGGTGTCGGCCACACTCTCGCCTTTGGCGGCTGAACTGGAATCGGCAGAAGAAAAGCCAAGAACACTACCGCCCAGAGACAACATGGCGGATTCGAAACTCAGGCGAGTTCTCGTGCTTGGCTCATAAAAAAGGGTGGCAATTTTCCTGCCGTCACAGACGTGAGCATACTTGGAAGGGTTATGCTCGATATCGGCGGCCAGTTCCAGCAGCCGGTCGATTTCCCCGACAGAGAAATCCAGTGGATTGATCAGATGTCTCATACTATCTCCTTTAAGCGTAAGATTGATGAAGCTGCCCGGAAGGGGCAGTTCAGCTGTCAAGCTGAAATCATTATATCCACTGCCCGGGGCGTTGTCAATACGCAGCGGGAATTTCCTTTGGGATCGCATGGCACGGAATCGCCGGATCCATTATCCTTAAAAAATTGATTTTAGGTATTGACGAACGAACGCGGGGGGGTAAAATAATCGAAAAGGTCGCTTAAACAACGGACATAAAGGAGGAAAGGAATATGAGATGTAAGAGAGTAATGGCAGCAGCGCTGGCAGCGGCGCTTTCTATAGGAAGCGCAATGAGTTCTATGGCCGCCGGTTGGGAGCAGGTCGGCGCCAGCGACTGGAAGTATCTGAACGATGACGGGAAGTATGCCGCATCGAAATGGGTGGCGCATACAGACGGCCACTGGTATTATCTGAAGGCTGACACCTTAATGGCCAAGGGGTGGGTACTTGACCCCGCTGACAACCACTGGTATTTCACGGACAGCACCGGCGCCCTGGTCAGCGGCCTGATCGAGGTCAACAATAATGTGTACTATATGAATGAAACCCACGACGGTACATTCGGCGCTCTGTATGTAGGGCAGAAGACGATCAATGGAGTTACCTATAACTTCACGGATAACGGCACGACCAACGGCAAGCCCTATACGGCAAAGAAGTATAACAGCGACGGTACGGCAATCGCGGCCGCCTCGTCCAGCAGCGGCAGCAGCGGCGGCGGTGGCAGCAGCAGTTCTTCAAGTCCGTTGGTTAAGCCCCAGGTTTTAGAGAATTTGAGAGAAGTAGACAGCGAGATTAACACGCAGATCGAAGAGGCTAAGTCGAGCGGAGTTGTTAAATCCGCCAGTGAGGTTACGACAAGAGTGACTGGGGACAATCAGGTTACCAAGTCACGTACGGTAACTCTGGAGGACGACGCTGCTTCTAACTCTAGTAAACTAGCAGAAGCGCAGGACCTTGTTGAGCGGATGTTCGAGGAAACAATCGTGGGTCGGAATGAGAATATACCAGTAGTTGCAACCCTTCCGGACGGTTTAACGCTCAAATTTGACGGCACTGAAGATCTTGAAAAGCTGGCTGAAGCATGGATCAATGAGACGAATTACAATAAATACAAGGGGCAGACAGGTTCCTATACGGTTACCCTGGAAGATGGTACGGAGGTTACTTATAGGGTAACTCTGAACTAAATCATAGGCATCTATTGTACGTTATCGGGAAAGGGGATAGGAATGTGGGGGGGTAGTTGTTTTATAGATTGCCTCTCCATTTTTCTGGTATTCAGATGAAGCGACGGATCGCGTTCTTTGCCGCAGTTTTCGTGCTGTTAATGACGATGACTGTATACGCAGGGGATATCAACGAGAATGAGCAGCGGATCGTATCAGTGATTTATGGTCAGTTCGAACAGGATGGAATTATATATGAAGTGCGGCAGGAATACATCGATTCGGCCATGGCCTATCTGACCAGTGATGAGTATGACCTGACGGCGGACCAGGCGGACAGTGTGATCTCCGAGATCTACGAAAATGTCCGGACCGGCGTCGAGAGCGGATATCTGCGGGAAGTCGGCAGGATTCAGCCGGAAGAACCGCTGCAGGCCGAACCGGCGGCTCAGGGGCAGCCGCTGGCGGAGATGTCCGGGCAGCAGGAGACGCCGGAAGGATCTGAGACGGAAAGACCGTTGGAGGCGGAGACGGAAGCGTCTGCGGAGACAGAGCCGCCGGAAGAAACAACGGCTTCACAGCCGGAAGAAACCGCCCCCACACCGATAGCCATAGCGGTCTTAGAAGCGGCGGAAGCGGCCCCGGAGCAGACATACGCATACATTCGCCGGGATACAGATCAGAGAATGGAACATCTGCATATCCCTGCGGATATGTTTTTGGTACTTATACTTATCTGCGGAGCGGTGACAGCAGCCTGTTTCCTGCTTGCGCTGTGGCTTAAGTTCGTAAGCGGCCGCCATCGTCACAAGATGCGGGCAGCGGTAAGAACCATATCGGGCATCGCCGGCGGGGCGGAGGTATATATGCTGCTTCTGTGCGCGGCCTTGTGGATCGGTGCGTTTCAGGACAGCAGCATACTAAACCGCATCAGCGATACGGAGTATTACAGGGCAATCTATGACGAGCTGCGGAGCGATACCGGGATATCGCTGGCGCTAATGAACATTCCCGATTCCGTGATGGATGAAGCCATAACCTACGAGAGGGTGGTCATGGCTGCCAGACAGCAGCTGCAGAACGACCTTCATGATGGAAATTATAAAGCGAACACGTCCCTTCTGACCGACCGGCTCCGGGAGAATATCAGCGCGTATCTGGAGACCCGTTCCATAGCGATGACCGATAAGTCCAGGACAGGACTGGATATCCTTATGGACAGGCTCGGCACGAAATATGAGAACCTGCTGCGATGGCCGTTCAGCTGCTGGTGGCACGATCTGTCCATTCAGTTCCGGCAGACAGCCGGGAAGAGCGTTCCGGTTCTCTGTGTTCTGCTTATCCTGTGTGTTCTGAGCCAGCATCTGATCAGCCATCATTCGGACTATGGCGTCCGCAATGACAGCAGGATATTGTTTGGCGGCGGCGCGGCGCTGCTGCTTACCGGCATCGTATTCGGATGGAAGGGCCTTGCCGGATGGGAGACGGTCACTCCGGCATATATGGGACAGTTTTTCGGGATGTACCGCATGTCGGTCGCGAAGGCGATTCTGTGCGTGGGCGTCTGCGGGATTCTATTATCCGTCGCTTTCCGGCTGAGCGCCGATTCTTTAAAGAACGCGAAGCTGCACAGCCATAAGAACCGATAAGCGATTGGACCTTCAGGGAGGACAGAAGCGTTATGGACGGCTTCCATGATATACACTGCCATCTGATACCGGGAGTAGACGACGGTTCAGAAAGCATCGAGGAGAGTCTTGCGGCGCTTCGCCGGGAATACGAAGAAGGCGTTTGCCGCGTTATATGTACGCCGCACATCGCGCCCGGCGAGACGGACGCGGCGGCCTGTCAGGAAAGGCAGTTCGGCCTTCTAAAGAAAGCGGTGTCTGAGAGCAATCTGGCCGGCAGGATCGAATTAAACATGGGCAATGAGATCTACGGCGCGACGTCTGCGGTTCCGTCGCTTAAGGAAGGTCGGATCCATACGCTTGCCGGGGGACATTACATACTGGTGGAATTTGCCCCTCCGGAAAGCTTTCGCCATATCGAAGAAACGTTTCGAAGCCTTTTAAACAGCGGTTATCTGCCGATTGCCGCCCATATCGAAAGGTATGAATGTCTCAGAAAGCCGGATGCTCTTGCAAGACTGGAGGAACTGGGCGTCTGTTTTCAGGTGAATACCGCGACCGTTACAGGAAGCGCTCTTGCGCGGGAGACCAGATGGGTCAGGGGGCTTCTGAGGGAGGAGCGGATCCATTTTCTGGGAACGGATTCTCATGGGATGCATTACCGTCCGCCCCGCATGAGAGAGGCCGCGGCGTGGGTTGAAAAGCACTGCGGCGCGGAATATGCGGAGAAGCTTTTACGTAAGAATCCGGAACGCGTACTCCGGGATGAGATCATTTGAGTAGCAAGACCAACATGGGCAAAGGAATAATATATGGGTACTAATCAGGATGAAGAAGTTGAAATTGATTTAATGGAGCTTTTTTACGCGCTGAAGCGCGGCATCTGGCTGATCATGACAGCCGGGCTGCTGGCTGCCGGCATTGCGGGCATGTATACCGCTTTTGTCATGAAGCCGGTCTACACATCCTCGACGATGCTTTATGTGGTGAACAAATCGACGACGCTGCCGTCTCTGAGCGATCTGCAGCTTGGGACGCAGCTGACGAAGGATTATAAGGTGATGATCACCAGCCGGCCGGTGACTCGGAAGGTGATCGAGAATCTGGATCTGGATATGGATCATGAAACGCTTGTGAAGAAGATCAGCGTGGATAATCCATCGGATACCCGCGTTCTCACTATATCGGTGCAGGACAATGATCCGTATATGGCGAAGCTGATCGCGGACGAGCTTGCCTCGGTGGCCTCTGCCCGGATGGCGGAGATCATGGACTCCGCGCCGCCGAACATCATTGAGGAAGGAAATCTTCCCACCCGGAAGACCAGCCCCAGTATCTCCAAGAATACAATGATGGGCGGTGTACTGGGAGTATTTGTGGTCATGTTCCTGATCGTGGTCGAATATCTTATGAACGATTCGGTTCGGACGCCGGAGGACGTAGAGAGATATCTGGGACTTACGGTTCTCGGCACAATCCCTGTATTCGGTGATGAGAAAGCTTCCGGGAAGGCGAAGAGAAAGAAGCGCAGAAAGAAAAGACACGCTTCGCAGTCATAGAAGGGAAAAGGAGAGGCGAGACCATATGCAGAAAATAATACTGAAAAAGCCGGACGAACTGGATTTTCAGGCCAAAGAAGCGTTTAAGGCGCTCCGCACGAATATCCTCTTCTGCGGCGACGATATAAAGACGATCTGCGTGACCAGCTCCATACCCAGCGAGGGGAAGACTTCCGTGGCCATGCAGATCGGGCTTTCCTTTGCGGACGCGGGCAAACGGATCCTTTTCGTGGACGCGGATATCCGCAGATCTGTTGTCGCGGCGCGTTACCAGGCGGAAGGAGAGATTCTCGGGTTATCCCATTATCTGATCGGGCAGAACAGTATCGAGGAGATCACCTATCAGGCCGGGGACAGCAATATGGATATCATCTTCGCCGGGCCGACGGCGCCGAATCCGTCGGAGCTTCTGGAAGGAGAGCGCTTTGCTAAACTTCTGGAGAGCCGGCGGGAATGCTACGATTATATTATCGTGGATGCGCCGCCCCTCGGCAGCGTGATCGATGCGGCAATCGTCGCGCATCTTACGGACGGAGCGATCATCGTGGTCGAGAGCTGCGCTGTCAGCTATAAGCTGGTCCAGAGCGTGAAGCGGCAGCTGGAGAAGAGCGAATGCCGGATCCTGGGCGTCGTGCTGAATAAAGTATATCAGGACAAGAACGGTTACTACTACGGAAACTATTATAAGCGTTATACAAACGGTAATTACGCTAAATACGGAAAATATTACGGCAAAAAGCAGGACGTTTGACACTCCTGGAAAACAAAAAACGCGTCGTTGGCGCGTTTTTTTATTATGTCAGTATGCAAATAAAGCGCCAGTGACGCTTTATTTGTATTGAAAAAATATGGGATACGTTTCAGTTGTAAGGAAACCTTAAGGAAAGTTAAGAATAAAGCAGTGGGAAATCATTGGAAATCCGTGTAAAATAGGTGTATTATGTTTGTAGTATATCCGAAGGAGGCGCCGTGTTGGACAGGGAGAGGACCCCGATCATTCAGGTGACGAATTTATACAAGATTTACCGTGTGGGGGAGACCCGGGTCCACGCCCTGGACGGAGTGGATTTCACTGTCAGCAAGGGAGAATTCTGCGCGATCGTAGGGCCTTCCGGCTCCGGCAAATCCACCCTTCTGAACATGCTGGCCGGCCTTGAGAAGCCTACGAAAGGCCAGATCATCATTGACGGAATCCACATTGAGCACATGACGGAGAATCAGCTGGTGGAGTTCCGCCGTAAGCGGGTCGGGTTCATCTTCCAGTCCTACAATCTGCTGCCTACGCTGAATTCCATGGAAAATGTGGCTCTGCCCCTGATGTTCCGCGGCGTGCCCAAGAAGGAGCGGAACCGGATCGCGGTAAAATATCTGAAGCTGGTTGGCCTGGAGAAGCAGATGAAACATATGGCCAACGCCATGTCCGGCGGACAGCAGCAGCGGGTGGGGATCGCCAGGGCCCTGGCGGTGAATCCCAGGATCATCTTTGCCGATGAACCTACGGGCAACCTGGATTCCAGAACCACCATGGAGATTCTGAATCTGATGCGGCGGATTGTGAAAGAGCAGAACCAGACGCTCATCATGGTCACCCATGATAATCATATTGCTTCCTTTGCGGACAGGCAGTTTCATATTGTGGACGGAAAGATCGTGAAGATCGATGAGAAGGAAGCGGAGGCGGTGGAAAAGCTGAGGGAAGCGGAGCCGGCGGAAGCGCCGAAGGAAACAGAGCCGGCGGAAGCACTGAAGGAAGCGGGACCGGCAGAAGCGCTGAGAAAAGCGGAGCCGGAAGAAGCGCCGAAGGAAACAGAGCCGGCGGAAAAGCTGAGGGAAGCGGAAATGAAGGAAGCGGGACCGGCAGAAGCGCTGAGAAAGGTGGAATTGGCGACAGGACCGGCGGATTCCGAAGAAGATAAGGATATCGGGGAGAAAGGGGTATGAAAAGGATGGGAATGCGGATACGGACAGGGATGAAATCTTTACATACTGCAGCGGTATTTCTGCTGATCGCGGCGATCATTCTGCTGTCATCTGGCGTTATGTCCATGACGGCGCAGGCAGATCTGGTGGATACCAGTGATAACGTGACCATCCGGCAGACCTCGATTTCCAGAGGCAAGATCGGAAGGAACATGAATCTTTCCGTGGAAATCTGGAATGAGTCCGGGAGCGACTGGGAGAATCCCAAAGTGGTGATCGCTAACCTGGGAAATTATATGGCGAAACCTTCCGAACAGGGGATGGAATATATCTTTCCCTTTGAGAAGACCGCTGAGAAAAAGCTGGGCGGAACCCTGAAGGCCGGAAGCCACAGAAGCGTGTCGATTCCGGTGAGAGTGCGCGCCGATCTTTCGGAGGGATATTATTACGTGACGGTCGAAGTGCGGACGGAAGACGATGGTTATATCGAAAGCGATGAGGTCAACGTCTATGTTTCCGCTCCGAAAACCGGCGAAGATGACGAGGAGGATGAGAATAAGCAGATCAGTTTCGTCCTGGGCGAGGGTCAGTCCACCCCCTACGGCGTCTATCCCAATGTGCTGAATTTTGCGATCAACATGCGCAATTCCGGTCTGGCGGACGCGCTGGACGTGACGGCACAGATGGTTCTGGACAAGGACAGCGAGAAGTTTCCCTTTGACATTAACGACGGCAATTATGACAGGACCTTTGAGAGAGTTGCCGCAGGGGAGACGGTGGCGCTGCCTTACAGCATGGCTATCCGTGAGGATGTGTACAGCGGATTCTATCCCATCGGTTTTATCATAACATACCGGGACAACGCGACCGGGGATCTGAAGGAAGAGGAGAATACTTTCTGGGTACATATCAAGAATAAGGAGAAGGAAAAGGAGACAGCGGAGTGGAACGAGCACAATACAACCAGCGCCAGAATCGTGGTGGAAAGTTTCCATACGGTTCCGGAAGAGGTTATTGCGGGAGAGCCGTTCCAACTGATTCTGAATATGAAGAATGCCTCCTCGAATATCTCCGCGAGCAACATTATGTTTACATTGAAATCTGAGACAGCCGGAAGCGGAGGCAGCGGAAGCACAAGTGGGGGAGGTTCGGTATTTACCACGCAGTCCGGTTCTTCTTCAACGGTAGTCAATTCCCTGGAGCCGGGCGAGGTGACAGAGCTTCAGTTGGACATGCAGTCAGTGGCGGGAATCGAACAGAGATCCTACTATATTGATATTGTGGCTAAGTATGACAGCCCAGAGTATAAGAATGCGGAGACCACCGTGCGCATCGATGTGCCGGTCCACCAGATTGCCCGGATGAACGTGGGGACGATTGAGGTGCAGCCGGACAACATCAAAGTGGGTTCCGCAGGCGGCTGCAATGTCACATTTCCCATCAACAACACGGGCAAGGTGATCCTTTACAATGTAATGGTGTCTTTTGAGGCGGATTCTATCGCTCCGGCGGAAACCTATGTGGGCAATATCCAGCCGGGACAGACCGGCAATGCGGATGCGATGCTGTACGGGGCGGCGCCTACCACAGACGACGGCAAGGTGAAGGTTATCATTACCTATGAGGACGTGGATGGCCAGGCGCAGGAGCCTGTGGAAAAGGAACTGACCTTATTTGTCAATGAAGACGTAGAGGAAGCGGAAGACATGATGGTTGGCGATTTTGAGGACGTTCCCATGGAACCGACGTTTATGCAGAAATATCTGAAATATATGATCGGCGCGGCTGTGCTGGCGGCTGTGATCGCGGCCGCGGCCGTAATCCGTCACAGGAGGAAGAAAAAAGCGGCTTTAGAGGATTTAGAGGATGAGATTTCTTGATTTGCTTCTCATGAGCATCAGCAATCTGAAAAGAAGAAAAATGCGGACCTTTTTGACGGTCCTGGGCGTTATCATCGGCACCACCTCTGTGGTGATCATGGTGTCTCTGGGCATCGGGCTCAATGCCCTGATGCTGGATCAGTATGCGTCCTATGGGGATATGACGGCAGTTACGGTCTATTCCAGCAACTATTATTTCGGAGACGGCAGTTCCGCCGATGAGAATCTGCAGCTGACAGATGATACGGTGAAGCAGTTTGAGCGCATGGAGCATGTGACGGGAGTCTCTCCTGTGCTGACTACGAGTGTGATCCTGAAGCAGGGCGCTTACGAGACGGATACCCAGGTATCCGGGGTGTCCCAGTCCTATCTGAAAAATATCCCTTTGGCGGAAGGGTATTCCTTGGACGATATGGGCGACACCATGAAATTCATTTACGGCAACGCGATCATCCGATGGTTCCGCAACAGCAAGACTAACAAGGGGTTTTGGGAAACCAATGAGATGCCCGAAATCGATTATCGGGAACCCATGTTTGTCATTTTTGACGTAAATACCTACTATCAGTCCCGAAATAATGGGACGAATGAGAACGGCGAACCGATAAAGCCTCCCAAGAAGTACATGATTGAGACGGCCGGCGTAGTGGAAGGCACTCCGGATGATTACAACAGCTATTCCTATGGCGTGTATACGGATGTGGATCTTCTGAAGGAGGAGCTGAAGCGGATCTACAAGAGAAATCCCATTCCGGGCCAGCCTACCAACAAGAAGAATAAGCCCTATCCGTATTTCATCTACGATCAGATGATTGTATTTGTGGATGATATGGACAATGTGATGGACGTGCAGCAAACGCTGACAGATCTGGGGTATCAGGCCAACAGCCAGATGCAGTGGATCGAGCAGGCCCAGCAGACCTATGACATGGTGCAGCTGGTCCTGGGCGGTATCGGCGCCGTATCCCTGTTCGTGGCGGCTATCGGCATTGCCAATACCATGATGATGTCCATCTATGAAAGGACGAAAGAGATCGGGGTGATCAAGGTGCTGGGCTGCGATCTGCGCAATATTCGGAACATGTTCCTTCTGGAGTCCGGATTTATCGGATTTATGGGAGGTGTCATTGGCCTGATCCTGAGTTATGGAATCGGGTATGTTATGAACCATTTCCTTTCCCTGGGACAGATGATGATGGGCGTAGAGGGAGATATCTCACGGATCCCGTTCTGGTTGGCTGTTTTTGCCGTCATTTTCGCCATCTTTGTGGGAATGGCGGCCGGCTTTTTCCCGTCCCTGCGGGCCATGCGGTTAAGTCCTCTGGCGGCCATACGGAATGAGTAAGGAGGCGGCCGGCGCGGCAGGGGCAGGATTCATGTCTGCCGGACTGCCGGTTTTACGTCAGTATGCAAACAAAGCGCCAGTGATGCTTTGTTTGTATTACGTCAGTATGCGGACAGAGCGTCAGTGACGCTCTGCTCGCATTGGATAAAATGAGATAGGAGAGAAAGTTATGTCCATTGAGAGAGCGAGAGCATATCTGAGAAAGTTTGGACTGGAGGACCGGATTCTGGAGTTTCCAGTGTCCAGCGCCACGGTAGAACTGGCGGCGGTGGCCGTAGGCTGCGAGCCGGCCCGGATCGCCAAGACATTGTCGTTTCTGGCGGAGGATAAGGCAATCCTGATCGTGACGGCCGGCGATGCCAAGATTGACAATTCCAGATATAAGGCACAGTTTCACACCAAGGCGAAGATGCTTACGCCGGAGCAGGTGACGGAGCTGGTCGGCCATGCCGTAGGCGGAGTGTGTCCCTTTGGCGTCAACGAGGGCGTGAGAGTATTCCTGGACGAGTCCCTGAAGCGTTTCGAGACCGTCTATCCGGCCTGCGGCAGCAGCAACAGCGCCATCTGCATGACCATGGAAGACCTGGAGAAATATTCCGGGTACGAGGCGTGGATTGATGTGTGCAAAGGGTGGAGAGAGGATAGTTAGCGTCTGTCTGAATGCTGTACTGGATATGGCAATTATTGAAAGGGTATAGATTCTTGCCTGGATTTATGATATTATAACAATAAGGATGTGGAGGGCGGGTGGTACAGAAGGGTTATGATTTATGATAATGGAGAATATTCTTGCAAAAAATATCACTGTTGCCGGAGAAAAGGCAGCTTATGATGCGGCTTGTAAGCGTCTGCTGGCCAATAAAAGCATCCTTGCCTGGATTATGAAAAGTTGTCTGGAAGAGTATCGTGACATTGATGTCAGGGAAATCGCTTCAAGATACATAGAAGGTGAGCCTCAGATTGCCGAGTCTGCAGTGAATCCGGATGAAAAGCCGGGCGGAGATGGGGAACAGATCAAAGGTGCGGGGACAGAAGACAGTTCGATTAATGAAGGAACTATTACGTACGATATCCGTTTTTATGCAGCGCTTCCCCGATCCGGGGAAATCATACGGTTGATTATTAATGTGGAAGCGCAGAATGATTTCTATCCTGGATACCCCATTATCAAGCGAGGCTTATATTACTGCAGCAGACTGATATCGTCTCAGTACGGTGTGGAATTCACAGATTCGCATTACGAGAAGATTAAGAAGGTATATTCCATCTGGGTATGTGCCAATCCGCCGAAGTACCGGCGGAATACGGTGACCAGGTATCGAATCCGGGAGGAGAATCTGATCGGCGAGGCAAAGGAAAAAGAGGAGAATTATGACTTGCTGACAGCGATTATGATCTGTCTGGGGAACTCTGAGGATAACAGATACAGAGGAATATTGAGATTGTTGGATGTCCTTCTTTCCTCGGAAAAGAAACCTGAGGAAAAGAAGAGAATTCTGCGGGAAGATTTTGGCATTGAGATGACAAGAGTCCTGGAAAGCGAGGTGGAGGCTGTGTGTAATCTGAGTGATGGCGTAGAGGCAAGAGGAATTGAAAAAGGAATGAAAGAAGGAATAAAAGAAGGAATAAAAGAGGGTGTTTTGGTTTCTATCACGAATTTAATGGATACTATGGGCTGGTCGGCCCAGCAGGCCATGAATGCGCTTAAAATTCCTGCCGGGGAGCAGGCTGCATATGTCAGAATGATTAAAAAATGATTCGGATAATGCCTATCCCATAACAGTGTGACTGCGGGATGGGCATAACTATAACAATAACTGAGGCGCGCCCGGAGGACGCGCCTCTTGTACAGTATGATATCTATAATTCACCGACAATCTTAGACAGAGCTTTAATGATAGTCAGATATTTCTTATACTGGGTCTCTCCGGCCTTTTTGGCCTCTAAGATAATGCTGAAGATGATTGGGTCTGTTTCAGGAAGATTATCCTGCAGAAGGTAGTTTGGCTGAATATTCATCCTGTCACAGATGACCGTAAATGTTTCCAGAGACATCTTCTTGGTACCACGTTCAATATTTCCATAAAACGAAGCAGAAATATCGCATAGTTCCGCGACCTGTTCCTGCGACATACCGCTTTCCTGGCGGCAGTGTTTGATTTTTTGGCCAATCTCGTAATAGTCAATATACTCCATAAATATCCGTTCCTTTCGTAATTCATAAATATTTTACTTAAGAGTATAAGAGCGAATAATTCTCTATAAGAATTATTAAGTGACTAAAAGAATTAAAAATATTTGCCTGTAGTTATGTGGTTAAGTATTAATTCTAATAGAATTATATATTGCCTATAAGAATTATAAGAGGTATAATTTACGGAGGAGAAGAACTGCCTGGCAGGGAAAAGTCTTATTTTTTGGAGGGAGGAATGAGTCTGTGACAGAAATCAAATATGTAATTGGAGATATCGTCAGCGCCGATACGGATATCGTGGTAAACGCGGCCAATGGGATCGGTTGGTTCGGAGGGCTGCTGACGAGCACATGGAAGTTCCATGGGATTACGGAAAGCATCAACTACGCGACCAAAGGGAAGGTAGCCAGGGAAGTCAGAAGGATGAGAAAAATACATATGCCGGGTAATGTGTTTTTTACAGAAGGATACGGCATTGGAAGAATAGGGATCATCCATGCGGTTACAATGCTGATTCCGGGATGGTGGACCAGCGAGAAAACGGTGAAAAGGCTGCTTCCGCTTATCATGGAGATGGCGGAGCAGAAGGGGGCGGAAACGCTGGCGCTGCCTTTTTTGGGCTGTGGGACAGGGAGACTGAAGAAAAACAGGGTTGAAAATATATATGAAGAATTTTTTGCTTCTTATGATGGAAACGTCAAAGTCTTCGTCTATGATTTGCATTAAAAACAATTCTAAAAGAATTAAATATTGTCTAAAAGAATTATTTGATGTATAATTAGGAAAAATATGGAGAAGTGAAGGGGTCTGTATGATTAAGAAAAAAATGATTCTTGCCGATGGAGACGAATTGTATCTGCGGAATCTGTCCAATTATCTGATGGAGAAGGCGCCGCAATTGGAACTGATCACGTTTACGCAGGCGGATAAGATCCTTCCGTTCCTGGAATCGGGAAATCCCGCTGATATGCTGGTGATCGATGAAGCCCTGCTGACGCCGCGGATCCTGAAACTGGAAATGCCGATTACCAGGATCGTGCTATCGACATCCATGGCGCAGGTGGAAGGGTTCTCCGTAGTTAAGAAATATCAGAAGTCAGAATCTCTGCTGAATGAGATATTGCTGAAATACGCGGAGGATACCGGCGGAATCGAGACGATTCAGGGAAAAAGCAACACGAAAATAGCGGCCTTCTACAGTCCGGCCGGAGGCAGTGGGAAGACGACTCTCGCGCTGGCCCTTGCCGCGGCCGCGTCCTACACAGGACAAAAGGTTCTGTATCTGAATCTGGAAGAGATCGATTCGCTGCAGGAAGTATTGCCGGCAACGCCGGGCAGCCTGTCGGAGATATTCCTGGCGCTAAAGACAAAAGGGATGAATGTGGGGATCAAGCTGTCCGGTGGAGTGGGAAGGGCAGTCCCCGGAGGATTCTATTACCTGTCTGGGGTTGAGAGCATTTCGGAGCATGATGAAGTAAGTGAAAAGGAGATGGAAAAGCTCATTGATTCCATACGGCTGTTGTCAGGCTATGACATGGTGATCCTGGATCTGTCCAGCGCGTTTTCCGCAAAGAACCTGCGGCTGATGGAACTGTCGGATGTGGTCTTCTGTCCGGTCCTCCCTGAGGAAAATTCCATGGCAAAGATGAGGCGTCTGGCAAGGGAGGCGGATTTCCATGACCGTTATCAATCCCTGTTTGGGAAAACGCGGCTGCTGGTGAACCGTTCGAGAACCGGAGGGATGCCGCCGGAGATGCAGAATGACGAAGTATTCCGGCAGTTTGAGTGTGTTGCCGTGATAGCCGATATGCCGGTAATGGGAAAGTACGGAAAATATATCGGAAATGAAGCCATGCTGCGGCAGCTGATGAATCCGCTGCTTCAGGTGACGGCCGCTTTATAACGCAGGAGGAGATCGGCGCATGATTGAAAATATGACCGAATACATCAAAAGGGTGCGGGAAATGGTGGCCGACCGCCTGGACCTGACCCGGAGCGTTGACGACGAAGAGATACGCCAGGTGATATCTGACGTTGTGATGGAGGAATCCCGCAAACAGTATCTTTCGCTGACGGAAAAGAAAGAGATCATGGAAGGGGTATTTAACTCCATGAGAGGGCTTGACGTGCTTCAGCCCCTTGTGGACGACCCCAGTATCACAGAGATTATGATCAATGGGCCTCATCATGTCTTTGTGGAGCAGGATGGTCATCTTTATCAGAAGGATGTCAGTTTTGGCACCAATGAGAAGCTGGAAAACGTTATTCTGAACATTGTCTCGAAGGTCAACCGTACGGTAAACGAGGCCAGCCCCATCGTGGATGCCAGGCTTCAGGACGGGTCCCGTGTCAATGTGGTGCTGCCGCCGATCGCCCTCGACGGGCCCACCATGACCATCCGAAAGTTCCCGGAAGATCCTATGACGGTGGAAAAGCTGATTGCCTATGGTTCCATCACTCCTGAGGTGGCGGAGCTTCTTCAGAGGATGGTGAAGGCCAAGTACAATATTTTCATCAGCGGCGGTACCGGCTCCGGAAAAACCACGTTTCTGAACGCGCTGTCCAATTTTATCCCTAAGGATGAGCGTGTGATCACCATAGAGGATTCGGCGGAGCTGCAGATCAAAGGGGTGGCGAATCTGGTCAGAATGGAGACTCGGAACGCCAACTCGGAAGGCAAGGGAGAGATCACCATCCGGGATCTGATCCGCTCTTCCCTGCGTATGAGGCCGGAACGTATCGTAGTAGGCGAAGTCCGCGGCGCGGAGGCGCTGGATATGCTGCAGGCCATGAATACGGGACACGATGGTTCCCTGTCAACCGGACATTCCAATTCCACCAGGGATATGCTGAGCCGTCTGGAGACCATGGTTATATCCGGAAACAGTATTCCGATCGAGGCGATCCGTCAGCAGATAGCCTCCGCCATCGATGTGATCATTCAGCTGTCCCGTCTGAGGGATAAGTCCAGACGGACCGTCGAGATCGCGGAAGTGGCCGGATATGAGAACGGCGCGGTGGTACTCAATACGCTGTACAAATTTATTGAGACCGGAGAGACGCCGGAGGGAAGGGTCATTGGCGAACTGACCAGAACGGAGAATCCCATGCTGCACAAGGAAAAATTCCGCAACGCCGGTTTGTCGGACGCGGTTTGACGGAATGCGGTTTATTGTCGGATGCGGTTTGACGGAATGCGTTTATCGTCGAATGCGGTTTGACGGAATGCGGTCTGCCGACCGGATCAGAGACAGGACCAGAGATGGAGGCATTTTATGTTTGGAAAAAAGAAAGACGCGGTAGAGATGGTGGAACGGGAAGACGGCCTGGTGGATTACGACGTTTATGTAATGGGCAGGACGGAGAAGGTTCTGAATATCATTCTGGCGGCAGCGGTGCTGTTTGTGGTGGGATACATATTCTATCACAATAAGTATTTATCGGCGTTCCTTATGGTATTTGCGGTGAAATGGCCTGCCATACGCACAAAGCAGATCATCGCTAAAAGAAAGAACCAGCTGACGCTGCAGTTTAAGGAGCTGCTGTATGCCCTGTCGTCAGCGCTGTCCGTAGGGAAATCGGTGGAAACAGGCCTGAGAGATTCTCTGCAGGATCTTCGGGTCATCTATCCGGATCCGGAGACGCCGATTTTGGTGGAGACGGAATATATCCTGCGGGGAATCGGTGTCAACAATACGATTGAGGATATGTTCCTGCAGTTCGCGGAAAGGGCCCACCTGGAGGATATCGAGAATTTCGTGGATATCTTTGTGACCTGCAAAAGAACCGGCGGCGATCTGATCGAGGTGATGCGCTCCACCTCCAATACCATTGGAGAGAAAATTGAGGTAAAACAGGAGATCAATACTACCATATCCGGCAAAAAATACGAGTTCAATTTCATGATGGTGATTCCGGTTATCATGGTGCTGTTTCTGACGGCGACCTCTTGGGATTACATGGCGCCGGTATTTGATACACTAGTAGGAAATCTGGCTATGACGGCGGCAATCGCCATGTTCGGCGTGTCTTATCTGGTCGGCTCGAAGATCATGCAGATCAACATCTAGGCGGGAGGAACATATGGTTACTTTGATCGTATCAATTGTGTCATGCGCG
>CANQRW010000010.1 GCA_947626365.1 uncultured Lachnospiraceae bacterium
GCTGGATAAACTTTAAAAAAGACGTTTTCCATCCAAGGGGCAAGTGCGCTCAAAATTTAGGTTATGGATTCACACTTTCATAATCAAACGGGTGCGGCTCCATTTGAGGCAGCAGTTTCTTAGCCCGCCCGATCGGGCCGGAACAGAGGGACGGAAAGAAGGACGCAAAAGCCGCATACCGGATAAAATCGTGTTCTGCCTCCATCTCTCCCCGGTACAGGTCGATCAGGTAAGTCGCCATCTGCAGGCTGTAAAAGGAAATGCCGACCGGTGCTATGATATGGATCGCCCCGCCTGCAGTCAGATCCATGTGCAGCAGATTTCCTACATTCCGGATAACAAAATTAAAGTATTTGAAAAAGACAAAAGTCCCCAAAATGACAGCCAGGCCGCAGGCCAGCGCCCTCATCCGGTGATTCTTCCGATTTTCTATAGCCAGGCCGGCCGCATATCCCGCGGCTGTCAGGAACAGCAAAACCAATGCGTATCTCAGTCCCCAGCATGCATAAAAATAGATATTGCAGACCAGCAGCCATAATGTCCGCAGCTTTCTTGGCATACAGTAATAAAGGCCGACTACCACAGGAAAGAATATGATAAAATGAAACGAATTAAAAAGCATATCTCTGACCTCATTCCTGTCCGTTCTTATTTTTCAAACCATATTTCCAGCTGATATATCCCGCAAGGGCAACGGACACTTTCTCCGCGCCGGAATTGTTAAGGTGGGAGTAGTCTCGAAAGTCTGTACTGTAATCAAAACCGATCTCTTCCAGCCTCTGATTGTAATCGATATAATCAAAATCAACTCCCTTTGCGCTGCAGCGGTCATGCATATATGTTTCTATGGCCTGATACATATTCATATCATCATCATTCAGATGGGAATAAGGGAGATTAATAAACAATAATTTAGTGCCATTTTCCATCGCCAGTTCTGTCATTGTATCTAAAAGCTCTTCTGTCTTTTCAGGCAAAGGAACCTCCTGCGTTACCTTTGCATTGCACCATTCCCGCAGTTCCGTCTTATCTGTCCCGGAATATCCTTTATTGGAACTGTCCCGTTTTCCAAACAGGTACTGGATATCTGCCATCGTCAGCTCAGCCCACCGCGTATGATACCGGATGACCGGGAACAGAAATTCCGGTATGTTTTCAAACTCCGTATTTTTCCAAATGCTCCTAAGTTTGATACCCCCCCAGATCCTCATCCCATTTATCGATTCATGTAAGTCCGGCAACGGCATATACCCATAGTCTTTTGCCCGAAACCGATAGATATCCACTACCAGTAATTCAGGCTTTTGATACTTCAGCGCTTCTTCCATATAATCGATATGAAGCGGAGCCTGCTGTCCGATAATGGCACAGCTCATGGTTTTCAACCCTGTGATATCCTCTATCCTCTGAGATTCGATGCCGTTAACAACATGGCTCGATCCGATAAAGAGAATATCCAACGAGTTCTGTTCCAGGGAATAAAAATCATCCATTGTCAGAAGCGAATGATTTTTCGGGAGCATTAGTATCTGAACCTTAAGGAAAAGCAATGAAAAAAATACGAGGAAGATCACTCCTCTGACAGCATTTTTCATTTTTCTCGTTTCCCTTTCACCAGATACTTCCTCAGCCTCCCAAACGCCTTCAAACTCCTCTTCAGATCCGCCGGATCCCTAAGCCCCACCGCCAGCCGATGCACAAAATACCCCGGCCGCATATAATATTTCCTTCTCGCCTCATCACAAAAATCCACCATCTCCTGGGAGGACAGCCCCGGCAGTTCCAGCACACAGTTGTGAGTGCCGTCCTCCTTGCAGT
Source organism: uncultured Lachnospiraceae bacterium (assembly GCA_947626365.1). Lineage (GTDB taxonomy): Bacteria > Bacillota > Clostridia > Lachnospirales > Lachnospiraceae > UBA3402. The sequence continues at coordinate 1,819 of CANQRW010000010.1, forward strand.
AATGGTCATACCCGGCCTTGATATAGCCGTTCTCCCTTGCCCACTCATACGCTTCCGTCCCGGGATAGGGGATCAGCGGGAAGAACTGGGCGGTGTCTGTGTTCAGCTTCAGGGCCAGTTTCAGGGTATTCTCCATGGTCTCCTTTGTCTCACCCTTATTACCGACCATGTAACAGGCATGGATCAGAAGCCCTGCTTTCTTGGCGTTCTTTACATACCGTTCTATCTGCTCCAGCGTCGTCCCCTTCTTGATGTTGTTCAGGATCTGCTGATTCCCGCTCTCAATGCCGGGAATAATAAGGCGACAGCCCGCCTTCTTCATTTCCTGCATTGTCTCCAGATCCAGATTCACGCGGGCGTTGCACAGCCACTTCAGCCGCTTATTCAGTTTCTTCTTAACAAGCAGGCGGCAGATATCCATGACACGTTTTTTATTCGCCGTAAAAGTATCGTCTTCAATGACCACTTCCTTCACGTCCGGAAAATGCTCAGCAATATATTCAAATTCTCCAACAACATTTTCCGGAGTCCGGAGACGGTATTTGTGCCCATGCATGGTCTGCGGATAGACGCAGAAATTGCACCGGCTGGGACAGCCTCTCCCAGTAAATATCTGAATCTCCGGATAATGGGCCGCGGCAAAAAAGTAATCCTTATAATTCAGATGCTTATGGATAAATTCCGCCGCGTAAGGGATCGTATCCAGATCCTCGATATATTCCACATCCGGGTTATGGACGATCCTGCCGTCTTTTCGGTAGGAAATCCCCTTTACATTGGACAGATCCGTCCCGGTCTCAAGCGCCTTCGCCAGATCGTATACCGTATAGTCATATTCCTTCCGGGCAATACCGTCGATCAGCGGTCCCTGTTCCATCGTCTCTTCCACCGTTGAGGAAGGATGGGTCCCCACCAGCAGGACAAAGGCTTTCGGATACCGTTTCTTCAGCTTCCCGCCAAACGCAGTATCGCTGGCAATGGACGGCGTGCTCGTATCCAACACGAAAAGCCCGGTCCCGGCACCTCGTTTTTCTATGTATTCCAGGCTTTCCGCCTCATCCATCGGCTTCGCGGGAGCGTCCAGGAATTCGATCTCGAATCCCTTCTTCTCACAGTAGGCCGCCGCATAGATCAGCCACAGCGGGTAATAGAGCGCGCCGCTCTTGGTGACTGCCGGGCTTCTGGATTCCCTGGAGAATTTCCCATATTCGGCTTTGTACGGAGGATTGATAAAAAATATCTTCATCTTGCTTCCTATGCTCCTATGTTTCCTGCGGCCGTGCGGCCGGTCATTAATGCCTGATCGCGTGATATTTTTTCAGGTTCCGATATGCGTACCAGCAGAAATAGTAAAAGGACTGAACCGGATTCAGTCCCATGAAACGGTATACCCTATATGTCATGACCGCAGCCTTCTTCTTGTTGCCGGACTTGGACGACTGCGACAGGCGGTAAATCAGAAGCGGCTCGTTGATCCCGTACGCATGACCGCCGTTCTTCAGGATCTGCAGCCAGACTGCGTAATCCTCATGCATGTCGTCATGCTCCATCGGATACTTTAAGACCAGCTCCTTCCGGACAAGAACGGAAGAACAGGATATTAGGTTCTGTTTCAGGAGTTCATGATAGGATATCCTTTCCGGGACCTCAAGATGGTAGTCCGCCGGTCTTCCGGAACTGTCTATAAACGCGCTTCCCGTGAACACAAGGTCCGGCATCCCGCCATTTGCCTGCTCGCCTTGTACCAGCCGCATCTGCCGTTCCAGTTTATCCGGCGTCCACAGATCGTCACTGTCCAGGAAAGCGATCCAATCACCTTTCGCTTCACGGACTCCACGGTTCCTTGTACTGGAAACCCCTTGATTCTCACCATTCGTCAGGATGACGATCCTTGAATCCTTCTCCCGGTAGCCCCGGACAATATCCGCAGTGGCATCACATGAGCAGTCGTTGATGATGATCAGCTCCCAGTCCCTGTATGTCTGTCCCAGTACGGAATCGATGGATTCCGATATGGAGGCTGCTGCATTGAATGCAGGCATTACGATACTTACAAGCCTTTTCCCCATTCCTTATGTACGCTCTTCCTGACAGTTTTGTATCTCAAAATCTTTTCACTTAATGCAAAAACTCCCCGGCCGGATGTTTTCGCCATCCGGCCGGGGAGTCATCTCCTCAGATTCCATATCTTTCAATCCTAAAATTGATCATTTGCTAATGTTCATTCTTTAATAATCAAATATCCCCTGGATCGCATCCGTCACATCTATGATCATCTCATAAGGAATCCTGTCAATCCTCTTAAATCCGCGGTACCGCAGATCGACCAGACGCATCTGCTCGCATAAGACTGTCCCTTCCACTTCTTCCGTCTTAATCGCGATATGCAGCGGATCCGGAAAGGTATCTTCCACGATCGGACAAAGAATCGCCTGCTCCGTCAGGTTAAAGAAATTCTTACTGGCGATCAGGTAACAGCCTTTTAAGCCCTCTGCTTTGATGATATCACCTTGCTCTATGGCCACCGGCTACCACCTCTCTCTCCCGACAGGCTCGCCCCAGTCAAACTCCTCATAAGGTCCCAGCTTTCCGCCAAAATCCTCCGCCCGTTCTTCCAGAGTGCGGTGCCGTCTCGATACTGCAGTATCTTCTTTCTCTATATCCGGTATTTTTTCCCATTCGCTCATCGATGCCAGCCCTTCTTTGTCTTTTTCCTTTTCTGCATTCCGCAGCTTCATAAACAACTGATACGCTGTACGGTATCGATCCAGCCTGTCGATCTCCTCCATCGTAAGTATGCCATACTCTCCATGGCCGTTCCTCGTCAGATATACACGGTGGAACGTATCCACTTCTTTTAATACCTCAGAGTAATTTCTCAGATCTGATATCGGTTTAATATTCGGCATGTTCATCACCTCTCTGCCTTGATTATATCCGATATCACTTGAAAATACAAGTATATTAACATGCTGATTTACATGCTTTTTTGCCTGTCTTTACCTTATATAATCTCTCCATGCTTATCCATCATGCCCTTCTACATCTCCGGCTCCTTCGTCGCCGTCGTCTGCCCTACAGCGATCCCTTCCGTACTCTCCGGCATGAACAGGATCTTCACTGTTGAGAACATGATCCTCAGGTCCTCCACGATACTCGGATGGGCCAGGTACATCAGATCCATCTGCAGCTTGTCATAGGGCTCCGTATTGTACTTCCCGTACACTTGGGCGTAACCCGTCAGACCGGCTTTCCCTTTCAGCCGCAGGGCGAATTCCGGAAGTTCCTCCATATACTGGGCCGCGATCTCCGGCCTCTCCGGCCTCGGGCCTACGATGGTCATCTCGCCTTTCAGGATATTGAACAGCTGCGGCAGCTCGTCGATCCGGCATTTCCGGATAACGCGCCCTACCGGCGTGATCCGGTCGTCATTGCTGCCCGCTGATAACCTGGCGATCCCGTCCTTCTCCGCATCCACCCGCATGGAACGGAACTTCATCACATAGAACTCCCGGCCATCCTTCGTCAGGCGTTTCTGACGGTAGAACACCGGTCCTCCGTCCACCGCCTTTATAGCTGCAGCTGTGACCGCCATGAAAGGCGATGCAATGACCAGCGCCAGTCCGGCTATGACGATATCCATCGCTCGTTTCAAGATCAGATATTCCGCAGGCGGATTCTGCCACCCCACGTTTAGGATCGGCAAGTGCAGCATATGCATCTGCTTCGCCCCGCTCATGATGGTGTCACCGATCCTGGGGATCACATAGATCTCGATCCCCTGGGCGATACATCTCTTCAGGATAAGGTTCCGCTCATGGCTGTGCACGCCGCTGAGGAACACGACCTCCATCCCGCCCAGTATCCCCGGATCGTCCAGATACTCGGCTACGCCGGCCGTCACCAGGATATCAAATTTCTTTCGCAGTCCGTACTCGCTGACCACTGTCTCCAGCCCCGGCCGCTTATCATAGATCACCGCCGACCGTTTCGGCGGAAATACGGCAAAATACCATAACCTTGCTATGTAAGTCCAGACAGCCGCCAGGATGATCTGGCTGATAAAAGCCAGCAAAAGCGGCGCCGGATGTGGGATATGTTTTGTCAGCAGATAGGTCACCACATACAGGATCCCATCTGCGATAAACGCGGCCAGCGCCTGGCTGTAGACCAACTCCGCCATCCGGCTGATGGAGATCAGGAAGGCGTCATAAATCTTACAGTATGCCATATAGATGACAATATACAACGCGATAATGGCCCAGTTTCCCTTATTAAAGAACGGCGCGGCTGTCCGCGGTGCGTAGTACAGATACCAGCACACAGAAAAAGGGACCGTGAGCAATAAGATATTGAACATCTTCATTACCCGTAGTCCCAGATCATGTTTCACATCTGTCACTATGAATTGTCTCCTCTGTATATCCTTTGTTTCATTTCTTCCGATTATTTCTACCCAATCGCCCTCATGGGCTTTTCCTGTCCCTTGTACTCTCCCGGCACCACCATCAGCCTTCGAATCTCCCGATAGTTCTCTTTTCCCTCGCTGTCCTTTTCAATCTCCAGGAGCGAATAAGCTTCCGACGGTTCTGCCGTTATTTCCTGCCCATCGCAGACCAGACCGCGCTCCATATCTTCATTCAGGACGATTCCCAGGGCAATGGTTCGGTCCTCGCCCCACAATTTTTTATAGACTTTGGCGAACCGTTTGCGGAATTCGATTCCATCAATATCAGACAGGCAGCCAGCCAGCGGGCCGGACACACGGTATATTTTTGCGCTTTCCTGCAGTCCGGATGGTCCATCTGTGCTGCCGTCTTCCTTCAGCATCTGGGACAGACGGACCACATGATCAGACCCGGATATCCGCTCCAGAAAACGCGCATCCTTTTCCATCAATGGGAACATGGAAAGATATCCCATGGCAATCAGTCTGGACATGGCAGGAATCTTCTCCAGCCGGCGAAACAACGGCTCTGTCTCCCTGCAGGTCATAAAAACATATCCTTTGAACAGAGGTTCCGGATGAAGGATGCTTCGGCCTTGTCTCCGCCAGATTCGTTCATTATAGATAACAAAAGCTTCCTCGTACAGGTAGGGAGGCACAGTCCGGCGAATCTCCTCCACCAGCTCTTCCTCCCGACCCTGCCAGGTTTTCAGCAGATACCACAGCATCCAATCCCTCCTTCCGCATCCGACTTTCAACGTTTCCCATACCGCAGAAAGTGCGCCATTGGCGCCCTTTCTCACATATCAATATAAATATATAGTCTGTCGGATTGCTTCGCCCGCTTCTGATGGTTCTATGCCACTGTTTTTCTCACACATTCCAGAGGTACTTCCATCGTTGTATCGCGTCCGAAGAAATGTACTCCTATCTTCACTTCGTGTTTCCGAATCTGATATACCATAGCCGGCATACCGGCAAATACGCCGCTGACTACCGTCACCCTGTCGCCGGCTCCAAGCTCTGCTGTGTCTTCCGGGCTTCCGTTCCCGGCCCCCTGCATGTTTTTCCGATCTCTGACCCCCGGCAGGTTTCTCCGATCTCCAGACTCCCGTAGGTTTTCCTGATTTTCGGGCCTCTGCAGATTTTTCCAATCTCCGGCCCCCGGCATATCATCCGAACTGTCCGGCTCGATTTCCGGAATCCGGTACCGCTCCGGCACCCGAATCGGCGCTTCCACTTTTCCATATGCCAGTTCCCTGCATACGTCATCCCGCAAAATGATTCCCAGACGGATATGTTTCTCCTCACCGGCCAGAGTCAGCCGAACCGCCGCAAAACGTTTCCGGAACTGATAATTCTCAATTCTGGACAGGCAGGACCTAAGCGGTCCGGACACATAAGCGACATGGTCCCTCCCGTCTGTCTCCACGTAAGAAAGCCTTATGACATGCTGTTTGTCCAAAATCTCCTCCAGGACGGCCGCTTCTTCTGGCGCAAGGGGCAGAAAAATATAGGTCCCATCGGAAATCAGCTTCGACATGGCGGGAACATTTTTCAGGCAGAGAAACAGCCGGTCCGGCTCATCGCTGGTAATGAACACATAGCCGGGGAAAACCCTTTCGATATGGATCTGGTTTTCCTGCTGCCTGTGCCTCATCTGCTCATGGTATGTCACAAAACATTCCCCATACAATTCCTTCGGGACAATCCGGCGGATCATCTCCACCAGCTTTTCTTCTTTCCCCGTATAGGTCTGAATCACGTACCACAACATAGCCTCTGCTGCCCCTTTCCGCTTCTTTTTGCGCCTCTGCCTGACAATAAGCCGGATTTGTCTCAAAAGGGTAAGCTTCGCCATTCCGCCCCGCCTTGACACGGCACGAATACCGAATACCACTGCCAGCACATCTGATATCTGCATGCGCAAACACACGCAGACTATAAGCCGTCAATCTCAGACTACGCTGTGGCCGTTATGACCCCTTTCAGGAAACCGCTGCCGCAAGACCCACGAATTCCGTCCCGGTTTTGTGTGAAGCAATCTTTTGTCGCAGAGTATCATACTCTACGGCGGAAGCCGGGAATTTTCCCATTTTTAAGGAAATTCCCGGGCTTATGACGGCTTATTCTGACGGCTTATAATTTGAAAACAGCTCAGAGAGACGCTGCATGTTTGCCCTCTTTAAATCCATAGAAGGGTGAACATAACGGTTCATAGTAATGTTCACGCTGGCATGCCCCAATATCTCGCTGAGACTTTTGACATCAAAATTCATCTCCACACAGCGGGTGGCAAACGTGTGCCGAAGAACATGATAATTGATATCTTCGAGTTTCGCTTCCTGAAGAACACGTTTAAAATGACGCTGCATGGTCCTGGGTTCAATGTAAAAGCTTTCTCTTCCGGTCAGGACGTAGCCATTCCTTCCGTTTCGGAATTTCACTAAGACGTTCATCAATTCACCGACAATAGGGATTCTCCGGATCGAACATTTGCTTTTGGGAGTGGATATTATTATTTCCGTTTTTTTGCCTGTCCGGCGCTCGGTTTGAATCCGCTGCATGGTCTGATGGACATAAATTGTCTGCTCGGCAAAAGAGATGTCTTCCCATTTCAGGGCGCAGATTTCACCGATACGCAGCCCTGTGAACAGACAGATTAGAATGCCAAGATTCTTGGAATCCATGTTGGAATGAAGATACCTGCAAAGCTGCTCCTGCTCATTTCTGCTTAAAATACGCAGTTCTTTGGATGTTCGTTTTACAAATACAGAAGAAACATCGCAGGGCGGCCGGTAGCCATGGACAGAAGCATGCCGAAAAGCGCTGCGGATCAGCGACATGGTGTCCGCTGTGGTTTTGGATGAAAGACCCTTCCCCTTTCTTCCTCCCGAGGCCAGCATTTGGCTGCAGAATGATTCAAGGATGTCCCGGTTCAAATCGTTCCAGTTGATATTTCCCAGAACAGGAAGTATGTAGCAGTTTATGATATTTCGGTATTTTACATACGTAGATTCTTTGATCTGATGTCTCCTGCTGTTCAGCCAGTCTGCCAGGATATTGCCGAACTTGATATTGCTGACAGGCGCATCTTCTGCTTTCAAAGGCTCAAGGATATACCTGTGCAGCGCCTGTTTCTGGTCATTCAGTTTCTTTTTTGTCTCCCGGTAGGACTTGGCATATACATAACCGTAGTGACATTTTCCATCCGTCCTACGGCCTTTGATGTATCTGCCTTCCCATCGCCCATCTTTTCGGATATAAATGTTTTCTCCCTTTTTTGCCATAACTCAATTCCTCCTTTTCCTGCGGTCGAAAACTGACCACGATTTTGACGGCTTATATACTTCTATTAACAAGTATAAATACCAAAATCGTAGGGCGACATAGTATCTTGAGGTTAATTTTACCTTCTCTTTTTCTTCCCATCTTATTGACAAATGGACTATTCTCTTGTAAAATTCCATTGAATGAAGATAATAACGTCTTCTGAGGCTGTCGTAGAGTATGATACTCTGCGACATTTTTCAGGCACAAAAAAGCCGTGAAAAGCGGAACTGAATGCTCCGTCTTCCACGGCTTTTCCTATCACACAACATATTCTTTTTACGGCGTCCGAAGTCCCTCGCGCCCCGGCCTCGCAGCGCCTTTCCGGAGTCCCTCGCACCTCCGGCTTCACAGCGCCTTTCCAGAGTCGCCTACGCCTCCAGCTTCTCAATGCCTTTCCGGATTCTCCTCAGGGACTCCTCCTTGCCCAGCACCTCCATGATCTCCGTGGCGCCGGCCGGCGTCATCTGCTTGCCGGATGTGGCGGTGCGGATAGGCCACATGACGAAACCTGTCTTATAACCTTTCTCATTTATATAGGTTAACAAGGCTGCATAGAGGGCGTCGTTGGAATAGTCCTCCTGGGCCTCCAGAATGGGCAGCACTTCTTTCAGCACCTGAAGGGAAGTTTCCCTGGTACTCTTCATCTTCTTATGGCAGAACATTTCCGTATCGTACTCCGGCAGTTCCTGGAAGAAATCGATGTGTCCCTCGATATCCGGCAGAACTTCGATTCTGGTCTTCACCATGGCGGCAATCTTCCTCAGATCCAGATCCCTGGTGATAACCTTCTTAAGATACGGCTCTGCCATCTCATAGAACCGGTCAAAATCCATGGCCTTCAGGTATTCCCCGTTCATCCATTTCAGCTTGGTCACATCAAACACGGCCGGGGACTTGCTGATGCGGTGATAGTCAAAAGCCTCCACCAGCTCCGGAAGGGAATAAATCTCCCTGTCCTCTTCCGGGGACCAGCCCAGAAGAGCCACGAAATTCACTACAGCCTCGGTAACAAAGCCCTGCTCGATCAGATCCTCGTAGGAGGAATGACCGCTCCGCTTGGAAAGCTTTTTGTGCTCCTCATTGGTGATAGTGGGACAATGGACATACACCGGCACCTCCCAGCCAAATGCCTCGTAGAGACGGTTGTACTTGGGGGAGGAGGACAGATACTCGTTGCCGCGGACCACATGGGTGATGCCCATCAGGTGGTCGTCCACCACATTGGCGAAATTGTAAGTAGGATAGCCGTCGGATTTGATCAGGACCATGTCATCCAGCTCGGAATTGTCCACGGAAATATCGCCGTAGATCTCGTCATGGAATGTCGTAGTTCCTTCCGTCGGATTGTTCTGACGGATCACATAGGGCTTTCCGGCCGCCAGATTGGCCTCGACCTCTTCTTTGGACAGATGGAGACAGTGTTTGTCGTAGGTCATGATCTCCTCGCCGTTGACCGTCCGCTTCAGGGAATTCAGACGGTCCTGGTCGCAGAAGCAGTAATAAGCCTCTCCCTTGTCAATCAGCTTCTTGGCGTATTCCAGGTAGATTCCCGCCGCCTGGCGCTCACTCTGGACGTAAGGACCTACTCCCCCGTCCTTATCCGGACCCTCATCGTGGATCAGGCCGGTCCCCTGAAGAGTCCGGTAGATAATCTCCGTGGCTCCCTCCATGTACCGTTCCTGATCTGTGTCCTCAATCCGCAGGAGGAAATCTCCTCCCTCATGCTTCGCGATCAGATATGCGTAAAGTGCCGTCCTTAAGTTGCCCACATGCATTCTTCCTGTGGGGCTTGGCGCAAATCTTGTTCTTATCTTTGTCATGGCAATTCTCCCTGTGTTATATTTGAAAATAGCTGAAATCAATCATTATCCATGATACCCTTTACCGCCCAAAAATGCAATGAATTTTGAAGAAAATAATATCCCGGAACCATTTTTCAGAATAGAATAACACTGACAAATGATTCCGGGAGCATTTTTCATGAGCCATTATTCACCCATCGAGGGCGTCGTCACGTCCATTGCCACTTATCCGGCCACTGGCACCGAATTCTCGCCCTGCGCCCTGACCCTCACCCTCCGAAGCTATTACGGAGACAATTACACCGTTATTCTTCAGCCTTCTACCTACGTGCTGAACCAGTCGCCCATCCGGCAGGGAGACACTATCATCGCATTCTACGATACGGAAGCGCCCATGCCGCTGGTCTATCCGCCTCAATATCGGGCCGCCGTCATCGTGGAACCGGCCTTCGGCCAGTACGCCATGCTGGACACCTTCGACCGAAATCTGCAGAACAGCGAAGGGACCCTCCGGCTGAATCTGGAGGCGTCTACGGACATCCGCACCCAGAACGGCCAGATCTTTCCGGGAAATCTCACAGGCCGTCTTCTGCTGGTTCTCTACCGGGCGACGACCCGCAGCATTCCGGCGCAGACGACTCCCGATGAAATTATTGTATTCTGTGCCTAATTCCGGATCGCGTATGCCATGGCCTGGAACAGCACCGCCTTGTTCTGATTCCAGACATAAGTATACTCGCTGACCGGCATGGGGCAGGTAACGCCGCCCACTTCAATGGTAACTCCGGGAATCGGCTGATTTTCTTTGGACTGCATCCAGTCCTTGAATCCGCCCCGGCCGTCGCTGCCGTCAAGGGTATAACCAGTAACAGCGGCTACGGTCTGAGCAAGGGCCAGGGATGTATCCTTGGCCCTGCTGGTATTGGAATCCCAGTAGATAATATTGCCCATGGAATGATAGCTGATGGTAGCCGCCCATGGATACCGGTTCTCCATGGAGGCCAGCGCCTGGCTTTCCGGCTCCGACAGAGGCGCCGTCCCCTTATAGCCGGTGTAGGAGATCATGGTAGCCGAAGTCTGCACATTCTCCCAATTGGCCGGGAAATTCTGGTTCAGATCCACGCCTGCCGCATTGGCCTTCCACCGCTGCAGATAAATCTCCAGCGGCTGGGAGGTCCGTCCCTGCGCCGTATCCTGGGCATAGCAGGTGAGAACCGTCTGCTTCAGGAAATCCGAGCGGATTGCCTGAAGCCCAAACTCTGACAGTGCGATGCCGTCCGGATTGCTCATGGGAATACAGTGCAAAGCCACCTGGTTAAACATATCCGCCAGCCTCATGCCGTCATACACGCCGGTGTCATAGCTGACCAGAGCCGTCTCAATCTGCCTCATCATAAGCAGAGGCGTCATATACTCCCGCGCATGAATGCCTCCCTGAATCAGAATATGCTCCGGCGCGTTGACATTGCCGATGATCAGTTCATAAATATTTCTGCCGTCATGGGAGGTCCCGATCACATTGGCCTGAATCCGCCCCGGATAGGCGGCCTGAAGAAGCTGGATATCCTGAACCATCTCATCATAGGAATATCTGTCTGTCACAGCCACGATAGAACCGGACGGATTCTCCAGAAAATTGTTTGCGGGAATAACCCCCTGCGGGCGCTGAGGCGCCGGACTGCTGCTCACGAATCCGGGGCCATACTCTCTGTCGTCTGTCGTAGTGCCGGAGCCGGTCTGCGGAATCAGTCCCGCATTCTCCGGAGCCCCCGGTCCCTTCGCCAGATTTCCTTCCGCCCGGACTGCCGCCGGAAAACATGTACTTATCATTGCCGCGCACAACGCCGCACACAGAAATCGTTTCATAATCTTCACTCCCGTTCTGCTGTTATCGTTCCGAGATCCGCCCGTCCCGACCCGGAACGCCGCAGATTCCCCTGTCCATTTACTGTACTTCAATTCTATGTCCGCCGTCAACGAAATATATCTTACAGATTCTTGCGGAATTCTGACTTCTGAAAGAATTGCTTACCATTTGCGAAAGAGACGGTAAGAAAGCGCCGCAAACGGATTTCCGGTCTTCCGGCTCTTCACACGTCACTGGCGCGTTTTTTGCATACTGGCGTAAAAAACATGGCAGGAAATTCCTGCCATGCCCCTTATCTGTTCTTATGTTCCGCCTGCAGCGGATCGGCTGTTTTTTCGCGGATTACTTCTCCGGCTTCCCTGCCAGATCGCTGGGCTTCATGCTCAGATTGATGCGGCCCATCTTGTCGATCTCGATAACCTTTACCGTAACCTCGTCTCCGATGTTGACTACATCCTCTACCTTAGCTACTCTCTTCTCGGACAGCTTGGAGATATGAACCATGCCGTCCTTGTTTGGAGCCAATTCCACGAAAGCGCCGAAGTTCATGATACGGGCTACCTTGCCGGTGATGATCTGACCAACCTCCACATCATTGACGATACTCTCAATGATCTTGATGGCCTTGGCGATCATGTTCTTGTCAGTGCCGCATACGGACACGCTGCCGTCGTCCTCAATATCGATCTTGACGCCGGTATCCTCGATGATCTTGTTGATAACCTTGCCCTGCTTGCCCACCACATCGCCGATCTTCTGGGGATCGATGAGGATCTGCTCGATCTTGGGAGCGTACTCGCTGACCTCAGGCCTGGGCTCGGCAATCTCCGGCTTCATGCAGTTCTCCATAATGTACAGCCTGGCCTCGCGGCAGCGGGCGATGGCTCCCTCCACGATAGGCCTGGTCAGGCCGTGGATCTTGATATCCATCTGGATGGCGGTGATGCCGTCCACGGTTCCCGTCACCTTGAAGTCCATATCTCCGAAGAAATCCTCCAGACCCTGGATATCGGTGAGAAGAACGAACTCATCATCGGTCTCTCCGGTCACCAGGCCGCAGGAGATTCCGGCTACCATCTTCTTGATAGGCACGCCTGCCGCCATCAGGGACATGCAGGATGCACAGGTGGAAGCCATGGAGGTGGAACCGTTGGACTCAAAAGTCTCGGATACGGTACGGATAGCGTAGGGGAACTCCTCCGGGCTGGGAAGCACGGGAAGAAGAGCTCTCTCCGCCAGAGCACCATGGCCAATCTCTCTTCGTCCCGGTCCGCGGCTGGGCTTGGTCTCGCCTACGGAGTAGGACGGGAAATTGTAATGGTGCATATAGCGCTTGCTCTGCTCGTTGTCGTCCAGTCCGTCCAGCTTCTGGGCATCGGACAGGGGACCTAAGGTACACACGTTGCAGATCTGAGTCTGTCCGCGGGTGAACATGGCGGAGCCGTGTACTCTGGGGATGATGTCAACTTCCGCCGACAGGGGACGGATCTGATCCATCTTCCGGCCGTCAGGGCGCTTCTGATCCTGAAGGATCATCTTGCGGACCGTCTTCTTCTGATACTGATAGACGGCCTCTCCCAGGAGGGCCAGCCACTCTTCATTGTCAGCAAAGGCCTCTTCCAGCTTGGCGGTGATGGCGCTGATGTTATTCTCACGGGTCTCCTTGTCGTCGGTAAATACAGCTTCCTCCATCTCCGCGGGAGGAACGATCTCCTTAATAGCCGCAAACAGCTCCTCGGGAATGGCGCAGCTGGTATATTCGTGCTTGGGCTTGCCTACCTCGGCCACGATGGAATCGATGAAGGCGATGATCACCTGGTTCACCTCATGAGCCCGGTAGATAGCCTCGATCATGGCATCTTCCGGAATCTCATTGGCGCCGGCCTCGATCATGATGACCTTCTCCCTGGTGGAGGCCACCGTCAGATTCAGGTCGCCTTCCTTCCACTGCTTCTGGGAAGGATTGATAATGAACTGCCCGTCTACCATGCCTACCTGAGTCATGGCACAGGGACCATCGAAGGGAATATCGGAAATACTGGCCGCAATGGCGGAACCCAGCATGGCCACCAGCTCCGGACGGCATTCCGGATCCACGCTCATCACCAGATTGTTCAAAGTCACATCATTGCGGTAGTCCTTGGGGAACAGAGGCCTCATAGGACGGTCGATCACACGGGAAGTCAGAACCGCATTCTCGGAAGCCTTGCCCTCTCTCTTGTTGAAGCCCCCGGGAATCTTGCCTGCCGCATACATCTTCTCTTCATACTCTACGCTCAGAGGGAAGAAATCGATTCCTTCTCTCGGCTTGTCAGATGCGGTAGCCGTGGACAAAACGACGGTGTCGCCGTAATGCATGAAAGCCGCGCCGTTGGCCTGCTTCGCCACTCTGCCTACATCTACGGTCAGGGTTCTTCCGGCCAGTTCCATGGAAAAACTTTTGTACATGTCTTACTCTCCTTACATACTAAAGATAGGGTGGAGAAGCCTCCACCCTAAAATTTTGATTATTTTCTGATGCCTAACTTCTCAATCAACGCACGATAACCTTCCAGATCCGTCTTCTTCAGATAATTCAGAAGACCACGTCTCTGACCTACCATCTTCAGAAGGCCGCGTCTGGAATGATGATCCTTCTGGTTCACTTTCAGGTGCTCGGTTAACTCCGCGATTCTTGCGGTCAGAATCGCAATCTGAACTTCCGGTGATCCGGTATCACCGGGCTTTCTGCCATACTCAGCGATGATCGCCGACTTCTTTTCCTTGGAAATCATGATAAATCCTCCTTATTTTCTACGAACCAAAAACTAAGTAACCGGTTGGAGTTTTCGCGCGGAATACGGTTTTCGCCGTCTCTTCCCACGGCATATCCGGAAACTGAGCCTATGGCGCAATTTAATACCGGTATATTTTAGCACGGCATCCTATGGTTGTCAAGATAAGTTTGCGCATATTCTTTATCCCGCTGCAGCTGGGCCTTCAGTTCCTCCATAGAGTCAAATTTCTGCTCCGGCCGCTCAAAATTCAGAAGCTGGACTTCAATATTCTTTCCATATAAATCCCCGTCCCAGCCAAACAGGTGGGTCTCCACCCCCACAGGGGCATGCCCCTCCACCGTCGGCTTTCGTCCGATGTTGGTGACGCCGCCGTAATACTGTCCGTCCGCCAGAACCCTGGATACATAGACGCCGAAAGGCGGCAGATATTTATCCGGCTGAGGAATCAGGTTGGCCGTAGGGAAATCCAGAAGCGGCCCCCCTACGTGATTGCCGTGGACCACCGTTCCGTGAAACGCATAGGGCCGGCCCAGCAGCCGGTTCGCCCGCTCTATATTTCCCTTGTCCAGTTCTTCCTTCACATAAGTGCTGCTGATCTCCCGGTGCTCATCCTCTTCCTTGACGACTACCTCCACCTGATAGCCCAGCTCCGGAGCAAGCCTTTTAAGGAGTTCCGCATTGCCGGCCCGCTGATATCCGAACGCGCAGTCCGTTCCCACCACAATCACCCTGGCGTTCATTTTCCCAAGGAGAATCGTCCGCAAAAACTCCTCCGCAGGCAGGTGGGACACTTCCCTGGTGAAAGGATATTCCACCAGATAGTCGATGCCTATCTTCTCCATGCCCGCCCGCCGTTCCTCGTTGGTGGTGATGACCGGCTGACGGATTCCCTTCAGACATACCATGGGAGACATGTCGAAGGAAAATACCGTCGTCTTGTAGCCGTATTTCTTCTTCCATTCCAGCATCCGTCCCAACAGCTTCTGATGGCCCTTGTGGCGGCCGTCAAATTTACCGATGGTGGCTACCGTAGGTTCTTCAATCTGAAATGATGTATCGCTGATGAAACACTTCATCCTGCTGCCTCCGTAGCAATAAACATCTTCTCCGGCTTCAGCCGTTTTTGGTCTTCCTCATACCGGTAAATTCCGATAAAACAGCCCTTGCTGTCATAGAGACGGTAATGCGGGCCGCCGGCGGCCGCCGCAGACACAGCCTCTCCGGAAACCCTCTTCCCAGCCGTTTCCGGTCTTTCCAGCTTCACCTGGGATGACTTCAGGGGATTACCGTTGTGGGCCAGCCGGTCCGCCTCCTCTTCCGCAATGGCTTTCGGATACCGCTCAAAGATTTCCTCCACCGTCACTACATGGGACTCCAGCGTGCCTGCGTCCCTGAGTCTTTCCGCCTCCGCCAGAGTTATGGCGTCCTCCAGGCGGAAACGTCCCACCCGGATCCGGAGAAGCTTCTCCATGCAGGCCCCGCAGCTCAGCCTCCGGCCGATATCATGGCACAGAGTCCGGATATAGGTCCCTTTGGAACACTCTACCGTCATGGCGACTCTGGGCAGTTCTATGGAATCAATTGTAATCTTATGAATCGTAACCCTCCTGGCCGCCCGTTCTACGGTCTTTCCCTGGCGGGCCAACTCATAAAGCTTCTTTCCCCTTACCTTAAGGGCGGAATACATGGGCGGAATCTGATCGTACTCTCCGGCAAAGCCTGCTATAACCTCTGCAACCTGTGCGGCTGTAACCTGTACAGGAAGCTGTTTCAGCACCTGGCCGCTTATATCCTGAGTGTCCGTCTCCGTCCCCAGAAGCATGACTGCCCGGTAAACCTTCCTCTCATCCGTCAGCATATCGCACAGCCTGGTAGCGTGGCCCAGACACACCGGCAGCACTCCCTCCGCATCCGGGTCCAGCGTCCCCGTATGGCCGATCTTTTTCATCTGCAGGATCCCCCGCAGCCTGGCCACCACGTCATGGGAAGTATAGCCTTTTTCTTTATAGATATTGACGACTCCCTCAATCATGGGGATTCTCCTCATCTTCCGGGTTTCCGTCAAGCAGCTTCTCAATATGGGCAGACAGATTATTGATCACATCATGGAAATCCCCGGTCATGGTACAGCCTGCCGCCCGCACATGTCCGCCTCCCCCGAAGAACGCGGCCACTTTGCTCACATCTACGATATACTTTGAGCGAAGGCTTACCTTATAGGTCAGATTCCCCACCTCATACAGGAAAATAGCGCACTCCACCCCGTCGATGAGGCGCAGCTGCTCCACAATGCCGTCCAGATCGCTTTTATCCACGCCGTACATCTCCATATCCTTCCTTCGGATAACGGAAAAGACGCATTTCCCATCCAGAAATGTGATGCTCTCCAGAAGGGCCCGGCCCATGATCTGACTCTGGCGGTAGGTTTTTCTGTAAAAGCTGTCGTCGATAATGGCGCCGAAATCAATGCCTTTCTCCATCAGCTTTCCCGCGATCTCCATGGTTCTGGCCGTAGTGCTGTTGTACTTAAAGACGCCGCTGTCATGGATAATCCCCGTATACAGGCACTCCGCCGTCTTTTTGCTGATCCTGGATTCGTCAAGACATTCATACAAAACCTCGCAGGCAGAACTGGCGTGAGGGGCGATGATATTCTCCCGGGCGTAGCCCGGATTGGTCACATGATGGTCGATACAGATACTGTATGCCGCCTTCTCAAGACACACCGCAAATTTCCCCAGCCGTTCCTTATCCGCGCTGTCCAGACAGATACACAGATCCGCGCGGGACCGTCCGGACGGGACGCTGCAGATCCGGTCGCAGCCGGACAGATACGCGAATTTGGCCGGAACCGGCTCCAGGCGGACCGTCACCTTCTTCGCGGCGTACTGCTCCCTGATGTAATTATAGACGGCCAGACAGGCCCCGATGCAGTCTCCATCCGGATTTGTATGTCCTACGATCACTATGTTCTCCGCCTGACTGATCAGCTCTTCCAGTCTCGTCATTCGCTCTCTCCCTCTTCCTCTTCCCTGTCACGCAGATCCTTCGTCACATCATCGATCATCCGGGTCATCCGAACGCCATACTCAATGGACTGATCCGGCACAAAGGTTATCTCAGGCGTGTTGCGCAGGTTCACCCTCCGGGCCAGTTCCCGCCGGATAAATCCCACCGCGCGCTTCAGACCGTCAATAACCGCCTGCTGTTTTTCCCGATCCCCCAGAACGCTGATATACGCCTTGCAGTATTTCAGGTCAGGCGTTACCTCCACATCCGTTACTGATACCATAACTCCCTTAAGTCCCGGATCCTTCACCTGGGTTCGGATGATCTCGCTCAGCTCCCGCTGCACTTCCATGTTGATCCTTGTATTTTTAATGCTGTTTTTGCGCATGATATTCCTTTCCTTCCTATCTGGGAACCTCCACCATGGCGTATGCTTCGATCATGTCGTCTTCCTGAAGATCGTTGAACTTCTCAAAGGACAGGCCGCACTCGTAGCCGGCAGCCACTTCCTTCACATCGTCCTTGAAGCGCTTAAGGGATGCCAGCGGTCCTTCATAAAGCTTCTCGCCAGCCCTGGTGATCCGCACGGAACAGCCTCTCTGCAGCTTGCCGTCCAGCACATAGGAACCGGCGATGGTGCCTACGCCGGAAGCCTTGAAGGTCTGGCGGACAACGGCATGGCCGATGATCTGCTCCTCGAAGATGGGATCCAGCATACCTTTCATGGCTGCCTCCACATCCTCGATGGCCTGATAAATGACACGGTACAGGCGGATATCCACCTTTTCCTGCTCCGCCACAGACTTGGCAGTGGCGTCCGGCCGCACGTTGAAGCCGATGATGATGGCGTTGCTGGCGGAAGCCAGCGTCACATCGGACTCGTTGATGGCGCCTACGCCGCCGTGAATCACCTTCACCACAACCTCCTCGTTGGACAGTTTGCCCAGAGACTGGGTTACTGCCTCCACAGAGCCCTGCACGTCTGCCTTGACGATGATCGGCAGCTCCTTCACATTGCCTGCCTGAATCTGGCTGAACAGATCGTCCAGGGACAGTTTGGCCTTGGTATCTTCAATCAGTTTATTCTTTCCTTCGGAGATAAAGGTCTCCGCAAAGCTTCTGGCTTCCTTCTCATTGGGCGTCACCACGAAAATCTCGCCGGCTCCCGGCACGCCGTTCAGTCCAAGAATCTCGACCGGAGTGGAAGGCGTCGCTTCCTTTACCCTCCGTCCCTTGTCATCCATCATGGCGCGGACTTTTCCGTAGCACGCGCCCACGGCGATGTTATCGCCTACGCGCAGGGTTCCCTTCTGAACCAGAACCGTGGCTACCGGTCCTTTTCCTTTATCCAGCTCCGCCTCGATGACCAGTCCTCTGGCGTTCCGGTTGGGATTGGCCTTCAGCTCCTTCACCTCGGCAGCCAGAAGGATCATCTCAAGAAGGTCATTGATACCTTCCTTCGTATGGGCGGACACAGGCACAAAGATGGTGCTGCCGCCCCAGTCCTCGGGAACCAGCTGGTACTCGGTCAGTTCCTGTTTTACCCGCTCCACATTGGCGCTGGGCTTATCAATCTTGTTGATCGCGACGATGATCTCCACATCAGCCGCCTTGGCATGGTTGATGGCCTCAATGGTCTGAGGCATGACGCCGTCGTCGGCGGCCACTACCAGCACGGCAATATCCGTGGACTGGGCGCCGCGCATACGCATGGCCGTAAACGCTTCATGTCCGGGAGTATCCAGGAAAGTAATCTTCTGTCCCCGGATCTCCACCACATAGGCTCCGATATGCTGGGTGATCCCGCCTGCCTCGTGGGAAGTGACATTAGTCTCACGGATGGCATCCAAAAGGGAAGTCTTGCCGTGGTCTACGTGGCCCATGACACAGACAACCGGAGGTCTGGACACCATATCGGTCTCATCCTCTTCGTCTTCCTTCAGAAGCTCTCCGATGACGTCCTCCTTCTCCTCCTTCTCGCAGAGGACCTCATACTCCATGGCAATCTCTTCCGCCTGCTCATAATCGATCTCCTGATTCAGGGTCACAACGGTTCCCTTCATGAACAGCTTCTTCACAATGGCAGAGGGCTGCAGCTTCATCTTCTCCGCCAGTTCCTTGATGGTCAGCTTCTCCGGAATCACGATCACCTTGATGGAATCCTCCACCTTGGCTTCCGTGTTCTTCTGAGGCATAATGAACGGATGCTTATTGGATGAGGCTTTCCCCTTGTTCTTGGGGCCGTCCTCGTTCATATTCTTCTTATTGTCGTAACGGTCGTTCTTGTGGGCGTTCTTCTGAGCCCGGTTGCTCTGAGGCTTGGTGGCAATCGGCGTATCGAAGGATCTGTCCTTCTGGCCCGAACGTCCTCCTTGACCCGGACCTCTTCCTGCCTCTCTTCCGCCGCCGAAGCCTTCACGGCCCTGGCCTCTTCCGCTTTCACGGTTCCCTGAAAAACCGTCACGGCCGCCAAAGCCGCCCTGGCCCTGGCCTCTTCCGCCGTCGCGGCTCCCCTGGTATCCGTCGCGGCCCTGGCCTCTTCCGCCTTCACGATTTCCGGCGTATCCATCGCGGCCGCCAAAGCCTTCACGGCCCTGGCCTCTTCCGCCTTCGCGGCTCCCCTGGTATCCGTCGCGGCCCTGGCCTCTCCCGCCTTCACGATTTCCGGCGTATCCATCGCGGCCGCCAAAACCTTCACGGCCCTGGCCTCTTCCGCCGTCGCGGTTCCCCTGGTATCCGTCGCGGCCCTGGCCTCTTCCGCCTTCACGATTCCCCGAAAATCCATCGCGGCTGCCAAAGCCTTCACGGCCCTGGCCTCTTCCGCCATCGCGGCTCCCCTGGTATCCGTCGCGGCCCTGGCCTCTTCCGCCTTCACGATTCCCCGAAAATCCATCGCGGCTGCCAAAGCCTTCACGGCCCTGGCCTCTTCCGCCGTCGCGGCTCCCCTGGTATCCGCCCTGGCTTCTTCCGCCTTCACGATTCCCCGAAAGTCCATCACGGCCGCCCTGGGGACCACCCTGACTCTGAGGTCTTGCGGCGTCACGATTCTGCTGCTGAGACGGCTGGGACTTTGCCGCCGAAGGGGTACTCTGGGGCTGCACATTCTGCGGGGCCGCCGGCTGTGTGTTCACAGGCTGATTCCCTGCCGGGGAAACCGATTGTATCTGCGGATGCGCTTCTTCCCGAACCTGCTGAACTGCCTGGCTCTGCACCTTTACATCCTGGGACGGCTGACTCTGGCTTCCTGTTTCCGGAACCGGCTGGCCCTGGGGTCTTGCCGCCTGCACTGGCTGGCCCTGGGGTCTCGCTCCCTGGCCCGGCTGACCCTGGGGTCTCGCTCCCGGAACCGGCTGACCCTGGGACTTTGCTCCCTGGCCCGGCTGGTTCTGAGGTCTCAATCCCTGGCCTGCCTGATTCTGGGGCCTTAATCCCTGGCCGGACTGGCCCTGAGGCCTTAAGCCCTGGCCTGGCTGGCCCTGAGGTCTCAATCCCTGGCTGGACTGGCCCTGAGGTCTCAATCCCTGGCCGGACTGGCCCTGAGGCCTTAAGCCCTGGCCTGCCTGCCCCTGAGGTCTCAATCCCTGGCCTGCCTGCCCCTGGGGTCTCAATCCCTGGCCGAACTGACCCTGAGGCCTCAGCCCCTGCTGACTCTGAGGGCGCAGGCCGTCCCTTCTGGGCGGAACATTCTGTCCCTGAGGACGAACATTCTTCATAGTCTCTGCATTCTGAGGCCGGTATACGGCAATCAGCTTCTTCTTCGGCGCCGGTGCTGTCCCTCCTGCAGGAGTCTTCGCCGGTTCCGCGCCGGAAACCGCTTTCGATGGCTGCTGCGCAGGCGTCTGCGGCGTTGTCTGCGGCGCGGCTGCCTGTGACGCTGGCTGCGGCGCTGCCGCCCGAGGCGTTGTCTGCGGTGCGGCTGTTCGCGGCGCTGTCTGCGGTGCTGCTGTCCGCGGCGCTGCCTGCGGCGTCAGACTGTCGCGGACCTTTTTCATCTCATCATCGCTCACATTGGATGAATGGGTCTTGCCATCGATCCCCTGCTTCGCCAGTATATCTAATATTTCTTTATTGGTCTTACCCAATTCTTTCGCAAACTCACTAACTCTCATACTTACTACCTCCGTTAATATTCATTTGTTTTACCAATGCTTTGGCGAACCCTTCATCCAATACGGCAAGGGACGATCTCGCTTCCCTTCCCATGGCATGACCCAATTCGTCCTTCGTACCAAATATACAGACGGGAACCCGATAGTAAGTACACATATTGGCAAACTTTTTTCTGGTATTTTCTGAAGCATCCTCCGCCACAAACACCATTTCGGCCTTTCCGCTCTTAACTGCTTTTTCCGTGGAGAATTCACCGCTGGCGATCCTGCCTGCTTTCACAGCCAAGCCAATCAGATTCAGCACTTTTTTTCTATTGTCCAAGCTGCTCCATCTCCTTTTCCAGAGCCTCGTACACATCCCTGGGTACCGGTATTTTGAAGGAACGCTCGATTCCTTTTCCCTTCACGGCCTTCTTAAAGCAGTCCATGCTGGGACACAGATAAGCTCCCCTGCCGTTCTTGCGGCCCGTGGCATCCAGCATGATCTCCCCCGTATCCGTCTTCAGAATGCGTATCATCTCTTTTTTGCTTTTCATCTCTCCGCAGCCGATGCACTGCCGCAGCGGAATTTTCTTTGTACTCACTGTCCGATCTACACTCCCATCGTCTGATTATTCCGGTAAATTGTCGTCCTGGTAATCGTAATATTCTTCCTGGTAGTCGTTCTGATAGTCGTCCTGATATCCTTCCTGATATCCTTCCTGGTAATCGCCCTGATAATCTCCCTGGTAATCCTCCGGATAATCGTCCTGATAATTCTCGTAAACACCTTCCTCTGTCTGACCTTCCAGGCCCATCTCCTCGAACAGTCCCTGCTCCCTGGCCTGGGTCTCGCTCTTGATATCGATCTTATAACCGGTCAGCTTGGCCGCAAGCCTGGCGTTCTGGCCTTCCTTGCCGATCGCCAGCGACAGCTGATAGTCCGGGACGATGACAAGGGCCTCTCTGGCCTCCTCGTCGGCCACCACGCAGATAACCTTGGCAGGGCTCAGAGCGTTCTCGATCAAGTAAGCGGCGTTGTCGTCCCAGTTGATGATATCAATCTTCTCGCCTCGCAGCTCATGAACCACAGAGCCTACGCGGGACCCGTTGACCCCTACGCATGCCCCCACCGGGTCCACATTGGGATCATTGGACTTCACAGCAATCTTGGTCCTGGAGCCTGCCTCCCTGGCGATGGCCTTGATCTCCACCGTGCCGTCCTTCACCTCGGCGACCTCCAGTTCAAACAGCCGCTTCACCAGATCCGGATGGGTCCTGGACACGGAGATCCTGGGGCCTTTGGTCGTATCCTTCACCTCAAGCACATAGACCTTGATGCGCTCCGTCGGCTGGAACACTTCGGTTTTAACCTGCTCGGATTCATTCAAAATGGCATCCACCTTGCCCAGATTGATGCTGATATTCTTACCCAGATACCGCTGCACCACACCGGGAACAATGTCCTTCTCCAGGGCATACCAGTCGTTGTACAGAACCCTTCTCTCCTCCTCGCGGATCTTCTGGAGAATGACGTTCTTGGCGTTCTGCGTGGCGATACGTCCAAACGATCTGGATTCCACAGGAATCAGCACCGTGTCTCCCAACTGGTAATCGGCATTCATCATCCTGGCGTCGGCCAGGCTGATCTGGATCAGCGGCTCTTCCACATTCTCCACTACTTCCTTCTGAGCATACACAGCGAAATCGCCGGTATCCGGATTAATATTCACTTTAATATTATCCGCCCGTCCGAAATGATTCTTGCAGGCCGTAAGCAGGGAATTCTCAATGGCCTCCAGCATGGCTGCCTTCTTGATATGCTTTTCCTTCTCAAGAATGTCCAGCGCTTCTATCAGTTCTTTGTTCATCTTTTTATCCTCCAAACAAATTTTTAAAAATCAAATGCCAGACGGATCAACGCGATATTGGGCCGGTCAAATGTGACCGTCCGCCCTTCTTCCGTCTGAATGGTAACGGTGTCCTTATCATAAGCCGTCAAGGCCCCTTCAAACTCCTTCTGTCTGTCTATGGCCTTAAACAGCCGCACCTCCACATTCTTCCCCATACTGCGGATAAAATCTTTTTCCTTCTTAAGCGGCCTTCCCAGGCCCGGGGAGCTGACCTCCAGAATATAACTGTCATCAATAAAGTCTTCCTTGTCCAGCCAGTCGCTCAGCCGCCGGCTGACAGCCTCGCAGTCGCCGATATTGATTCCGCCTTCCTTGTCAATGTAAGCCCGCAGATACCAGCTGCTGCCTTCCTTCACGTATTCCACATCCACCAGTTCAAAATGGTTCTCCTCCATCAGAGGAAGCAGAAACGCCTCCGTTCTGGCCTCATAGGTTTCTCTCTTCGTCATTCTCTCACCGCCTTCCCCGCTCTGTGCTTGATGTCCGCATGGTCCGCTGTCCGCGCAATGCAAACAAGGCGTCACTGGCGCTTTGTTTGCATACTGACGTAAAATCGAAGGAGTGGACTTTTGTCCACTCCTTATCAATCATCATGTTCTGTTATCGTATGGCATTATAGCATCTAATTTCCAGAAATGCAAGCATTTTTTTACTGATTACAGCAAATGCCGCCGCAGGTTCACCGGCCCGGATTCATCGGCTCTAATTGTAACAGATGACCGGCATCCCCTTGTACACCAGGTCGAACAGGGCCGGTGCCTTGGATGGCGGCAGATTCACGCAGCCGTGGCTGCCGCTGGTCTTGTAGATGCTTCCTCCGAAGCTGCCTCGCCAGTTGGCGTCGTGAAAACCGATTCCTCCGTTGAAAGGCATCCAGTAGCTTACCGGGCTCTCATATTCGTAGGTACCGTCGGCACGCTTCTTCCCCCTCAGCACTTTATCTCTTTCCTTATATGCGATGGAGAAAATGCCGGGAGGCGTAATACGGTCCGGGTTGGAGGCCAGGCCCGTAACACAGGGAGAATCCCACACCAGGGCTCCGTCCTTAATCATATACACATGCTGGCCGGTCAGGTCCACCTCCGCGTAGGTATTGCCCCATTCCGCCGCCGTATGGTTCACCGCAGTCTGGGCATATACCGGCTCTCTGGTAACGCTCTCGCCTGCCTGGACCAGCGCGATCAGGGCATCCGCTTCCGCGTTTTGGTTTATCTTCCAGCCGTAGCTTCCGGTCACGCTCACATCTCTCCCGGGCGCGGTATTGAAAACTCTCGTGGTTCCTGCCGTATCATGGCGGCCTGCCAGTTCCGCCACATACTGAAGCACCGCATCACGGTTCACCAGGATCGCGGTTCCCTCGCTGCCAGTCAGCCATGTGGAAATCACATCGCCCTTCAGCTCTTCCGTCACATCGCCGAACGTATAGGTGACTACCATATCCTTGCAGCGGTTCATCACCTGCAAAAGATCCTTCAGGCTCTGGTCCGTGGAATGGACGCTCACCTGCCTGTAGCATCCGGAAGACTCCAGATTGACGCTGGACAGCCTGTTGTTCACCGCATCCCGGATGACCTGGGCCGTCTTTTCCGCATCCACATCATTTCCCTGAACCTCATGGATGATGGAGAAGGGCTGTCCCTCCTGATAGGCGGAAATATGGGCGTCCTCCGTCTTTACAATATTGCCGCCGCTTATGCAGGACAGACTTTGAATTCTTGCGTTCAGGGCGTTCTCGTCATAGGCCGCGCTCATATCCACTGTAAAAAGGATAATGCCGCCGGGGCCGTCGATCCGTCCCATCAGGTTCTGGTCGGTCAGCGGCGCAGTCAGATCCCCGGTAACCTGGGCCTGATAGCCAATCTCGCTCCCCTTGATGTATTCCTTCACATTGTTTTTCATGACGATCTCCAGCTGATACTGGCTGGGATCCTCCAGAGCCGCCTTCGCCTGCTCCACCGTCATGCCGCCTACATCAACTCCGTTGATCCGGGTTCCGCGCACATAAGTGGTCTCATCCGCATGGACCGCCGACACGCTCATCACGGTCATGACCGCCAGCGCGCCTATCATTGTCAGAACTTTCCATCTTCTTTTCATAATTGTATCCTTCCCTGCATCGTTATATCCTAACTGCTTATTTTATCACTATCACTCTTCATACTCAACCACATAAAAATCATACGCGTTGATCACGGTGGTGCTGCCATAGGTATCCTTCCGTTTAAATCCGCTGCCATAGTTGGCGTGGACATGGCCGTGGAAGAAATACCTGGGCCGAAACCGTTCAAGAAGGGTCCGGAAACACTGGAATCCCATGTGAGGACGGTCAGGCAGATCGTTGAGATGATAGGCCGGCGCGTGAGTCACCAGGATATCAAATCCCTGATTTTTCAAAAGCTGCCACCACATTCTCAGGATCCGCTTCCACATCTGCCGCTCCGTATACTGGTTCGGCTTATCATAACTGTACCGCATGGAACCGCCCAGCCCCATGATGCGCACTCCCCGGAATACAAAGATCTTATCTTCAATGCAGACACATCCCTGGGGAGGCTTCGCCTCATATCTGCTGTCATGGTTGCCCCTCACGTAAAGCACAGGCGCATGGCACAGCGTGGCAAAAAACTCCAGATATTCCGGGTCCAGGTCGCCGCAGGATATGATAAGCTCAATATCCTTCATCCGTTCCGGCTCATAGTAATCGTATAAAAATTTGGATTCATGGTCGGCCATCACCAGAATCTTCATACTCTTTAGCCCTCCGTACTGCTCTCCTTCTGCAGGATAACCAACCCCTGGGCCTCCTCGTTCAGCTCCCCGAAGTCCGGAATCCGGCCGATGACATTCTCCGCCAGCCAGTCCATGGTAATGATCTGTTCCGGCGACAGGCTCTCTCCTTCCCGGCATCTGACCACCCCATTCTGGGAATAGATCAGCCCGTCAAAGGGATGGAAACTGCCGGAGCGAATGGAATTTCTCAAAAATTCAATGAGGCGGTGAGTTCCGTGGGGAATATTCTTGGAACAGATTACGTCGATCACATCCGCCGACATTCCCCACCAGTAGTTGACTGCCTTCTTTCCTTTCAGCACCTCTTTCTCGTCGCTGCCTCTGCAGATCAGCTGAATCATACGTTCATAAAACTTTCCCCAGTGAAGAATGGGGGTAGCGATATTATCAAGAGAGCCGTCGTCTCTTCTGGAGTACAGCCCGTAAGCCCTGGAGGCGTACTGAGGCGTAATCATATCGTCTCCGGATATAAACCGGATACCCTCCTGCACCAGACGTTTCCCGGCATCAGAGTCCTTCGTCCTGGACCACTCCAGATATACCTTCACATCCGGATCGATCATCCTGGCCCCCAGGGCGAAGGCATTGATATTCGCCATGGTGCCGTAGATCGGATAGTCCGCTATGTATCCCAGCTTGCCTGTCTTGGACAAAGCCGCCGCTATGGCTCCCATCAGGAACTTGGCCTCATACATTCTGGCGTAATAGGTGCAGATGGATGTGTAAGACATCTTGATGGAGCAGTTATAGACCCTCACATTCGGGTGGCGGACCGCGGCGCGCACACTCTCGCCTACCATCTGCGCAGCTGTGGTAAAGATCACATTGCAGCCGGAATCCACCGCCTTCTCAATGGCCTCCTCCACCTGCTCCGGATTGTTGGCCATGTCAAAAACACAGGTCTTAAGCTTTCCGCCGTAAACCTCCTCCAGATGCATCCGCCCCAGCTCATGGGCGTAAGTCCAACTGGAAGTCTCCGCCGTCTTGGTATGGATAAAGCCAAGCTTCAGCTGCTCCGGCTCTACCGCTTTCAGCCAGTTGAGAAGCAAAGGCTTCCTGGACGTCTCCTCCGCTTCTTCCGGGCTCTTTACCAGTTCCACCGGACTTCCGCTGTCCGCCAGCTGGATCTCCTTCTCAATCTTGCGAAGGGAGGCCAGCATCTCTTTCTCCGTCTGATGGGAAACAGTCTCATAATCGAACAGTTCCACATACATCAAAAACACATCGGAGCAGGTCATCTTCAGTTTATCGCCGCCAAACTTCTCGAATGCCTGGGCAAACCGGCCATAGGCAGAATTAAATATCTCATGGTCGTTCTCGCTCCACTCTTCCGCTGGCTGCTTGCCCATCAGCTTCAAAAGTTTCCGATAACTGCCCTCCCGGCTGAACCAGACATCGCAGTTAAGAGCCACCTCATAAAAATCCATAAATTCATAATACAGACGGTTCTCTTTACTGTCTTCCCTCTTCCTGGGAATCAGCCTGGTCACATTGCCGTGAATGCTGTAAGCGCGCAGGTACTTCATGACGCTGACCCGCTTATTGCCCTCCAGCACATAAAACTGATTCATAAATTCATAGACCACGATAGGATCCTGGATCCCTTCCGTGACCTGATAATCATACAAAGCCGCCCACTTGGAAGCAAACTCCGAATCCGCCTGAAGCAGCGGCATGAAGTTGCTGGCGAACGCATTGGTTCTGCCTTCGGTCTTGGTCCCTACGATCCTGGACAGCGGAATATCCACAACACCCAGGCTTACCTCCGAAACCACTTCCGAGTAGGAAAGCACCGGATCAAGGGCGGGAAGATAAGGATACTGTCCTTTGATCACCGCTTCGTGATAACATTTTCTCCCCTGTTTCAGTGCGCTCATATAATCAACAATAGACATAAAATATCTCCTGTCTGCAGGTTATTCTCCAAGATTCATCTTATTCTACCACTATCTGCCGGAAAAGGAAACTGATTTTTCTCTTACGTTTTCCTGACGATCAAAACGCAGCAATAGAAAAGACCGCGCCGAAGCCGCCCGCTTATGCCAGGAATTCACTCGTCCCTGTCCGGCTTCTGTCCGTCGTGAGCCAGCCATCTGCAGTCCGTGACATCCATATCGGTGAAAACAGCCTTAAAAGAAGAATCCTCCGGGCTGCAGGCATACACGCCGAACGCGATCTCTCCGGCAGCCTCCCACATATGGCAGACGCGCATCTGGGTAAAATGGACGCCGTCCTCTGAACATTCGATGCAGAAATCATCTTCCCTGCGGCTCAATCGGTACCACATGGACTTCACAGATGCGCTGATGGCTGTAGTGGCCCAGTCTGAATATCCGTGATTGGTTGCCACGCTGCCCAGATGCTGGAACTCTTCATTTTCATACTCGATGGAGCCCTTCAGCCAGTTCTCGCTGTCCAGATACATCACCACGCCGCACTGGTCAAAGCGATGTTTGCTCTCAAATTCCGTCTTCACAACAAAAGAGAAGAATTTCTCGGCGGTCCGCATCTGAAGGACCGGGGCGTTGTCATTGCGGAAATGATAGTAGGTGCGCTGCCATAAATCCGTGTGAGGCCTCGTGACGATCTCAATGCGGCCATCCGTAACGGAGAAGGACAGCGGCTCTCTTGTCCACTGCAGTTTTGTCACATCAAACATATTCTTTTTCCTCTCTGATTGCCAGACTTATTTTCTATTGATAAACCTGCCGTCTCTTTATCTCTGCGCTCTCGCCCGGACGGTTTCCGGATCAGCGCCGGAAGATATTGCTGAATCCGGACGGTTTCCGGATCAGAGCCCGAAGACATCGCTGAATCCAGTGCTGTCCAGGACGGCGCCGACGGTATCATTCACATGCAGGAGCCGGAAATGTCCCTCGCCCGCATGCTTATACATAATAAGCATGACCCGCAGCCCTGCCGAGGACGTGTACTCCAGGCCCTCAAAGTCAAGGGTAATATCCTGAACCTTATTCTCCGCGGTGACTGTCTGAAACATGTCCAGAAGTTCCGGCGCGCTGATGGAATCCAGCCGGCCCTTCAGCCGCAGCGTCAGGGCGCCGCCTGCCAGAGACTGTTCCACGGTCAGTCCGGCAGTTTCCATGCAGTCTGTCTTTTCCACGCTCTCTCCGTCCGGCGTCATGATCCAGACATTGATCTTTTCCAGGGCCTCTCCAATGGCGCCGCGCTGGGCAGGCGTACAGGCATAGAGGGTCCGAAGGCCCAGACGCTCCAGCCCGGTGATGGGGCGGCGCTCCGCCTTCAAACCGAGACTCTTCAAAAATTCCAGTTTCTCGTCACTATCCGCAAACACAGGCGCGTGATTGGCGTCTGCAGTCTTTTTGATGACCTGTGAATTCACGATCTGGCTGAAATGTCCGCCCTCGCCGCTGGAAATAGCCTGGGCGATGGCAAAGAAATAATCGTCGCTCTCAAAATCCGTGGTGATCCAGCAGCCGCCGTGTTCCGCCAGCACCGCCGCAAAATTGCGTACCATAGCGGTCAGCTCACTTTTATTCAGGTAACTGACAAGCCCTTCGGAGCTGATGGTAATCGGTCCCGGAAGCTGATCCGCAGCCTGGCGCACGCTGGCGCCGTTAGTCACGTCCACCACACGGAACTGGGCCTTTCCGTCCAAAAGTTCCTTCGATACCCGCATCATATCCTCCGCCACCGCAGGCAGATCGCCGCCGACATACCGATAGCCTCTGTCCATCAGATACTTGGCCCTGGGCGTATAACCGCAGGCCAGATCCAGCACGTTTTGATTCCCGGCCGCTTCGATCATGCCGTTCGCCAGGGCGTAACGCAGCTCGATGGTGATGGCCCCGATCCTGCTCAAAAGTTCGAGCTCAGCTGCCTGCCCGCTTACGTGAGGCGCATTTTCAAAGCCCAGCGTCTTCTGAAAGGCAGCGGCATCCTCGTTTCCCACGGCGCTCAGAAGGCTGAGCGTCATCTTCGCTGTGTTGAATACAGGGTTTGTGATCTCATACAGTTCGTTCATTTTGACTCCTCCTTATACTGCGATTTAAAGCGTTCGGTTTCTATCATTCTATTTTCACACTCCTGAATCTTATTATATACAGGCGCAAATATTTTTTCAATATAAACAAAGTCCCTGCTCGCTTTTCAGCTGTTCCAATTCGGAAAAATAGAAACACTCCGCTTCTTCCGACTCCGCGAAATGATCTATCAGAACAAAATATCCGTTACCGGTCAGAGCAATATTCAGCTTCTTATACAGCTTCAACTTTTGCGCGGCGGTAAAATGATGGAGCAATTCGACCGATACGGCAGCGTCAAAGTGATTCGCTTCAAAGGGAACATCGAAATAAGAACCGCAAATCAGCTTAATTTTACGGTCCGCAAATTTCCGTTTCAGTGCCGCCAGCATATCGGATGACAAATCAATTTCCACCACTGACGCCTCCCCGTTCAAACGGGCGGTGAAAAAAGCATCCATTTTCTCAAGTTTCATATTATCCTCCCGCTCAATTTTCCTTAACTCTGGCATATATACTTTTTAAAGCACCCCGGCATACTTGAAGGAGTGGTCACTGAGAAAATACTTATCATTTAATGCAAGGCAGCGTTTGCCTTGAATGTCATACCGTCTTACCTTATAGAATGCAAAATCGTTACAGAGATACTTGATATATGCGCTGGATATCCCGGATAATCAGTGTATTGTATTGAAAACACCGGAAATATAATTGTATTTTGACTCCGGCGTTTTATAGAGGCAGGAACCAGACATCACTATACTACTTCTATTTCGCAAAATCAATAATTTTTAAAGATTGCGAACGGATTAAAGAAAAGCAAATATCTTCGCGATGAGGAGATTGCCGGACTCACCGAACAAATTGAACTTAGAAAGAAATTACAAAAAGAACTGGCTGAAACCAAGGCGGGAAGCAAATCTTCGCCCGAAACTCAGACCGGCTTTTTGAAGTGTACCCTGATGCATAAACGCACGGCGGTTGCTGAACTCAATCTTGATAACGAAACCGCTTATATTCAGAAAATCGGTGATGTTTTCGCGCCCGAACATTTGCCGGTCGGCGTAGGTATGAAAAGAGGCGCTATCGACCGTGCGGCACTGAATACATGGTGGACGGATCGCTCCATCCCCGCAAGCCGCTCTGGTGTGCGCGAGGCAATGGAAACGCTGCAGATCACCGATACCAAAACGCTTGCCAACTCAAAAACACGCAAACAGACCATAAGCACCGACGACGAAGTCGGCAAAAACATTGCCGCATCGTACGAGAATAAGAAATAATCGAACCGCAAGGGAATTGTCAAGGGGTTTCTGCCGGCACATCCGGCATATTCGAATTCCCGCCAGAACCGCCGCCGGCATTTTCAGGATCGATTCCCATCTCCTTATGAAAATATTTTAACGGCGCGTAATGATACCGACGGTCGAACTCACGCTCTGAAAGCATGTGTATACCCGAAATATGCGCTATGTAATCCTGAACAAAACGCTCCGCATCCTGTCGAATCCGTCCAATATGGCGCACTGTTTCGGTATATTCATCTTGATCGATGACTGCCTCATCAGAGGATATAAATTCTTTGTTTGCAATAATTACAATTTTCGAATAATCCAACCCTGACCGATTTTCCTGGGACCGCTTTGACTCCTTAAAATGAAACGCATATTTATGCGAAATATTACTGCGATATGGAATACATATAAAATATTCACAACGCGTCTGAAGCAGCAGACAATTATATGGCTGCTGCGCCTTATTCAATATTTCTTTATAGAATGAAGGGGGGTATGCCTCGTAAAAAGCGTCGGTCAGTCTGAGAATCTGATAATCGAAAATATCTCCTGATTCCATAGATATTCTCCCCGCAGACTGTTCTTTGATGTAAGATGCGAGAGAACCGAAGTCCTCCCGCCGAATCGAATTCATCGCTCGGTCAATTTTTATTTTACCGACGAGTCAGAACCGTCACTCGTCTCATCGCTCGGTCAATTTTTATTTTACCGACGAGTCGGAACCGTCACTCGTCTCATGAAGCGATAGAATCTCTTCAATTTTTATGATACCACAGTCCAAGAGAATCTGCAAGCTTCATTTCACCCTGAGTAATTTTTATAAGACCTTTATAAGACCAATGCCAAATGACTGTCTCTCTGATAACTCCAATCCTTATACAATGTCTTAAAAGCGCGTTTTATGATACCACAGTCCAAGAGAATCTGCAAGCTTCATTTCACCCTGAGTAATTTTTATAAGACCTTTATAAGACCAATGCCAAATGACTGTCTCTCTGATAACTCCAATCCTTATACAATGTCTTAAAAGCGCGAAAAAAAGAGGCCAGCCGACAGGCCAGCCCCTCCAAAAATGCTTGATTTTACTGCATTTCTGCACTTTTCGCCTTGAATTTCTATTACTGTCACTCAGACAACGCAGCCTGGGCCGCTGCCAGTCTGGCAATGGGTACACGGAACGGTGAGCAGGATACATAATCCAGGCCAATCTTGTGGCAGAACTCTACGGAAGACGGATCTCCGCCGTGCTCGCCGCAGATTCCTACATGGAGTTCCGGACGTACGGGCTTGCCCAGGTCGATAGCCAGCTTCATCAGCTTGCCTACGCCAACCTGATCCAGCTTCGCAAAGGGATCGTTCTCGAAGATCTTGGCGTCATAGTAAGCGTTCAGGAACTTGCCGGCGTCGTCACGGGAGAAACCGTAAGTCATCTGGGTCAGATCGTTGGTTCCGAAGCAGAAGAACTCCGCTTCCTTGGCAATCTCATCAGCGGTCAGGGCAGCTCTCGGGATCTCAATCATGGTACCCACCTCATACTTCAGATCAATGCCGGCAGCGGCGATCTCAGCATCGGCGGTCTCAACCACGAACTTCTTCACATATTTCAGTTCCTTGATATCGCCTACCAGCGGGATCATGATCTCCGGTACCAGGTTCCAGTCCGGATGAGCCTTCTTCACATTGATGGCGGCGCGGATGACAGCCTTGGTCTGCATCTTGGCAATCTCCGGGAAGGTGACAGCCAGACGGCAGCCACGGTGGCCCATCATGGGGTTAAACTCATGGAGCCCGTCGCAGATGG
The DNA here is from genome assembly GCA_947626365.1 of uncultured Lachnospiraceae bacterium. Lineage (GTDB taxonomy): Bacteria > Bacillota > Clostridia > Lachnospirales > Lachnospiraceae > UBA3402. Next base: position 34,942 of record CANQRW010000010.1, read on the forward strand.
CCTTGATCTGCTCTACGGTCTTGCCTTGAGCCTTCGCCAGCTTCTCGATGTCCTCTTCCTCGGTGGGAACAAACTCATGCAGCGGCGGATCCAGGAAACGGATGGTAACAGGGTTGCCTTCCATGGCCTCGTAGAGCTTTTCGAAGTCTCCTTGCTGCTCCGGAAGAATGATATCCAGAGCCTTCTCTCTCTCCTCTACAGTCTCGGAGCAGATCATCTGACGGAACGCGTCGATACGGTTGCCCTCAAAGAACATATGCTCGGTACGGCAGAGGCCGATGCCCTCGGCGCCCAGTTCACGGGCCTTCTGCGCATCATGAGGCGTATCTGCATTCGTCCTTACAGACAGTCTTCTGTATTTATCGGCCCATGCCATAATGCGGCCGAACTCTCCGGCGATGGTAGCATCCACCGTGGGGATGATTCCGTCATAGATATTGCCGGTGGAACCGTCGATGGAGATGGGATCTCCCTCATGGAATTCCTTACCTGCCAGAACGAATTTCTTGTTGGCCTCGTCCATCACAATCTCAGAGCAGCCGGATACGCAGCAGACGCCCATACCACGGGCAACTACAGCCGCATGGCTGGTCATGCCGCCGCGGACAGTCAGGATACCCTGAGCGGCCTTCATGCCCTCGATATCCTCGGGAGAGGTCTCCAGACGAACCAGAACCACCTTCTCACCTCTCTTAGCCCATGCCTTGGCGTCCTCAGCGGAGAACACGATCTTGCCGGCAGCAGCGCCGGGAGATGCGGCCAGAGCTTTCGCCATGGGAGTCGCGGCCTTCAGGGCAGCGGCATCAAACTGGGGATGAAGCAGGGAGTCAAGGTTTCTCGGGTCGATCATCAGAACGGCCTTCTTCTCATCAATCATGCCCTCATCTACCAGATCGCAGGCAATCTTCAGCGCAGCCTTGGCAGTTCTCTTGCCGTTACGGGTCTGCAGCATATACAGATGCTTGTCCTCGATGGTGAACTCCATATCCTGCATGTCTCTGTAATGGTCTTCCAGGGTGTGGCAGATGCCTACGAACTGCTCGTACACTTCCGGCATAACTTCCTTCAGCTGGTCGATGTGCTGAGGTGTGCGGACGCCTGCAACCACGTCCTCGCCCTGAGCGTTCATCAGGAACTCACCCATCAGGTGCTTCTCGCCGGTAGCCGGATCGCGGGTAAACGCAACGCCAGTTCCAGAGGTCTCGCCCATATTGCCGAATGCCATCATCTGTACGTTGACAGCGGTACCCCAGGAATAAGGAATGTCGTTGTCGCGGCGGTATACGTTAGCTCTGGGGTTGTCCCAGGAACGGAATACAGCCTTGATGGCTTCCATCAGCTGTACCTTGGGATCCGTGGGGAAATCCTCACCAATCTTGGCCTTATACTCGGCCTTGAACTGATTGGCCAGTTCGTGCAGATCATCAGCGGTCAGCTCCACATCCTGCTTCACGCCCTTCTTGGCCTTCATCTCATCGATCAGTTCCTCAAAGTATTTCTTTCCGACTTCCATAACAACGTCGGAGAACATCTGAATAAATCTCCGGTAGCAGTCCCAGGCCCAGCGGGGATTGCCGGACTTCCTGGCCAGCACCTCGACTACTTCTTCATTCAGGCCCAGATTCAGAATCGTGTCCATCATGCCGGGCATGGAAGCTCTCGCGCCGGAACGGACGGAAACCAGAAGAGGATTCTCCTTGTCGCCGAACTTCTTGCCGGTGATCTCCTCCATCTTGCCGATGTACTCCATGATCTGACCCATGATCTCGTCATTGATCTTGCGGCCATCCTCATAGTACTGGGTACATGCCTCGGTCGTGATGGTGAAGCCTTGAGGTACCGGAAGTCCCAGATTGGTCATCTCAGCCAGGTTTGCCCCCTTGCCGCCAAGCAGATTTCTCATGTTGGCGTTACCCTCGCTAAACAAATACACCCATTTGTTTGCCATAAATTGTTTCCTCCTCGAAATATTTGCGGTAGGTATCCTACCATTGATAAATGACTGTCCGACCTCCGGCAGACACACCCTTAGCAGGGCGCAGAAAAGAAAAAGGCCTGGGTCGGTCTGTTATTAGTATACCATATTTATCCTTCAAGTAAAGGGATAATTTTCCATGTAAATGCTTACATTTAAAGAAAAAATGTCTTGTACCGAAAGAAATGCAAGAGAAAATTTTTGCGTGCCGCATATGCGGGCAATATAAAAAACGCGTCACTGGCGCTTTGTTTGCATACTGACGCAAACTCAAAAGCGGCGGAGAGTTCTCTGTTCTCTCCGCCGCCTGTGATTCTGCAAAACATTATTCGATGGAAATATATTTCTTCTCTTCTACCTTGGGCTGAGGCTGTTTCTTGGGAACGGACAGCTTCAGAATACCGTCCTCGAAACGGGCCCTGATGTCCTCTTCGGTCACTTCCTCGCCTACATAGAAGCTTCTGCTGCAGGAACCGATATAGCGCTCTCTGCGCAGGTACTTACCGGACTTGTCCTTCTCATCGTTATTCTGGCTGGTGTGGGCCTCAATGGTCAGGTAGCCTTCCTTCAGGTTCGCCTTGATGTCTTCCTTCTTAAAGCCGGGCAGATCAATGTCCAGCTCATAGCCGTTCTCCAGTTCCCGGATATCCGTCTTCATCAGGTTGGGAATCTGAACCTCCGGCATATGGCTGCGGAAGGGGAATCCATCCATCCAATCATCAAATAATCTCTCTCCAAAAACGCTCGGTAACAACATAAATCATCGCTCCTTTTCTATATTATAGTTTTAATTTCTATGTGATAACAAAGGCTCTTCCTTTGTTCTAAATGTACTATAACACATATTGTTAGCACTGTCAAGCCCTGAGTGCTAAATTTTTCAAAAAATTTTTCTGTTTCGTACGATGGACGACGACGGACGAACCAAAATGAGCCAAAACAGACATAACAGGCACAACAAAATCTCCCTGAAATCTTGCAAAAAGCAAAAAAGCATCTATAATAGGTCTGCGGATAGTTTGTCCCCAATAACAGAATTTTATCACCAGAGGATTCTATTTATGAAGAAAAGATCATCCATGAACATGACCGAGGGACCGCTGGCCCGGCAGATCTTCCTGTTCAGCCTCCCTCTCATACTTTCCAACATCCTGCAGGTGCTGTTCAACATGTCCGACATCGCCGTAGTAGGCCGGTTCGCCGGAGCCATGGCGCTGGGATCCGTGGGTTCCACCACCACACTGGTGTCCCTTTTCACAGGCTTCCTCATCGGCATGAGCTGCGGCGTCAATGTGCTCGCCGCCCAATACTTCGGAGCCAGGAGGCCCAAAGATCTGGATGAGACCGTTCACACCTCTCTTCTGGTCTGCCTCGGAGCAGGACTCTTGATCCTGCTGGGCGGCGTCTGCTTTACCCGCCCGCTTCTTCAGGTTCTGAACACCAAGGAGGAGCTGATCGACGGAGCCGTCCTGTACTTGCGGATCTATTTTCTGGGGATGCCGGCTCTGGCCGTCTACAACTTCGGCAACGCCGTATTCAGCGCCGTAGGCGACACCAAAAAGCCGCTGTGCTTTCTCACAGCAGCCGGCGTGTTGAATGTGCTCCTGAACCTGTTTTTTGTTATCGTGTGCAAAATGAGCGTAGCGGGCGTGGCCCTGGCCAGCATCATTTCCCAGTATATCTCCGCCGCCCTGATCCTGGCGGCACTGTTCCGCTGCGGAAAAGAGGACTACGGCCTGCGCCTTTCATCCCTTCGCGTCTCACATTATAAATTAAAGAATATTCTCTCCCTGAGCATACCCGCCGGCTTTCAGTACGCCATCTTTCAGATTGCCAATCTGTTCATCCAGACCGGCGTCAACAGCTTCGACGCCATTGTAGTGGCCGGCAATTCCGCCGCCACCAACGCGGACGGACTGGTCTATGACGTCATGGCGGCCTTCTACACCGCCGGCTCCAGCTTCATCGGCCAGAACTATGGCGCCCGCAAAAAGAATCGGATCATGAAGGCCTACTTCATCAGCCTGGCCTATTCCTTCGGCATCGGCGCCGTCCTGGGCTTATCTCTGGTCGCCTTCGGCCGCGGCTTCCTTTCCATCTTCACCACGGAGCCTGCCGTGATCGACGCCGGTATGTATCGGCTGACCATCATGGGGCTTTCCTATGCGGTCTCCGCTTTCATGGACGCTACCATCGCCGCCTGCCGGGGCCTGGGACGCAGCATGATCCCCACCGTGATCGTCATCATGGGCTCCTGCGTGTTCCGGGTCATCTGGGTCTACACCGTCTTCGCCTGGTTCCACACCATCACATCCCTGTACCTGCTGTACGTGTTCTCCTGGTCTATCACGGCAGTCGCAGAGATGGTATACCTGGGAAAATGCTACCGGGAACAGGTGGCGGGACTGGAAATGTAATGCCGAAAGCCTTGATGTTCGCGCTCATGTCCGCTTCTGTGTCCGCGGCTGCCTTACCGGTTCCTTTTTCTGGGTTTCCATGTCCACGGCTGGTTACCGGCTCCTTTTTCTGGACAAGAGAATCCTCATCTGGTATAATATCTGCGATTTATTGAAGGAGGAATACTATGATCGTTCTTACGGGAAAAGGCGTTTCCAAAGGTATGGTACGGGGGCCGGTCCATTTTTTCCGGCGCCTGGCAGCCGACATCAGGAAAAACCCGGCGTCAGACGTACAGGCCGAATGCGGCCGCGTAAAGGCGGCCCAGATTCAGGCCGCGGCCCAGCTTAGGGAACTTGCCGAAAAAGCCAGAGGGAAAGCCGGCGACGAGACCGCCGCCCTGTTTGAAACCCACGCCCTGCTGGCAAAGGATGAGATCTACACGGAAACCATTCGGAATCTCCTTCAGGAGCAGCGGTGCTGTGCCGAATACGCCGTACAGACGGCCGGAGAACAGGTCTCCGCCATGATGGCGGCAATGGACGACGAATATCTCAGCGCCCGCGCCGCCGATATCAGAGATGTAACCCGCCGCATACTTAATATCCTTACGGGGACCGCAGACAGCGACGGCGTCATCCTTTCCGACGTCCCTGTCATTCTGGCTGCGGACGATCTGTCCCCGTCTGAAACTCTTCAGCTGGACAAAAGCAAAATCCTGGGCTTCATCACCTCAGAGGGTTCCGACAACAGTCACACGGCTATCCTGGCCCGCGCCATGGGTATTCCCGCAGTCTGCGGCCTGGGCCGGAAGCTGCTTCCGGAATATGACGGAAGAAACGCCTGCATAGACGGCTCTTCCGGCAAGGTATATATTGATCCCGACGCAACCATTCTCACCGAATTTGAGGCGCAATGGGCCGACAGGCAGAAACTCCGGGAAACCATGGAAGCCATGAAGGGAAAGGAAGACGTGACTCTCGACGGGAGAAAACTGACGATCTTCTGCAATATCGGCTCTCCTGGGGATGTGGCGGCAGTGCGGGACAACAACGGAAGCGGCATCGGCCTCTTCCGCTCAGAATTTCTCTATCTCGCCGCCAATAGCTGTCCTTCCGAGGAAGAACAGTTCCGGGCCTACCGGGACGTGGCGGAAGCCATGGATGGGAAACCGGTAATCATCCGCACTCTGGATATCGGCGCGGACAAACAGGCCACATATCTTCCGCTCCGAAAAGAAGAAAATCCGGCCTTGGGCATGCGGGCCATTCGCATCTGCCTGAACCGGCCGGAGATATTCCGCACCCAGCTCCGCGCCCTGTACCGGGCATCGGCTTTCGGCAACGTAGCCATCATGTTCCCCATGATCACATCAGTCTGGGAAGTGAGGGAATGCCGGCGCTTCTGCGCGGACATCATGGCCGAACTGGAGGCAGAGGGCATCCCTTACAACAAACATACGGAAATCGGCATTATGATTGAGACGCCGGCCTCTGTCCTGATCGCCGACGCCCTGGCGAAGGAGGTTGACTTCTTCTCTGTCGGCACCAACGATCTGACACAGTATACCCTGGCCTGCGACCGCCAGGCCAACGACCTGGGCAGGTTCTTTGACCCGCGCCATCCGGCGGTCCTGCGGGCGCTTAAGATGGCAGCCGACGCGGCCCATGCCGCCGGTATCCGGATTGGCATCTGCGGCGAGCTGGGGGCTGACCCGGAGCTGGTTGAAACCTTTCTTGCTATCGGAATCGACGAACTGTCCGTGTCCCCTGCCGCTGTCCTTCCGCTTCGGGCAAAGATACGCAAAACCACTGCCGAGACCTGCACTCTCGGTCTGCTGAAGTGCTGAACTTATTGCAGAATACAAAAAGAGCGTCACTGGCGCTCTTTTTGCATTCTGACGTAAACAGGGGTGCCGCAAAATCATCGAGGATAGATGATTTCGCGGCACCCCCTTTCGTTTCCTATGGATGGCAGAAAATCAAACTCAATGCAGCATTTAAAGATACGGCTTACAGCCACAGGCTGCAGATGAAGGTCGCCGTCAGACCGCCCAACGCCATAAAGGCATTGCTCAGGGAAAGGGTCTTCAGTCCGGTCTTCATATCGTAACCCATGCAGTTGGTATAAACCCAATAGAAACTGTCATTCACATGGCAGCAGGCGCGGGCTCCGGCTCCGGACGCCAGGAAAATCAGGATCGGATTCAGTCCCAGGCTGGCCGCGATGGGAGCGCAAAGAGTGGCCGCCGTAGTAACCGCTACCGTTCCGGAACCCTGGACGATCTTCAGCAGTCCGGCGATTACAAACGGAATCAGGATGAAGGGAAGCCCTGTGTTAATGACCAGCTGCGCCAGGCTGTCTCCCGCGCCGGATACCTTCAGTACCTGTCCCAGCGCACCGCCGGCGGCGGTAATAAATACGATGGGACCGGCATCCTTCAGGGTAGTATCCATAATTTCCAATACCTTCTTTCCACCCAGGCGCTTGCCCAGTGTGACGATCGCCAGCACCGCGCCAATAGCAAGAGCCACGTTGGAATCACCGATAAAGGAAGTTACCGCCAACAAGGGCGAACCCTCCGGCAGAAGCATGGAACAGGTTGTATTGCTCAGGATCAGCACAATGGGCACTACCAGCGGAAGCAGGCTTGCCAGGGTTCCCGGAAGATCCGTCTCGTCGTCAATATTCATATCCGGCGTGTCTTCCACACCTTCACGAAATGTGTAATAGCTATCCGGTTTATTCTTAAAATACAGCTCCGCGAAAATCCAGCCAAACGCGGTCATAAACACAGCCGCGAAAGCGCCGTACAGAATGGCCTGGCCGATATCGATTCCCAGAAGGCCGGCGGCTGCCAGGGGGCCAGGTGTCGGCGGCACGTATACATGAGTTGCCAGAAGTCCCGCGGAAAGGCTTACCGCCAGAATCGCCAGAGGAATTCTGGTCTTTTTGTGAATCGCCTTTACAAGAGGCGTCAGAATCACGAACGCCGCGTCTGAAAACACCGGAATCGAAGCCAGATATCCGGTAATGGCCATTGCGAGACCGGCTCTTTTCTGGCCTACCAGACGTACCGCGTCAAGAGCCATCCGGTTGGTTCCCTTGGCAGCGTCCAGGTAATTGCCCAGCATGATGCCGAAAATGATCACAATACCAATGCTCTTTACGGTGCTGGAAAATCCGGATGTGATCGCTTCTACGGTTTCCGCGCCGCTCATCCCGGCCAGAAGCCCCATGGCTACGGCAGTCGCCAGCAGTGAAATAAACGCGTTGGCCTTCACCTTCAGGCAAAGCACCAGAAGAACCACCATACCTATTACAAACACAAGTTCCATCGGCATAATCTTATCCCCCTCTTATTTCTCATTTTTCTTGAATCGTTCGCGCATCATCGGCTTGATACCGCCGGCTTCCAGAATCATCATGGCCTGATCCCCCAGGCGGTCGCAGGGATACACCTTTCCGGTTTCCTGAACCGTAACCGTTCCCTTTTCAATATCAATCGTAAGGGTCTGCCCCGCTTCCACTTCCTTGCTGATACCCTTGCAGATAATCAGCGGCAATCCCAGATTGATGGAGTTGCGGAAAAAGATCCTGGCAAAGGAATCGGCGATCACGGCGGACGCACCCATATTCAAAAGAGCGATCGGCGCGTGTTCACGGCTGGAACCACAGCCGAAATTCCTGCCAGCCACTACGATTCCCCCCTGAGGAAACGTAGAAGCGATGGTCTCGTCTACTCCGCACAGACAATGGCTTCCAATCTCTTTCGGGTCGGTAATCGCCAGAAAACGCCCCGGATAAATCTGGTCTGTGTCAATGTTATTTCCGACAATAATGATTTTTCCTGTAATCTCCGTCTTCATCGCGCGCCTCCTATAAACATTCTCTCGGATCCGTGATCCGGCCATTTAAAATACTGGCTGCCACCGTCGCCGGACTCGCCAGGTAAATCTGGGCCTGAGTGGAGCCCATACGTCCCGGGAAATTCCGGTTCGTACTGCTGATGCAGACTTCTCCGGGAGCGATAATTCCCTCATGAGCGCCCAGGCAGGCGCCGCAGCCGGGAGACGTAATCGTCGCGCCCGCGCTCATCAGATCCTGTATGTAGCCCTTCTCCATGCAGGAAAGCATCACTTCCGAGGAAGCCGGAACCACTACCAGCCTCGTATACGCCGGAATATGCTTTCCGCACAGGATCTCCGCTGCAATCGCGATGTCCTCTTCTCTTCCTCCCGTACAGCTGCCGATATATCCCTGGTTCAGCACAACCTCTCCCTTCGCGATCACATTAGTCAAGGAGTCCACATTATCTACGCTGTGGGGACAGGCAAGCTGCGGTTCCAGATTCGATACGTCAAACACATAGCTCTCTTCATACTGGAAATCCGGGTCTGTATACTGAACTTCATAAGGACGCACCGCGCGCTTGGACACGTATTCCAATACATCGGCATTGGGCTGCATGTACGCGGTCTTAGCGCCCATCTCCACCGCCATGTTGCAGATCACCATTCTACCGGCCACATTCAGGGAATCCACGTAACTGCCCGTAAAATCAATGGCCTTATAAACTGCTCCATCCGCTTTGATCTTGCCAAGAACGCTTAATATCACATCTTTAGGGTATACGCCCCGTGGCGTCTGGCCTTCCAGACGGACCTCAATGATCTCAGGAACACGGAACCATAACTCGCCCGTCATCAGTATCGTCGCCATATCCGTGGCTCCGCAGCCAGTTCCCATAGCCCCAAAGGCTCCGTGAGTGGTGGTGTGACTGTCCGTGGCTACCACGATCATTCCCGGATAGATCACGCCGGCTTCCGGCATCACCTGATGACAGACGCCGCAGTTCGTGTCAAAATGGAACTTCAGGTTGTTCTTCTTCGCGAATTCTCTCATCTCGCCATGGTTCGCCGCGCTCTTAATATCCGGCGCCGGCGCATAGTGATCAAAGACAAACGCCGCTCTCTCACTGTCCCATACCTTCTCTCCGCCCATTTCATAAAATGAGTAGACCGTCTGCAGATACAGATCGTTGATCTCTGCAAAATCCACCTTTGCCGTTACGATCTCACCTGCGGTTACCTTGTCGCGTCCGCTGTTCTTTGCAAGAATTTTTTCAATCGCATGCATGTGATATCCTCCTTTTCCATTTCCTATTTTTGAATATCGTATTTCGTATATCGTATACGATATTCAATTTGATAGGCATACAATAGCATATTACGCATAATATGTCAATATTGTTTTTATAATTTTTCATAATTTTAGTATTTTTCACCAATCACGTTTTGTTTGTTCTCTAAAGCATTTGAAAAATGCATGGGTATGTGCTATGATAAATCCAGAATATAAGAGGTGACGATTTATGGAATCATTGGAATTACTGCCTGTGCGGGTACGTATTACTTCTATATTAAAAAAGGCGCTCCTGGCCGGAGAATACAAAAGCGGCGAAGAATTAAGCCTGACCGGCATTGCGGAAAAGCTTGGCGTCAGCCGTACTCCAGTGCGTGAAGCCTTTCAGACCCTGGCTGCCGAGGGTCTTATTGAACTGCGTATGAATCGGGGAGCTGTGGTTAAGAACATTGATGAGAAATTTATCACAGACCATTATGACATGAGAATCTTACTGGAAGGGGAGGCGGCTGCCCGGGCGGCTGTCAACGGCATGGAGGTTTCGGAACTGCTGACAAATCTCTATCACCTTTCCGACAATATCAACATCATCAGCAATCAGGTCTACGAGGACTTAAATCAGCGGCTCCACATATCCATATGGAAAGCCGCTGACAATCAAAAACTGTATTCCTATCTGTCCAACCTATGGAACGGCCCCAGCACCGGCCAGGCCAATTCCACTTTGGACCATTATCGAAAATCCACAGAAGAGCATATCCGCCTTCTTCTTTCCATCCGTGAGAATGACGGTGAAAAAGCCAGAGAGATCATGAGACAGCACATTTCCAGAAGCAAGGATAATATTATACAAAGCTTCCGGCAGTCACATCAGGGCTGACCGCGGGCGCCTCTCATAAACTCCTGCCGTCAACCCAGCATTTCTCTGACCCGCTCCTCCACCTCGTCCATCATGTCCACGCACCTTCTCCGGCTGATTCCGGCCGCCAGCCCCACCGCCAGAAGGTGTCTGCGGCCCGGATCCGCGCCCTCGCCGTCCACTGTAGTCGTGTGTTCACCGTAATAGGTTGTACTATAGGTTATATCGTAGGCCGGACTCAGACGCCACCGATCCGTTCCCTCATCATACAGAAACGCAAAGTTTTTGGAGTGGTCATCCCGATTATGGGCGAACACATTAAAGCACATGCGCCGAAACAGATTCTCCATATCCCCGGCTGAATCGTGAGTAAGAATTTTCGTCAGTTTCATAAGCGCGTGGTAATCCAGGCTGGGCTGCTCAAAATCCAGCTCCAGAAGCGCTGCCGCCGTCAGCATGTGAATCTTCTTTGTCTGCCCATCCGCCATTTTGATCCGGTCAAACCGCTTCGTCCCGAAATATCCGGCGCACCAGGATGATGGAAACAGGCGGGTTTCCGACATTTCAATCCCACATCTTTTCGCGCACAGAGAATATTCATACTCTGTCTTCCCCGCGTCTCTGTCATCGGTCGGTGATGGGAATTTGATCAACCAGTCCTCTCCATCCACCTGTGTCATAATCTTAGGTCGGGCTCCGCCGCTGGCCCCTCCCATTCTGTAAAGTTCATCCAGATTTTCCACAGAATCTGACAAAAATACCTTCCTGCACTGCTCCGCCAGCTGATCCAGATTGGATTCCAAGCCGCTAGGCTTCACCTGATATTCCGGCTGATAGGTCAAAGCTCCCATGCCGGAAGAGCCGACGATGGCCAGCCGGTCCAGCGCTGTCAGAGTGCCTGGATCGACGTCATTTCTTCGCAGCAGCCGGTTCAGAAGAATATTGCCCCAGGCATCCGGCAGACTGTCCGCAAACACGCCAAACAGGCCATGGAAATAGTCTTTTTGCGGTACAAAAACCTGCTTTCTGAGAGGAAGAGAAAAGGGACTGACAGGAAATCCATCCTCAATCCAACTGTCTTCATACGCAAAAGCCGTCTTTCCTCCAAGCGCCAGGGCCAGCGTCCCCACCTGCCGCCCCTCATATAATACCTGCAAACGCTTATCTGCCTTCACGGATTACCTCCTCTATATTCCGATAAGGAACCTGCGTAAACAGATTCCTAATCTCATCCGCGCAGCCCAGGGCAACGGAAAGCTTCGTGAGCGACAGCAGAGAAATCTGTCCCGTCGTCTCAAAGCGCTTCACAGAACCGAAGCTGACCCCGCTGATCTGACTTAACCTTTCCTGGGAAATGGCACGGCGGCGGCGGATATTCCGCATCCGCCCGGCAAGGGCCAGATTGATCTCCTCCGGCGTCTCCCATACATACTCCTGAGCCATACGATATCTCCTTTTCATTATTGGATTATATATTATCTATATTTTCATAAAAATAATAGGAACAGATAATATATGATCTGTTCCTATTATAACATATTCCTCCGGCCGCATCCAGAGAAACCTGTTTCACCCACACTTCACATTTCCCATTTGCCGCAGCATTATCGAAGTCCAGCAGTCCAGGGTTCGCCGTCAGCAGGCCTTCCCCTGACTGCGGAGATAGTATCTCAGAGTCTCCCTCACCGCTCCGGGCCCTGCAAGCTGCCGCCGCACCATTTCCTCGATCTTTTCTCCGATGCCTGCCTTGTAGAGATCGATGCTAAACAGGTTGGCGTTGGCCAGGATGGGACGCAGCTGACCGGCAAGAGACTCCGGTTTTCCAAACTCCACCCCCGCAAGCTTTTCCCGCAGCTCGGAAGCCATGGGATCCGGGGATAGTTCAAAGGGCCTGCCCTCATCGTCTATGTCCAGCAGATACCGGATCCACCCGGCGATCGCCAGCGGAATGGCCGTCAGCCGCGTTGCGTCCCCATAGCGGAACACATACGCCTTGATGGTCTCCCCAAACCGGATCCCCACCATCTGGGAAATGTCTACGGCGATCCGGGCGCTGGTATCTCCCAGATAGGCATTGGGAAACCGCTTCTCCATTACCTCGTCCAGGAACGCTTTCGGCGAGAGGATTCCCGGGTCTTCCGCCACAAAAAGCCCCTCCGCGTATCCCACCTGCCGGGCCAGCTCCTGAAGCTCCGGATCCCGGATTCCATCGGCAAACAGCGTGTATCCCAGCATACAGGCGTAGGTACACACGGCTGTGTGAATGGGATTCAGGCACACGGTCACCTTCATACGCTCGGACTTATTGACCGTCACTCGGTCTGTCATATACACGCCGGCCAGTTCCAGAGGCGGACGCCCGTTAGGGAAGGAATCCTCCACCACCAGATATCCCGGCGCCTCGGCGTTGACAAAGGGGGCGATATACGTCTGTTTGGAGGTCACCAGGATCTTCATATCCTCAACCCCTTCTTCTGTCAGCAGCTCCGCCACCTGCGCTCCGGGCCGGGGCGTGATCTTATCAATCATAGTCCAGGGGAAGGAAACCAGGGCTTCGTCTGTCACATAGTTCAGAAATTCCGGCTCCGTCAAACCCTTTTCCGTCCAGACCCGGGCTGTCTCCAGCACCGACTGCCGCAGCTTTTCCCCATTGCGGGACACATTGTCCATGGAGACCAGGGCCAGCGGATACCTTCCCGCCCGGAACCGCGTATGCAGCATGGAGGTGACGATTCCCATGGCTCCGACGACGGATCCCGGCCCGTTCTCCATATCCTTTTCCACATAATTAAGATAGGAACCTTCCGAATCTCTCAGGGCGTATCCTTTCTCCGTGATGGTAAAGGAAACCATCTGAAGGCCGGGATCCGCGAAAATCTCCTTCAGCCTGGACCAGGCGGCAGGATTGCCGGACTGTGCTTTCACCGCCTCAGTCAGGGAACCCAGCACTCTCTTATCCTTTCTCCCGTCCTCATGGAGCGTGACGGCCAGAACCAGATTGTCAAAAGGCGCATAAATCTTATCCGCCACATCATAGTCAAAGGTCTCCACGCAGGTAATCCCTTTCTCCATTCTGCCTTCGGCAATCAGCCGGTCTGCGATTCCTCCCAGGAAAAAGCGGAAGATATTTCCGATTCCGAAATGCGCCCACACCGGGGCGCGCTTCGTCCGCTCCGCAAGCTGCGCCGGGTCATAGTCCGGCAGCCTGATCCCGGCGGCCTCCCATTCCTGCCGGCACCGGATTCCTTCATAGGTTAATTTCATAGCTGTTTATTCTTCCTCCGGATCCACATCAATGAGAACCTTCATGGTCGTCTCACGGTGACTGTCAATATACTCATAAGCCTTCTGGTAATCCTCAAAGGCAAAATGGGCGCTCTGCAGCGGCTTTAACTGCACCTTGCCTTCCTGAACAAAACGGATGGCGTCCATATAATCTTCATGACGGTACATCATGGAAGTGTTCAGATCCAGCTCCGAATCATTGAGCTTTGCCAGATCCACACTGGCTCTCTTGCCAAACACCGCCACCAGTATGATGGTGCTGCCCTTCCTGGCATTCTGGATGGCCTGGTCCATGGTGATGTCGGAACCCGCGCACTCATAGATCACGTCCGCCTTGTCCGGCCCGAAAGCTTTCTGAAGGGCCTCGGCATAATCCTCTTTTGCAGTATTTGCCGCATAGTCCGCTCCCATCTGTTTCGCCAGCTCCAGCCGATAGTCCGATATGTCGGTGGCAAACACTTCCGCGGCCCCCAGCGCTTTCAGCGACTGGATCAGCAGGATGCCGATGGGCCCGCAGCCCAGAACCACCGCCTTCGCGTTCTTCAAATCCGGAAAACGTTTGGCCGCATGGACCGTCACCGCCAGGGGCTCAATCATGGCTCCCTCGCTGTAGGTCATTCCGTCCGGCAGAAGCGTAACCTTGGAAGAATCCACGGCAAAATATTCGCTGGCTGTACCCGTAGTCTGGAAACCCATAACCTTCAAATGCTCACACAGGTTATACTTTCCGTGAAGGCAGGGATAACAGCGTCCGCAGAACACCTGGGGTTCGATCGTCACCTTCTGCCCTACCTGCAGATCATTCACGTATTCCCCTGTCTCCACGATCTGCCCGGAGACCTCATGGCCCTGGGTGACCGGGTAGGACGTATAGGGATGGGTCCCGTGATAGACGTGGATATCGCTTCCGCACACGCCAATCTTTTTAATCTTCACCAGCACCTGATCCGGTCCCGGTTTGGGCACCGGAACCTGCCGAAATGTGACCTTCTTCGGCTCAATCATAACCTGCTGCACCATTGAATCCTTCATATCTAATCCTCCTCGTAAGATTGTATCCTCTTTGCCACATTCTCCTGAAGATTCCGAAAAAAGAACTGATAGTCGTAAAGATGATAGATTCCCTCGCCGAAAATATCCAGCCCCGGCGGGTACTCTTCCGGCGTCACATCCGTCACTTTTAAGGTTCCCCGCTTCGGATCAATGTAAGCACCTGTCAGCTGGGGAATCTCCCGGGTTATAGCCCCGGAATAGTCCGTAAAGGCAGCCCCCAGATTCAGGGACTTGTCCGCAGGCGTATCGTCCGTTTTCCAGTTAAGGGGATTGATGGAAAAGGTCTTTTCATCTGCTCCGACAATCAGGGATTCCGTCACGCTCTCCGCCTCTGAATTAAAGGAAATGATCACGCCGGTGTCAGTCTCGCCCTGGGCAGGCTTAAGCTGGGGATACTGCCGCACATCATCCTCCGTATAAGACCAGCCGATGGGATAGGCGGCGATGAAATTCTCCGTATATTTCTCCTCATCAAACAGATCCTCCATCAGCCTGAGAACCAGATCGGCCCCCTGGGAAAAACCGGCCAGCAGATAGGGCCGGCCCTGGTTTTTCTGCTCAAAATAATAGAGGAAAGCCTCTTTCACGTCTTTATACGCCTCGTCGATATATAAGTCCCGCTCATCGGAACTGAATTTATATACGTTCAGTCCCACCTGCCGGTAAAAGGGAGCGTACATCCTGGTACTGTCCTCATAAATCCCCCGCTCCATATTGAGGGCGCCCACGAAGCTTTCCTTCGTATCGTCGTCATCCAAGCTCATATAATATGTATTTTCATCTCCGGAATAAACCGTTGGCGCGATCAGAAACAGATCGGCGTCTTTGTCTTCGCCCAGGGCAAAATAGGCCCAGTTTGAACTCTCGCTGTAATCCGGTGTCTCTCCCTCTGGGAGAACCGCCGCGGTCTGCACGCTTTCCTGGGGATTTCCGCCGGGCTTCGCGCCCCGCCATTCACACGCCGTAAGCATGCTGACCACCGCCAGCGCCGCGGCAAGGAAAAATTTATACTTTCTAAATTCGGATTGTTTCATACAGACTCTCCTCGATTCCTCTGGTTTTAGGCGTCTGGTCCGCCTTCCCTATCCTATCACACCTTCTGATTCCTTTCAAGAGCGCTTTCCGGACTAGATTCCTGATTGGAAAACCATAAATGTTACTTTTCAAGTTTCAAGTGGCGGGGAAAGTAACCTTCACACCGCCGCTTTTGGTCTTCTCCCACTTCACTTTCAATTCTCCATTTTCGCCCTTCTCCCATTCCACGTCCACGTAACCCTTCGGCGTACAGACTCTTCCTTTCGCCCAGGTTAAATATCCGGGTACCGGTTTTACCTCCACCTTCTCATAGCCGGGTGCCGCCGGTCGGACACCCAAAACGATCGTGGGAAGCTCATAGAGAATCAGGGAACCCCAGGCATGGCATTCGCTGCGGCCATAAGCTTCCGCCTCGGTGCAGGTCGTGCAGTGATTGGCAATCATCTTCCTCCACACGTCCCAATAAATATCCGTGTACCCATAAAGCCCCGTCTTCTCCAGCGCCCGGAACAGGTAGTAGGACATGGCTACCGTACATTGGGCGTACTGCTCCCGGTGAAGAATTGTCTCCTGAAGCGCCTTTCTGGCATTTTCTCCCTCCAGGGTATCCGTCAGAATCCCGAAAACCTGGCAGTGCTGGGAATAGACATCAATACCGGGGCCGTCCTGGATCATACCGTTTTCTCCGGTACAGCAGGTCCGGACCGCCCGGCGCACCTTCTCCGCCCTGCTCCGGAAATCCCCGGCCATATCCTTCCAGCCTATATAATCCGCCAGCTCTGCCGCCGTCTGAAGGCCCATAATATATTGAAGGCTCTCCATGGTGATCGGTCCTCTCCGGGTCACAAAAGGCACTCCCTCTGTTTCATCCCACTCCGGCGTCCAATCTACGAAAGACCAGTTGGTCTGCTCCAGGTTTACCCCTCCGATCTTGCGGACATAATCCTGAGGAGTCAGATTCCGCTCAAAATAATCCAGAATCCGATTCACGGCGGGCATATGCGTCCGGATCAGCTCTCTGTCTCCGAAATACATCATATGGTCGTAAACCATCAGGATATAGTAAATGGAGAAGCCGGGGATCACATTTACCTCATAGTTGGGATAAGAGCAGTTGATCAGCCCGTCGCAGCGCTGGCTTCGCAGAAAATCGTCCATACACTGGCGCGCCAGCCGGTCGTCCCCCGATATGGCGTAAGTGTATAAAATCTGCAGGCGGGAATCCTGGGCGTACTGAAGCTGCTCATAGTAAGGCGTATCTTCGTATGTCTCATGCATACACCGGCGGAGAGTCCGCTCGCTGATCTCCCAGATCTTTTCATGGGTCGGATCGGAAGTCCGGACAAATGTTTTCACTTCCAGCGGATACCCGACTTTCTCATAGTCCAGCCGTCCTATTGTCAGAGGCTGATTCGCGGTCTGAATCTGAAGCCGGACAAACCGGAAGGTACGAAACCAGAAGGGGGAATACTTCTCCGGCCTCTCATCCGTACCGCAGCCGCAAACCTTATAGGAATCCGCATAGCCTGTCAGTATGCCATGTTCCACATCCAGACGATCTGTTTTAAGGGGCAGGTTCTGGGCCCCTACCACCTGACGCTGAACATAGGCCTCCGAATAAAGGATCTCTAACTCCGCCCCGGCGCCGCCAGACATTTCCAGATATAAAAAGCCGGTCATTTCTTCCCCGGCGTTCAGTTCTATGACTTCCCGGGTATGGGAGGGAATCGTAATCACATTCTTGCAAACCGACGCCGGCTTTGTTCCATCTGCCGGCTCCCTTTCTTTCATACTGCCGTCATCTAAACCGGCATCCGCTCCCAACAGCCTCCTCCAGGCGTCCGCGCCAACCACCGACTCTCTGTCGCTGATCACGCCGGTAAACCTTCTGAGCCGGCGTCTCATAAAAGGTATGGTTCTCTCCCGCAGGTTTTCTTCTCTCAGAACATCCGTAAGTTCATCACTGTCATACGGCCTCGCAGGCGCCCAGTCAGAATCGTCATAATCCGTCCTCTGCCACCCCAGCATGTTTTCACTGCCGGACGCGTCTTCATAGAACATCAGCGGGGAAAAGGCAGCTGCCTCCCGTACCATACGGATTTCCTGCGCTTTCCGGCACTTCCAGGTTTCATCCGCCGAGACATCGCGCCTCCTGCCGGTGCTGTCCTCCACGTACCCTTTCAGGAACAATCCGGGAGTCCCGGTACGGAACGTGCTGTGGTTTCCCCGGTCATGATTCACCGGAAAAGCCAGCGCCACAACCGCGATCACATTATCGCCCGGGTGCAGATATTCCTTCAAATTAAGAGCATCCACGAAGCGAATCTGATTGTCCCCTTTCATAGGGCCAACCTCAACCAGCCGTTCATTGACATACAATTTGTATCTGGAATCTGCCGTAACCTTAATCTGTCCCTTTTGGGCAGGCCCTTCCAGCCGCAGATTTTTACGAAACAGGACAATCCTGGTATCCGCCCTGTCCGCCTCATGCCAGTCTTCTGTCCATATCCAGTTTGTTTTTCTCGCATTTTCTTCCATCGCTCGCCATATTCCTTTCCCTGCTGCCGGCTCATCGTCGGCTGTCGGTTTCAAAATCATCTGTCTTCTTTTCCACGGTCTGAGGGATTTACATTCATTATCTCATAACTTCCACCCATTTTCAAAGAGTATTATCATGATTCTCCATAGCCTGCCGGATTAGGATCGTACACCGCTATCCATCCAGCGCCTCCGCGGAACGGTATCTGTCCCGGTAGTTTTTCGGCGTCATATTCCGAAACCGACGGAACATTTTGCTGAAATAACTCTGATTAGGAAATCCCACATAGGCCGCGATCTCGGGCAGGGAGAAATCGGAATATACCAACAGATTGGAGGCGCGGTAAACCCGTTCTTCATTGATAAAATCCTGCAGGCACTGACCGCTCTCCTTTTTGAAAAGCCGCGAAAGATAACTGGGACTGATACCCAGGTTTGCAGCAATGTCCTCCAGATAAATCTTTTCCCGGTAATGCTTGCGCACGTAGTCCCTGGCACGCTCCAGATAATTGGAGCCGTGAGCGCGGCCAAGCCTCTCCGCCACACGCGCGCTGAAATCTTCGACAGCGCGGTTACGATAGAGAAGCATGTGAGCAGAATCCTGGGCTTCATCACATTTGCGGATGTAGTAGCCGCTGAGACGGTAGGCCGTCTCAGGCGGAACACCTCCTTCGATAGCGGCGCGGGAACAAAGGGTGATGCCGACGATAGCCAGATTCCTGTGGTGCGCCGTGGTCTGTCCCGCCAGGCGTCCGCTGTCCCGGTCCATACTCTCGGACAGACGGACGGCATCCTGAGTTCTGCCCTCCCGTACCGCCTGCAGAAGCAGCTGCTCCTCATGATAACTGTGGCGATAAGAGAAATCGTCATTTTCCTCTTCCTCTTTCAGAAGGAAGCGGGTCTGCTCCTGTCGGTCCTGCGTTTCGCTGAGGCCGATAATACGGTTAAGCCGCAGCAGATCTTCATTTTCAAGATCCGTATTGCCGAGTACCGTATTCGCCAGCAGAATCATGTCCCGAATCTCAGGCAGAGTGAATACCGGAAGCACCTTAAGACCGTCTGCCTCAATGCCATAGGCGCGGTACATCTGTCTCCGGCGCACAGCGCTTAAACGCTCATGAGGCATCGGGCCCATATAGAAGAAGCCGTCCCCGGCACGCAAACCGGCAAAATAACAGTCATAACTGCTGCGGCGCAGAAACGGCTCCGTCTGACCGGCAGTGCCCTTGCGCATGATGTCCCGCAGCCGCTGGGACTGCATCAGCGGGCTTTCCGCAACAGTGTCAAAAAACGGAACCAGAGCGCCGTCCGGACCTTCATAGACTATCTCGACCTTGATCACTCTGCACAGAATTTGGATACTGCTTTCATGCATAGCGGTTTATCCTCCATATTTTTTATCCTTGCCGTATGGACATTTTACCACGTCCCGCTTCAAAATGGAACAAAATAAGAATAAATTAGTCAAAATAAAAACATACTATCCGCTCACTTTTTTCTATAATAAGAACAAAGCAAAGGCAATGCATGGGACGAAATTCAGTCAAAGGAGGCAGTTATGGACAAAACACCGATTCTGGACATTAAAATCGAGGCAAACGGGCCGGCGGTACATATGCAGGGCGAAAACGCTGAAGTACTAATGGTTCCTTTCAAGGGTTCTGTGAACTGTGATATTTTCCGCGGGATTGTGGAGCCATGCGGGGTAGACACGCAGATCGTCAACGCCGCGGGAGTTCGGCATATGTCCGCAAGATATCTGATGACCGGCACTGACGCCGAAGGGCAGCCCTGCCACATTTATGTGGAGAACAACGGATGGTTCGACGACGCGACGAAAACCATGCCCTTCCGCACGGTGCCGACCTTCTATACCGACAGTAAGGTTCTGGCGCGTTATCTGCACTGCAATCAGTTTGTGGGAGAAGGACATGACATGGCAGACGGGCTTCATATCTTCTTCTACGAACAGGGAGGCAGAGCGCAGGCCGCCGTGGACGACCCGGCCCATGGCAAGGCGCCGGACGGAAAGGGGGCGCAGCCATGAACGAGCGATTCTACGGCGTGGGGGAACCGCTGATTCAGCGGCAGCGGGACCAGGGCATTGACGCCGCCGCGTATCTTGATCTGGCGGCGGGAATGGGCTGCCGGGCTTACCGTTCCTGGATGCATCTGACCGAGCTGCTTTTGGATCCGGTCACGCCCAATATGGAAGAAGTGGAAATGCACCGCCGTCTTCTTGATCGGGCAAAGGAACTGGATATCGAAGTCACCGCCATGAGCCATGAGTGGTTCCTGCCGGAGGGCTGCAGACAGCGCATGGGACACGCGATGCCTCCCCGCGACCTGGCCCCGGGCAGCCTCTACATGCAGGCCCTTGAAATGCTGGAGCAGTCCTGGTACACGATGGTTTCCCTTTTCCCGCAGGTGGATATCTGGGAGGTGGGAAATGAATGGAACCTGAACGCGTTTCTGCATCCGGACGGATTCCTGGACGGTGATATGAGCCATCCCTTCACAGCGGATGAGAAAGCGGATATCGCTGTGGATATGATGTATTTCGCGGCCCGAGGCATCCGCAGGGCCAATCCGAAAGCGAAGGTGGCCAGCTTCTCGCCGGCGCTTTCCACACCGGGGCTTGGCGGCGATATGCCTGATTTCCTTCCCGTGATGTACGGCGTAGCCTGGACGTTGGATAAAATCTACCGGCGTATTAAGAGCGGGGAATTCTGGTCTGACAATACGGATGATTATTTTGACCTGGCAGCCTGGCACCCGTATGTATTCACCAACAGGGAAGTATCAAGCGACGCGGATCTGTTCTTAAATGTGCAGGAACCGGATGAACTCTGGCGCAGTTTTAACGATGCGGCCTATAAGGTAATGAAGAAATACGGCGACGGCCATAAACAGGTGCTTCTCACGGAAACCGGTTTCACCGACTGCGGAGACTCCGAGCTGGAAGAACGCTACGCAGGCTACAACCAGAAACTGCTGCGGATCGCGTCGGAACTGCCCTATGTACGCACATTGCACAATTTCCGCCTTCTCAATGAAAATGCCATGCTCCGCCGCGCCGGTATCGAAGACAATCAGATTGGCGGACTAACCGAAGTCTATTTCGGGCTTTTCACAGATCCGGAAGACGGCTGCCAGCCGCGCAAAAGGGCTCTGGCAATTCAAAAAATGACCGGCAGCAAGGCAGATCTGGCGGAAATTGGAAGACGGCTGAGCCAGCAAGATCATAAAACCAGAACATAACATAAAGGAGGAAACACACATGACAGAACACATTGTCACCACCACATCCGGAGCCGTCCGCGGCTATGAACGGGACGGACGCATCGACTACCTGGGCATCCCCTACGCGGAGCCGCCCATCGGACCGCTGCGCTTCAAGCGTTCGGTTCCCAAAACACCATGGGAGGGCGTTTTTGACGCGAAAGATTACGGCCCGGCTCCCATCCAGTACAACAACGGCAGGATCATGGGAGACGAGGACTGCCTGACTGTGAACGTCCAGCGGCCGCTGACAGGAGAAAAATTGCCTGTTTTCATCTGGATCTACGGCGGCGGCTACAACACCGGCTATTCCTCCGACGAAATGTATCGGGGCGAAGCGTTTGCGCGGGACGGCGTTTTGTTCTTCTCCTTTAATTACCGCACCAATCTGCTGGGCTTCTACGATTTCGGAACCTACGAGGGCTGCGAGGATTTTGACTCGAACCGGGGCCTGTCTGACCAGATCCTGGCTCTCAACTGGATCCGTCAGAATGTGGAAGCCTTCGGCGGCGACCCGGAGCGCATCACCATCGGCGGCGAGTCGGCAGGCGGCGCGTCCGTGGTCAATATGCTGGTCTGCCCCGGCGTGAAGGGCTGCTTTAATCAGGCTATCGTTGAAAGCGGGCTGCCCAACTGCGTAATGACCCGTCAGACGGCCCGCGAAAATATCGATCTGTTCCTGGAAGGCATGGGCTGGACTGTAAAGGATCTGCAGCGCCTGCGCACAGAGGACATCCGCCTGTTCCTGATCGGCCACGAGTATGTGCAGGCAAAGCATCAGTACAAGAATCCGGGAATGTTCCTGCCGGGACCGGTCATCGACGATCTGCTTCCCACGCGCCCCATCGACGCGCTGCGGGCCGGGGCAGCCGAGGGCATTAAGCTGATCATCGGTACCAATATGCATGAGGGAACTATGTTTGTCCATCCGGAGAATACGGGATTTCCCAACAACTGGACCATGGTGGCGGAAATGCTGGAGAAGAACGGCAACGTAGACGCGCTTCCCAAGATCATGGGGTTCTATCATCAGAAGGGCCGGGACTATTTCACACTGTTTAAGGACGCGGCCGTAAGCATGGCTTCCTCGATTCCTCCAATGACCGGCGATGTCCGCCAGATTGGCGGCGACGCCTTTATCCGCTATGCTACAGACTACGCTTTTGAGATGCCGGCTGTGAAGGTGGCCATGGCCCAGCGGCAGTACAGCCGCGACGTATGGATGTATCGCTATGAACTGGTGACCAAGTCCGGCCTGGCTACCGGCTGGAAGGCCAGCCACGCCTACGAGCTGCCGGCGGTCTTCGAAAAGCCCGACCACGAGTTCAGCCGTTTCGAGTTCGACGGCGAGGCGCCGGAGGTTTATGAAAACATCGTAAAGGATATACACGGCGACTGGGTGCGCTTCATCGCTGCAGGCGAGCCCAATCCGGACTGGCAGCGCTTCGAGGGCGCCAAGTCCCCGGTACGCATCTATGACCGTCAGACCCGCACGGAGGTGCTGGATCGCCGCCACCTGATGGAAATCTGGGGAGACATGCGGTTCTATGAGGCATAGGCCTGTCAGGGAAATACGTCAGGGAAATATAAGCACAAAAAAAGAACAAAAATGACAAAATAAAAATATAGATTCAACCGCAACCAGAGTATAGTGAAACACAGAAAAGAAAAATACTTCACCATGAAGGAGGAAATCTTATGATCAATTTAGCTACGAAAAGCAATGATCCCGATACCAGCCTTGGCTGGGGCGAACGTCTCGGATACGGCGCCGGCGCCTGCGGCTGGAACATGATCAACGGTATCATCGGCACATTCATGACGGTCTATTTTACCAATGTGGCGCTTCTGGACGCAGCCATCATTTCCACTCTGATCGCCGCATCCAAGGTCTTTGACGGCGTTTCCGACCTGATCGTCGGCAACATCGTTGACCGCACCAAGTCCAAGATGGGCAAGGCCCGCGTATGGCTGCTTCGTATGTGCGTTCCCTTCGCCATCTGCATGCTGCTGCTGTTCTGGGTGCCCAGCGGATTTCCGCAGGCTCTTAAATATGTATATGTGTTTATCATGTACAACATGGTCAACACCGTGTGCCTGACCTTTATCCAGGTGCCGTACTATTCGCTGATTTCCCTTACCACCCGCAATGGCCAGGAACGCGGTATGCTGGGTAATGTCCAGCAGATTTTCCAGACACTGGGCAACATCATCATCAACAGCGTGTTTGTAACCTTACTGGCAACATTCTCCAGCAGCATGGAAACAGAGAATACTCAGGCAGGTTACACCGGCGCTCTTCTGGTAGTCTGCGCGGTAATGGTAGTGCTGGTCCTGATCACTGTCTTCTCCACCAAAGAACGCGTAACCGACAGTCCGGAGGAGACGGCGCAGGCCAAGAGCGAAGAAGTGAAACCTCTGGTGGCTGTCAAGTCCCTTCTGCAGAACAAATACTGGGTCACCATGTTCTTCGCTATGCTGTGCATTTTCTTCGTAATCATTTTCTACTCCATCGGCGGCGTGTACTACGCGCTGTACATATTTAATGACATGGGCCAGGTCAGCTGGATGAACAACGCGATATCGGTCGCCCAGTTCGCCATCATGTTCGCCACCCCGTTCTTCATGAAGAAATTCGGCAAGCGTTGGATCTATACCGCGGGTATGGCGGTTCTGACCATTGGTTTTCTGGGATTCGGCCTTTTTGGCACCAGCAAGCCGATCATGATCTTCTGTAACGTGCTGAAAGGCTGCGGCCTGGGAATGTCCGGCGGCATGGCCATGGGACTTGTAGCCGACGCCATCACCTACGGCCAGCTGAAGACCGGCGTCAACGCGGTCGGTATGGGCAACGCCGGAACCTCCGCGGCGCAGAAGCTTGGCCTTGGCCTCGGAACGGCTGTCTTCGGATGGGTTATGTCCGGCGCAGGCTTTGACGGAGCGCTGGATCTGCAGGGCCTGCCCCAGCCGGCGACTGTCATCACAGCCATCCGCTTCATGTATAACTGGGTACCGATGATCATGTGCGCGGTAATCTGCGTGATCATGGCAGTCTCCTTCAACCTTGACCGCGATCTGGAAAAGCTCCGCAAGGAAAAAGGGTTGGCGTAATCAGGAGGAAATCATTATGACAAGACAGTACCCCCATCTGAGCGCTCCCATTACGCTGGGACGCACCACCTTCCGCAACCGGATGTTTTCCGCCCCCATGGGCGGCACAGACATCGCCAATGACGGCTGCATCGGTCCCAAATCCACCGCCTTCTACGAGCTGCGCGCCAAAGGCGGCGCGGCGGCGGTCACCGTCAGCGAGTGCATGGTTCATCCGGCCACCGACGGTTCCCACGCTTATCATCTGGATGAGAGCATTTTAAATTCCCTGGCCTGCGCCACCTACACCGCGGACGCCATCCGCCGTCACGGGGCCATGCCCAGCCTGGAACTGTCCCATTCCGGGATGTTTGCCGGCACTTACATGACAGACAAAACCAAGCAGAAATCCATGAACCAGTGGGGCCCCAGCGACACGGTCCGCGCCGACGGCGTGCCGGTCCGGGCGCTGACCAAAGAAATGATTGACGAGATTGCCGCGGCCTACGGCCATGTGGCCGGGCTTGCCAAGCGGGCCGGTTTCGAGCTTCTGATGGTTCACGGCGGTCACGGCTGGCTGATCAATCAGTTCCTCTCGCCGCTTTTCAACCACCGCACCGACGAGTACGGCGGAAGCCTGGAAAACCGCTGCCGGTTCGCCATTGAAGTCCTGAAATCCGTTCGCCAGGCGGTAGGCCCGTTCTTCCCCATCGAGTTCCGCTTATCCGGCGCCGAGTTCGTGGAGGGCGGTTATGACCTGGACGAGGGCGTGCGCATCGCGCAGCAGATCGAACCCTATATCGACCTTCTGCATGTTTCCGCGGGCACTTACCAGAAAACCTTCGGCATCACCCATCCGTCCATGTTTACCGATCACGGCCGCAATGTGTTCCTGGCAGCGGAAATCAAAAAACACGTATCCGTGCCGGTAGCCACCATCGGCGGCCTGAACAGCCCGGAGCAGATGGAGGAGATCATCGCAAGCGGCAAGGCGGACGTGGTCTATATGGCCCGGGCGCTCCTTGCGGATCCGTTCCTGCCCCGCAAGGTGGTGGAGAACCGTCCGGAGGAAATTGTCAAATGTCTCCGCTGTTTCACCTGTATGGCGGAGCGGGCGGCCACTTCCACGAGACGCTGTACAGTCAACCCGCTGATCGGCCGCGAAATGGAAGGCGACCAGGTATTTCCGGCAGAGGTAAAGAAGAAGGTTCTGGTAGCCGGCGGCGGCCCGGGAGGCCTGTACGCAGCCTACACGGCGGCACGCAGGGGGCACGAAGTAATCCTCTGCGAGAAGGAAAGCGAGCT
The DNA here is from genome assembly GCA_947626365.1 of uncultured Lachnospiraceae bacterium. GTDB lineage: Bacteria > Bacillota > Clostridia > Lachnospirales > Lachnospiraceae > UBA3402. Next base: position 60,906 of record CANQRW010000010.1, read on the forward strand.
GGGAGGTATCTTAAAGAGCGAGCAGGCGCTGCCGTTCAAGCATGAGATGTATGAGCTGACCGGCACTTACGAACGGTTGGCCCGGAAGGCCGACGTGGAGATCCGGCTCAATACAGAAGTGACGAAGGAGTACGCGGAGGCGATGAAGCCGGACGCGCTGATCATCGCCGTGGGTTCGAAACCATTGGTTCCGCCGATCAAGGGACTGGACGGTGAAAATGTAGTCATCGTCAACAACTATTATCTGGAGAAGGACAAGGTCAGCGACGACGTGGTGGTTTTCGGCGGCGGACTAGCCGGCTGCGAGTGCGCGATCCATCTGGGCATGGACGGAAAACGCGTCCATCTGGTGGAAATGCGCGATATGCTGGCACCGGACGCCAATGTGCGGCATCGGCCACTTCTTCTGGCGGAGATCGATAAATATGTGACGGTACATACAGGTTATAAAGGGTTAGAGGTCACAAAGGAAGGCATTATCTGCGAGGATAAGAACGGAGAGAAACAGCTGGTGCCCGGCACTACCGTGATCTGCGCTCTTGGGCAGCGGTCCCGTACCGATGTGGTGGAAGAACTGCAGGACTGCGCGCCTTACGTGCGGGTCATCGGCGACGCGGCGAAGGTATCGACCATCACCAACGCGGTGTATTGGGGATACCACGCGGCACTGGATATCTAGGGCAGATATCGCAAAATACAGTGCCGCATAAAGGCCCCAGGCAGGTCGGCAAGACTACGCTGCTGCGAAATCGAGTAGGGCGGATTTTCTCCGCCCTCTCACACCACCAGTACGTGCCGTTCGGCATACGGCGGTTCAACTTAA
>CANQRW010000011.1 GCA_947626365.1 uncultured Lachnospiraceae bacterium
TCATGTATATCGCCGTCTTCGGCGTCAGCATTCTGGTCTGGCTGAAATACCGCAAAAAATATTTTCGGGGGAGCTGCGTCTTCGCGGCCAGCGCCATCGGCGGTTACCTTCTTCTCAGCATAACCTTTACCCGGTTCTGTCAGCCAATGATCCCGGCAGACGCAGGTGCCTCCATGTCCGTATTCTCGCAGACGCTGGCCAGGGCTTATGAACTGGAGCCGGAGCTGTGGACCCACGAGGAACTGGCCGCCTACAGCCGGTATTTCGGCGGAACGGACACCCAGTATATCGCCGAGAACGCAGATCCTGTCAAAAGCCGTCTCTGGACGAATGGAAACACCTGGGAATTTCTGAAGTTCTGGGGCAAAGTCGGATTAAAGCATAAAAAATGCTATCTTGACGCTGTCCTCGCCGGTACGCGGCAAATGTGGTTTCCGGCCTCGGTTATCGACGGATATCTGGAATCAGGAACATCCGATTATCTTCCATTTGAAAAATGTTATTATTTCTATTCCGACAGCATAGAAGAACCCGGTGTATTTATCAATCTTCTTCCTGCTGTCAATGGATTTTACCAGAGGATCGGCCTGTTCATTTCTTTCGAACGGATTCCGATTCTGTCAATGCTTTTCTCAATCGGATTTCAGTTCTGGATTCTTCTGAACTGCGCGTTCTATATCGCATATCGAAGATGCCGCCGCCTATACGTCCCGGTCTTAATTTTGATGGGCTATATGATAGGATCCGCTTTTGTTCCATTAGTTCTGCTGCGCTACTTCATCGCGATCTTTTTCGCGCTGCCCCTGGTTCTGACATTTTCGCTGCAGCCGACGATGAAATACTGACGAGCAGAGCGTTACTGGCGCCCTGCCCGCATACTGACATAATGAAACCGGTCGTATTCGTCGTGGTCTTTGTTGTGCCCTTTTCGATTATTCCACTTTCTCCTTAGCCGCGGCCGACGCAAGGGCGCGGTATTTCTCCTTCTCCGCCGCCATCTCCTCCACGGTCTTGGTCTTCAGGGTGAAGCCCTTCACCGGGCGGTAGGGAACGGTCTTATGCTCCAGCCGCGCCTTGGCCCGCTCGATCTCTTCCTTATATTGAGGCAGCCACTCCGCGCCTGCCACCAGCATCTCATCCACCATCTGCCTGATCTCATCCGGCGTGCAGACGGCTCCGGTCAGAGGATCCATCATAGCCGCCTGATAGAGCAGATTGATATCGGCGTGAACCGCCGCTTCCACCGCCAGCTTCTGGACCCACACGCTCTGGGAACAGATGGCCGCGCATCCAAGAGGAAGGTCGCCTACCTTGGGAATGGAGATGCCGTTGTAATCCACGTAGCAGGGCACCTCCACCACGCACTCATCAGGAAGATTGGTGATGGTTCCGTTGTTCATCACATTGAAATGTCCCCGGTAGATGCGGCCGGTCTCCAGGCTCTCGATGATATAGCTGCCGTGCTCCGTGGAACGTTTTTCGGGAATGAACTCCTTGGCCGGCTCCTTCAGCCAGTTGGGGAAATCCGTCTCAAACCAGTTGCGGCTTTCCTTGCAGACCCGCAGATATCCGGCGGTCTCGCCCTGGATCCAGCTGCTGTAGTTGATCCATTGTTCCATGTCCTCGGGGCGCTTTCGGTACCACATCAGATACTCGGACAGATGGCCGTTGGATTCAGTGGAATAATAGCCGAAATTCTTCATCACATCCAGGCGGATGTTCTCATCCTTGGCAAATTCCGCCTTCTTCATGTACTCATAGAGCTCTCCCGTCCGCTCCACGCCGTCGGTCTTCACGCTGATGTACCAGGTCTGGTGATTCAAACCGGCGCAGATGATGTCCACATCCTTCTTATCCCGGCCCAGGGCCTGAGCGATCTGCTCGTGGCCGTGCTGGACGCCGTGGCAGAGGCCGTAGGTAGGCACCCCGCCGTACTTGTTGCAGGCCCAGGTCACCATGGCGTTGGGATTGGAATAGTTCAGCAGAATGCAGCCCTCCGCCGCCACCTCACGGATGTCCTTGCAAAAGCCCAGCATAGCGTCGATTCCCCGCTGTCCGTACATGATTCCGCCGATACACAGGGTATCGCCTACGCACTGGTCCACGCCGTATTTCAGGGGGATCTCCACATCAGTGGCGAAGGCTTCCAGCATGCCGATGCGCACGCAGTTGATCACATATTTGGCGTCCCTGAAAGCTTCCCGCCGGTCCAGCGTGGCGTGAATCTTAATGGAAAGGCCGTTCTCGTCAATATCTCTCTGGCACAGCTGGGTGACCATCCGCAGATTATCCGGATTGATATCCGTGAAGGCCACCTCGATATCATGAAATTCCGGAACCGTCAGAATATCCGCCAGAAGTCCTCTGGTGAAACCAATGCTGCCGGCCCCGATAAAGGCAATTTTAAATGACATTGCAAATTCCTCCCGAACTATTTATGTAATGAGTTGGGGCAAAAGGTATTTTGACCCCCATGATGCACGGATTGCTCCGCGCTTTGCGCTCCCGCAATCCTAAAGCACCTCAAATCCGCCCCTTTTACCTGTACTTAGGCAGAAGTCCCCGTGGACCTCCATAGCCGATTATTACCTGTACTTAGGCAGGTAGTCACCATGGGCTTCCATCAGCTCGTCACACAGTTTGATGATGGTGTCGATATCCAGCTCCGCGGAAGTGTGGGGATCCAGCATGGCCGCCAGATAGACGTCGTCCTTCTTCCGGCTCCGAGCCGCCTCGATAGTCATCAGCTGGCAGTTGATGTTGGTCATGTTGAGAGCCGCGCAGGCCGTAGGCAGGGCGCCGATCCGGGTGGGATGAATGCCCATGCCGTCCACCAGGCAGGGAACCTCCACGCAGGCTTCCTCCGGGAAGTTGGTGATCAGATGATTGGTGTTCAGCACATTTCCGCCGATCTTGTAAGGCGTGTTGGTAACAATGGACTCCATGATATGGGACGCGTACTCTCTGGAGCGCTCAAACTCCCTGACTCCGGTCTCCTTCAGCTTGCCGTACTCTTCCTTCCACTTGGCGATCTGATCGATACATCTTCTGGGATACTCATCCAGCGGGATCTTGTGCCGGTCGATCAGCTCCGGATATTTGGACTTGATGAAATAGGGGTTGTACTCCGCGTTGTGCTCGCTGGACTCGGTGCAGTAATATCCGAACCGCTGAATGTAGATATTCCGTACCTGATCGGTGAACTCCGGATCCTCCGCCAGCTTCTGGCTCGATCTTCTCCGGATCTCCGGATACAGGTCGTTGCCGTCCTTATCCGTAATCTCCAGAAGCCAGGCCTGATGATTGATTCCGGCGATCAGCTCCCGACGCTCCTCTTCATACTGCTCCATGCCCAGCTCCTTGAGAATGGTGGGGGCGCAGACCTGGACGGAATGGCAGAGGCCGATGGTATTGGGGAAGGCGTAGCGCTGCATATAGCCGGTGATCATGGCCATGGGATTCACGTAGTTCAAAAACAGGGCGTCCGGACAGACTTCGTTCATATCGCGGGCAAAATCATCTACCACAGGAATAGTTCTGAGAGCTCTCATGATCCCGCCGATGCCCAGGGTATCGGCAATGGTCTGGCGCAGGCCGTATTTCTTGGGAATCTCAAAATCGATGATGGTGCAGGGATCGTAACCGCCTACCTGGATGGCGTTCACCACAAACCTGGCGCCCTTTAAAGCCTCTTTCCGGTTCTCAACTCCCAGATGGGTCGTCACTTTCACCGGATTGCCTACGGTATGGTTCATGGCCTCGACGATGACCCGGCTCTCTTCCAGCCTGGACGCGTCGATGTCGTAAAGGGCAAATTCGCTGTCCTTTAAGCAGTCCGTCATCAGGCAGTCTCCGATAATATTTCTCACAAAAACCGTACTTCCCGCTCCCATAAATGTAATCTTGATTGACATAAGAAGCCTCCTTTTTGTATTTTTTTGATGTTTACTTTTTTGATACAGTCTGATAAAATCATCCTGTAATTGTCTTTATAATATTCGGCTTTTCCAGGACTTTCAATCGTAATAATTTGATAAAAAGGGGTAATTTTTTGATGGGTGAATTTCAGGATATTCAGGACGACTACGGATTTCATTTTCTGGACGACGTGACGCACCCTCTGATCAGGATGAACGCCGTCGGCATCGAGTCCAGATACTCCGGCCAGTACTACTGGGATAACTCCGACCGGCCGGGCGGCTGGCTCTTTCAATACACCTTAAGCGGTAGCGGCACTGTGGAAATCGGCGGCAGAAAGCAGGTTCTGGAGCCTGGCATGGGATTCTTCGTGAAGCTGCCGGGGCCGGAGCGCTACTACTTTGACGAGGGACGCAACGCCGCCCCATGGAAACTTATTTTCATTCTCTTTGAGTGCCGGGAGGAAAGCTACTACCAATATATCGAAGAACGACTGGGCAAGGTCTTCTCCGTTCCCTATTACAGCGATGCCATTCAGCTTCTGTTCGACATCCACCGCCAGGCAAAGGAGGGCAAAAATCTCAATCCTTTCTTTTTCAACAGCAAGGTCTTCGAATTCCTGTGCTGTCTCTGCGCTCTGGACAAGGACGCCAAAGCCGACCAGTCCGGCCTGATCCTCCGCGCCCGCAAATATCTGGACAGCCATTTTGACGGCCCCATCGGCATCGGCGATACCGCGGATTTCCTGGGCGTCAGCCAAAGCCATCTGTCCCGGGAATTTTACCGGGCCACCGGCATGAAGCCTGTGGATTACCTGACCCGCCTGCGCTTAAAGCGCGCTATCCATCTGCTCCACACCACTGCATGGAAAATGGAGGAGGTCAGCAGCGCATGCGGCTTCTCCTCCTCCAACTATTTCAATAAGGTCTTCAAAAAATACATGGATATGACCCCTCAGCAGTTTCGGACCTACGCGAAAACCCAAGGGTACATCAGCGTGCAGATCTGATTCCGGAAGTCCGCATGTCCGGGCCATCGGCCGCCGGCCTGGCCTGACAGAGTTCTGTCCATCCTTCAGCAGCACACTGCGCTGCCGGCCGGGCCCTCTGCTCAGCCGACCTTCCGCTCAGCCACAGCCTTGGCGATGGAAATATCCGCCGGGGCATAGGGGATCAGAGTCGCCTGAAACGCGTGGTAAAGGTCGGATTTGCCGGGCCATACCGTACCGATCAGGCGGTTCTGACGATCCAGCTGGTGGAACCAGGAGCCATGGACATGATCTGCGACCTTCTCATCCAGATACTCCATGAATTTCGCGTAATCCTCCGCATACCGCTCCTTCTTCGTCACCCGGTACAGAACCGCGGAGGTATTGATGGCCTCCGCCAGGGTCCAGTGCATCCGGTCATGAACCACCGGGGCCCCCGTCCAGTCCGTGGTGTACACGATTCCTGGAGCGCCGTCCGCGTCCCAGGCGTCCGCCACGGCCCGCTGGTACAGCTGCTCCGCCGCCTCCAGATAGGGGGCAGCCTCGGCTTCTCCGTCCGTCCAGGTGGACAGAGCCCACTGGGTGATGAGCCGCGCCCACTCAATGCCGTGGCCCGGCGTGGCCCCGTAGGGCTTAAAGGGATCGGCAGGGTTGTCTTTATTGCACTCCAGATCCGCTGCCCAGTCGCTGGTGAAATGCTCCGGGATCCGCCACTCATTTTGCGACGCCCAGCCGATGACGTGATCGATGATCCGTCCCGCCCGCACCCGGTATTTCTCGTCGCCGGTCACATCCGCCGCCGCCAGAAAAGCCTCCACGGAATGCATGTTGGCGTTCAGCCCCCGGTAGCTGCTCAGTTCCGTAAACTCCGTATTCCAGGTATCGCAGGCCAGACCCTCCTCCTCGTTCCAGAACCGGAGGTCATAAAGGGCCAGGGCTTCCTTCAGAAGCTTCTCCGCTCCGGGCCTTCCCGCCAGCAGAGCCGATGATGCCGCCAGGATCACAAAGGCGTGGGCGTAGCACTGTTTGCTGGGCAGAATCCCTCCGTCCGCCGTAACCCCCGCGTACCAGCCGCCGTTTTCCTTATCCCAAAGCTCTCCCAAAAGCCCCCTTACCGCGGCGTCCGCCAGGGCCCCGCAGCCCTCCCGTCCCATCAGAGTACCGATGCTGTACACATGGGCCATCCGGCTGGTGATCCAGGTTTCCCGGGGCCGGTCGGTCCAGGGCGTACCGTCGTCTCCCAGATAATAGGACGAGCCGCCCTCCGACGGAAACCTCCGGCCGAAGGCCAGCAGGTTCTCTCTCAGTTCTCCGAGAAAAGCCTTATTCTCCGGCGTATCGATGATGTATTTTTCTTTCATGACTATCTCCTCCTTCTGCACTTTTCGCAGATTTTAATGAATATCATGAGCCAAGGGACAAATGGGTCATTTCCAGCATCTCGTAGGTCCCCGCCTTTTTCATGGCCTGGCAGATCTCTGCGCTGTCATACTCCGGCGCAAAGGACTGAGCAGCGTCACAGACCGCCTGAACAAGCGCAGGCTCCTCTTCCAACTCTTCTGATATCATCTCAGGCGTCTTTCCCCTGGATAGTTTTCGGACAATCATGCTGATGAGCGTTTCCGCACGTCCCTCTTTTCTACCTTCTTTTCTTCCTTCTTCTCGCCCTTTTTCTCGTCCTTCCTCCATCGCTTCCTTCCTCACAATGCGGTCATGCCGCTCCACGGAATACAGTTCCGTCATAAGATCCATCGTGGCCTCCTCTCTGTGCTTTGTCAGAAACTCCTCCAGGATTCCTTCTTTCAGGCAGTCGTCAATTGCCAGATCAATCGCATTTTTCAATGTCAGCCCCTCCTTCAAATGACAGCGTACCATGCTGACCAGATATGCATACTCATACAGGCGATGACAATTTTCCATCAGCTTTTGATTGTGGCCAAAGTTGATGTTCAGAACCGTCGCCGTACATTCCAGCCCAAAGGAACCGGTTTTAACCTCATAAGAATCTGACAGCTTCAGCTCCATCCGCTCCGCTTCGTCCCTCGTCCCATTATAGAAGATGATATATCTGGGTGTCGGCAGCTTATGATGAACGCTGGAATAGATATCCAACCCATGGACCGCCACATAGCCCTTGTATAACCTGCTGAAATAGAACAGTCCACGAAGCGGCATATTAGGATTCCATGTAGACTGGGTCTCATACAGATTCATCTCGCTTCCGATCAAAAAGGATACGTCATTTTTCATTCCCAGATACAGGACATCTTCCAGCGTATTGACCACCAGCCGGCTGGCATCCGTATAGTGAGAATCATTGACCGCGTTATAAAGCGCCAGCAGCTCTTTAGGTTCCTGAAACAGACGGATAAACAAGCGGTTTTTGTACTCCCGGACCGCCGGCGCCCCCTTCTGTCTTTTTTCTGAATGCCGTTCCGGTCTTTCTTTCCGTGTCTCCGACCGATTTTTTCCTTGTTTCGCCATATCATTTCTCCTTTCATTGTACAATACTTCTGCCTGCTTTGCAAAAGATTTTTGGGATTCCGGCTGAAATTCCGGGGCCGGTTTCCGCGGAGTCAGACACACTGTCCGCGGTTCCAGACAGAACCGGTTTTCAAAACCGGTTCAGATACTAAGAACGGGAAAAGAATTCCCTGTGAAAATGATACGACGCCTGACGAAAAAAATCAAATAAATTATTTATAAATTTAATTTAATACGAGCATAGCGTCACTGGCGCGTTTTTTATACTGACGTAATCTGATCTATGGCGTACAGCGGCAGATTAACAAGCCATTCTTCCTTCTTATAGTCCGACATAGACGCGCGGACAGAAATTTCAGGCGCGAATTTTTCCCGATAAGTTTTAAGGCTTTTGGCCTTGAGATTTACCTCCGCCTTTACTTCAACAGGAACAATACGCTGACCTGTATCAACGACAAAATCCACCTCACAGGAACCTCTGTCATTGGTGTAATAATAAACATCCAAATCCTCAATGGTTTTTAATTGCTGACAAACATACTGTTCCGTGAGGGCACCCTTGAATTCAGCGAAAAGATCATTACCGTCAAGCAAAGTGTGCTGATGAAGTCCGGCCATACAGCCAAGAAGTCCCACATCAACCAGAAACAGCTTAAATGCTTTCAGATCTTCATACGCTCTCAGCGGGATGCCTGCCGAGTTCACACGGCTGATCTTGTGGGCAAGCCCGCAATCACTGAGCCACATGATCGCGGTTTCGTAGTCTTTCGCGCGGGCGCCTTCGCGAACAAGCCCATAGATGAATTTTTTATTTTCTTTCGCCAGCTGAGAAGGAATACTGTTCCATACCATACGAAGTCTCGGAACGATTTCATTTGGAGCATGCTTGGAAAAATCCTGTTCATAAGCTGCCAGGATTCGCTTTTGAATTTCACGGACCTCATTAAAGTCCTTATCCTCCGCGAAACTTTGTACCGCTTCCGGCATGCCTCCAACAAAGTAATATTGCTTCAAAGCGTCAATATATGTCTGTTTGAAGCTTGTAATCATTTGAAAATCCTGCTTATCCAGCAGCTCCGCAAATCGTTCTTTGTCGGTCGCCATAAGGAATTCCTTGAAAGAGAGGGGATAAAGCTTTAAGAAATCCACCTTGCCCACAGGAAAGGACGTGCCCTCGTGCAGAGCAATGCCAAGCAAAGAGCCGGCACATATAATGTGATACCGCGGCGCATTTTCGCAGAAATATTTCAGTGATGTCAATGCCCTCGGAACTTCCTGCACTTCATCAAAAATCAGCAGAGTATTATCAGGATCAATTTTGCGGCCCGCATACAGTTCCAAGCCCATAATCAAGCGGTCCGTATCCAGATCAGAGGCAAACAGTTCCGCCATTCTGGAATTGGAGTCGAAATTGATATATATGGTATCCCTATAGGCCTGTCTGCCAAACTCTCTCATCAGCCAGGTCTTACCGACCTGACGCGCCCCTTCGATAATCAAAGGCTTACGGCGTTTGCTCTCTTTCCATTTTAACAGCTCTTTCATTGCAATTCGGTACATATGCGTGCCTCCATTATTATAATGCATGTGTAGTATAATACATGCTTGCAAAAATTGCAACGATTTTTGTATTGATATAAACACTTTTTACAGTGAAAATATGCTTATCAGCACAAAAAGGGGGAGAAACAATTTGGTGTCAAACTTGTGTCAGAACGTCCGCTCGGGAAAATCAGCCTTTCAAAATCCAGTCGAAAAAATTCTGCAAACCCTTGAAAAATAAGGCAAAACTCGAAAAAATACCCCGTCCGCCACACCATTGCAACGAACAGGGTATTAAAAAGGGGAGGATAAGTATTAATCTTCTCTTTGGTACTAATCACATTATCTCCCCATCCTGGCATTTTATACACCATATAAAAAAATTTTTCAGGCGGAAGATTCTGCCACGCCTGGCAGAGGCCCTGCGCCGCTGCTCTCACGGCTTCCCGCCGCAGAAATGGCAGCAGCACATATGCCCGTTCCCCAGATCTACCTGGGGCGGCGCCTGCTGGCTGCAGACAGGCTGCGCCTGGGGGCAGCGGGTATGGAAGCGGCAGCCTGACGGCGGATCGATAGGGCTGGGAATGTCGCCTTCCAGGATCGTCCTGTGCTCTACGGCGTCATTTCCCACTTCAGGCACAGCCGAAAGAAGGGCGCGGGTGTAGGGGTGAACCGGATTTTCATAAATATCCTTTTTGCACCCGGACTCCACTACCACTCCCAGATACATGACCACGATCCGGTCGCAGAGATGCTTTACCACCCGCAGGTCATGAGAAATAAACAGATAAGTCAGCCCATGCTCCTTCTGCAGCTTGCGTATCAGGTTCACCACCTGGGCCTGGACCGACACGTCCAGGGCGGACACCGGCTCGTCGCACACGATAAAACGGGGATTGATGGCGATCGCCCGCGCGATCCCGATCCTCTGACGCTGGCCGCCGGAAAATTCATGGGGGAACCGGTCGATATAATCGGCCCTGAGGCCTACCTCCTCCATCAGCTCCAAAACCCTCTTCTTAAGCTGCTCCCTGTCCTTCATGCCGTGAACCTTAAGAGGCGCGGCAATCAGCTCAAACACAGTCTTTCTGGGATCCAGGCACCCGTATGGGTCCTGAAAGATGATCTGCATTTCAGAGCGGAGAGGACGCATCTGCTTCTCCGTGTAATGAGTGATGTTCTGACCGTCAAACCATACTTCTCCCTCTGTGGCAGGCGTAAGCCCCAGAATGACCCGGCCCATGGTTGTCTTGCCGCAGCCGCTCTCTCCCACCAGGCCCAGGGTCTCCCCCTGATAGATATCAAAAGTGATGCCGTCCAGGGCCTTGGCCGCTTTCTTGCTTCCGAAACCGCCTACGGGGAAATATTTTTTCAGGTTTTTTACCTGTATCAAAACTTGTTCCTGTCCCATCGCTTACTCCTCCCACGCTTTTGAATACCGGTGGCACCGGCTGCAGTGTCCCGGTCCCACTTCCAGAAGCTCAGGCGCCTGGCTTCGGCAGATTTCCCTGGCATAGGGGCATCTGGGGTGGAAACGGCAGCCTTTCGGGATATCATAAAGGCTGGGCACCATCCCTTCAATGGCGGTCAGCTCCTCCACCTCCTCCGAAAGCCGGGGAATGGAATTCAGAAGCCCCTCCGTATAAGGATGGCTCATATGGTGAAATACTTCCTTCATCGTCCCGGATTCCACGATCTGGCCGCAGTACATGACCACCACATCGTCGGCCATCTCCGATATGATCCCCAGATCGTGAGTGATCATGATCAGGGACGTATGCAGCTGCTTCTGAAGGTTCTTCATCAGCTCCAGGATCTGGGCCTGAATGGTCACATCCAGGGCCGTCGTCGGCTCGTCGGCGATCAGAAGCTCTGGATTGCAGGCCAGGGCTATGGCGATGACCACGCGCTGGCGCATACCGCCGGACAGCTGGTGGGGGTAATTGTCTACCCTGGTCTCCGGGCTGGGGATCCCTACCAGCCGAAGCATCTCGATGGCCTTCTGCCTGGCTTCCTTCTTCTTCATTTTCTGCCGGACAATGAAAACCTCCGCGATCTGGGTTCCCACCGTGTAAACCGGATTTAAAGCCGTCATAGGCTCCTGGAAGATCATGGAAATATGAGCGCCGCGGATCTCCTGCATTTCTTTTTCCGTCAGTTTCACCAGGTCCCGGCCGTTAAACAGGATCTGACCGTCCACGATCCGGCCTGCCGGCTCCTGCAAAAGCCTCATGATCGACAGGGACGTAACGCTTTTTCCCGAACCGGATTCCCCGACGATCCCCAGTGTCTTTCCTTTTTCCAGGCGGAAGCTGACCCCGTCTACCGCAGGGGCCACGCCGCGCTCCGTAAAGAAATGAGTGCTCAGATTTTTGACTTCCAACAATGTCTCGCTCATAAGACAAACTCCTCTTCTATCCCAGGATCACCAGGTCCTTCGTCACCTTGTTCAGATATTCAAAGCCAATCGGAGTTACCAAAACCACATCCTCCACTCTCGTCAGGCCCTTTCCCGGCAGAAACAGGCTGGGCTCGTCGGTAAAGCACATGCCGGGCTGCACAATGGTATCTTCTCCCTCAGCCATAAAGGGACGCTCATGGACGTCCATACCGATACAATGACCCATCCGGTGAATGAAATGCTCATCCATCCCCGCGTCCTTCATCACCTGATGGCAGGCGCGGTTCAGATCCTTGCAGGCAGATACGCCGACCACCGCGGCGTCCAAAGCCGCCTTCTGAGCCATCATCACCAGCTCATGGCAGCGGCGAAGCTCCGCCGACGGCTCCCGGAGAAACACAGTCCTTCCGAAATCAGAGCAATAACCTTTGTAAACCACTCCGTAATCAAAAGCAATCACATGGTCTTCCCTCAGAAGCCCGTAAGGCTCGCCGATCCGGTTTCCTGCCAGAGGGCCGTAATTCAAAACCTCCGCAGGGAAAGAACTGTAAGAACAGTCATAGGTCTCCAGAAGACGCTCGATCTCATGCTCGATATCGCGGATGGGCGTGCCCGGCTTCAGCATGGGCAGCACATCATAATAAATCTGGTCGGCCACCTGGCTGGCATGGCGCATCAGGGCAATCTCATCCTCATCCTTAATCGCCCGCATGGCGTCCAGCTCCGCCGAGATATCTTTTACTTTCGCGTCATGGCGATCCAAAAGCCGCAGCGTCAGCATGGAAGAAATGTCCCTGGTCACCCCCAGAGTCTTTCCGTCCAGCCCCTGGGCCGTCACTTCCTTATCAAAGGCTTCCCCGTAAATATCCACATCGGGGAATTCCACCAGCTTGTCCACCTGGGGAAACTGCTCCATGCGGAAAGAAAATCCCAGGGCAGACAGCCTCGGACAAAAAGCGGTCACCGCCTTCTGCGTCACCAAAAGGCTGGCGAATTCCAGGCTGTTCTGCCTGTTTTTCGTATTGCCGTGTCCTGCCCTCGGCAGGCCGGTCATATATTCCCATGAGGCGTCATTGGCAATGAAAGCGCCGTCCACGCCGGCTTTTTCCATTCTGGCCCGCAGCGTCTCGATTCTTTTTCCGTAATCCATATATAATCCTCCTGATCAGACCTCTGTTTTCATCCTCGGATCCAGAATATCCCGGATCGCGTCACCGATAAAGTTGGCGCCGATGGATACCAGGAATATGGACGCTCCCGGGAAGAAGCTGATCCACCAATATTCCAGGATCGCCACGCCGTCAGATACCATATAGCCCCATTCCGCCGTAGGCGGGGACACACCCATTCCCAAAAAGCTCAGCCCGGCGAAGGTCAAAATGGCGGTTCCCACATCTGTAGACGCCAATACCAGCACCGAGGACATACAGTTGGGAATGATCGTTTTCAAAAGAATCGTCATCCTGTTCTGTCCGATGACCCTTTCACTGGTCACATACTCCGATTCCCGAACCGTCAGAACCAGGCCCCTCATCATACGGGCGTATTTGGGCCAGGCCACCACCGCGATAGCCAAGATAGCGTTGAGAACGCTTTTCCCCAGGGCCGCCGCCAAAGCCATAGCCAGCAGAATCGCCGGGAAAGAAAGGATGATGTCGGCGATACGCATCAGAACCTCATCTACCACTTTCCCGAAATATCCTGCCACCGCCCCGTAAAGGCTTCCGAAAGCGCATGACAGGATCACTACAAGAATGCCGGATGGAATGGAGATCTGCGCTCCGTAAATGACACGGCTGAAAATATCACGCCCAAAGGAATCCGTTCCAAACCAGTGGGCGCTCCCGGGCGCCTGAAAACGACTGGCCAGATCCTGAACCGCAGGGTCATAGGGAGCTATCACCGGCGCCAGGACCGCGCACAGGATAAACACCGCCCAGATCACGATCCCCACCGCCGCCAGAGGATTTTTGCGAATGAATTTTTGCACTGAATGTTTCATAAGCTCCCTCCTCAATAGCGAATCCGCGGGTCGATCACCGCATAGATAATATCCACCAGAAAATTCATCAGGACGTTGACCGCCGCGATGAAAAGCGTAGTTCCCATGATAGCCGGGAAATCCAGGGTGGTCGCCGCCTTGTAAGCGTAAAGGCCCACCCCCGGGTAAGAGAAGATCGTCTCCACCAGCACGGTGCCTCCCAGAAGGGAACCGTAGCTTAAGCCAAACATAGTCACAGAGGGGATCAGCCCGTTCTTTAAAACGTGGCACCGCAGGATCCGCCCCTCAGACAAGCCTTTGGCTTTGGCCGTCCGCAGGTAATCCTGCTGCATGACCTCAAGCATACTGGAGCGGACCGTCCTGGTCAGGATTCCCATGGTGGAAGCCGCCAGAACGAAGGACGGCAGGATCAGATGTCCCAGGGCGTCCCGCAAAAGATCCGGCTCTCCGTAGGCAATGGCGTCGAAAATCAGAAATCCCGTAGGAAATTTGGCGCCCAGCCAGTCCGAGCCCACTCTTCCGGAACCGGGGACGACGCCCAGCCTCAGGTAAAACACATACAAAAGCAGAATGGACAGCCAGAAGGCCGGTATGGAAATCCCCATGAGAGAAAACACCCTCAGGATATGGTCCGGCAGCTTATTGTGCCTGGCCGCGCTGAGCAGCCCGAACAAAAGGCCGAACAGGATACTGAAAATCGTGGCGATGGTCGCCATCTCAAAGGTGGCCGGAATATACTGGGCCAGATCTGACAGCACCGGCTGTTTGGTCCGGATGGAGGTTCCCATATCGCCGTGGAACAGGTTTTTCATATAATTGATATACTGGACATGCAGAGGCTGATCCAGTCCCCATTTCGCCTCATAAGCCGCCACGATCTCAGGATCGCTCATGGCAGTCTGTCCCAGATTGGCCGCCAGGGGATCGCCGGGAACCAGATGGGAGATGCAGAAGGTGATAATGGAAATTCCAAACATGACCACCAGCATCAGAATCAGTCTTCGGCCAATGTATTTTAGCATGTTCATAGTCAAGATCCTTTCTGCCCGGCACTTGGAAAACCGTCGGGCGGAATACAGATAAAGCGTCACCGGCGCTTTATTTGCATACTGACGTAACGCCGGAAGCGGGGCCGTATCACAGACCCCGCTTCGACTTTTTATCCGGCGCCGAGCACAGCGCCGCGTATCCTTTACTGAGCTACTTTCAGATCAGCAAATTCCAGTACAAAAGCCGCGCTGGGAACGATATTCTGTACTCTGCTGTTTACGGCCCAGGTACGGCCTGCCTGCAGATATACGATATAGGGAGCGTCAGCCTCATCCATCATTTTCTGAATATCCAAGAACTGCTGTTCACGAACGGTATCGTCCGTCTCCTGAGCCGCCTCTGCGCCAAGGGCCGCCAGCTCCGGAGCCATGTCCTCCGTCCATCCGGCGCGAAGGCCTACCGTGTTGCCGGGCAGGAAGGCCAGCTGGTTGTTGGAATCGTAGTAGTCAGGACCCCACTGTCCGATAACCGCCTGCTCCGTGCCGTCGCGGTAGCTTTCCAGATATACGGAAACTTCCTGGGAATCAATGTTCATGGTCACGCCGACCTCTGCCAGGTCAGACTGGATCTTCTCCGCGTTCATCATGAAGGACACGCCGTCGGGGGCCATATCCGGGATCACGCCGCAGTTAAAGGTGAAGCCGTCCGGATATCCGGCTTCCGCCAGAAGGGATTTTGCCTTCTCCACATCCCTGGTCACCGTGCTCTCTCCCGCGTATCCCAAAAAGCCTGAAGGGATAATGCCCGCGGGAGTGAAAGCTCCGTTTCCGGCCAGAGCGCAGATGCCCTCGTAATCGATAGCGTACTTCAGGGCCTCGCGGACCTTGGGATTGGCCAGTTCTTTTCCGTACTCTTCGCTGGCGTTAAGCATCAGGAAGAAGATATCAAAGGTCTTGCTGGTGACGGTCTGAAGGTTTTCCTTGCCCTCCAGAAGAGCCGTCTGGTCAGCTGTCAGATCCAGGGCGAAATCAATGTCTCCCGCCTCGATCTCCATCTGCTGGGTGCTTGCGTCCGGAATATTGCGGATGATCACCTTATCGATGCTGCCCTGCTTCTGGGCGTCCGCGTATTTCTCCATGATCACTTCAGAACCGCTGGTATATGCGGTGATCTGATAGGAACCGGCGCCCATGGAAGGATTGGCGTCAATGTAGGCTTGGAAGGTATCGCTCTCGTCGCAGGTACCGCCGTTGGCGGCCGCTACCTCAGAATCATAGATCGCCATGGAACCACGGGTAAGGATGCTGAGCAGGGCCGGATTCACGGCATTCAATTTCACAGTCACCTCATAATCTCCCGTCGCCTCAACGCTGTCCACCGTATCCAGCAGGAAGGAGGGATTGCCCTTGACTCCCTTTACACGGTTTAAGCAGTAGGCCACATCCTCCGCTTTCATTTCTTTGCCGGTAGTAAACTTTACGCCTTCGTTCAGAGTAAACACATAGGTCAGTCCGTCGTCGGAAATAGTCCACTCCTTAGCCGCGCTGGGAAGAATCTTGGATTCATCCGTCGGGTCTACGGTTACCATGGACTGATATACGGAATGAAGCACCATCTCGGCGTCCCAGTCATAGCTGTGAGCCGGGTCAAGGCTGGAATAAGTCATAGCGCTGCCGATAATAATCTGGCTTGCGGAAGCTTCTTCCTCCGCTGCCGCTGTCGTCTCTTCGCCTGCCGCGGCCTCGGTTCCAGCCGCCTCGCTGCTTTCCGGCGCAGCTGCCGCTGTAGTGGAATCGCCTGCTTTTTCGATTCCCTTGCCGCCTCCGCAGGCTGACAGGCTCATGGCCATGGCAGCCGCCAGTATTACGGCAGTCATTTTTTTCATAGATCTCATATCTTCGTTCCTCCTCGTATTAAACTGCACAGCCGGATATCTCTGCCTTCCCAACTCGAACAAAGCATCACTGGCTCTTTGTTCGCATACTGACGTAATCCGAGCCGCGCTTATCATTCAGCCGGCTTTTCATCCACCGGCGGAACTTCATTAATCATGTGGTCTGACGTTCCCCTTCTTCCGATAAAGGATTACGGTATGCCCCTTATTCCTTCCGGTGAAAATCAGAACGCTTTACCGCTTCCGCAAAGAGCCTCCAGCCCCGCTTCCATCCGGTCCAGGCCTTCCTTCAGTATCCTGCGGCTGGTAGCGATACAGATTCGGATATGCCCTTCCGAACCCGGTCCGAAGAACTGCTCGCCTCCCGGCACCAGCGCCACCTTATATTCCTTCTTCAGATACTCGGTCAGCGTTACCGCGTCCATGCCGGTTCCACTGATATCGGGGAACAGCACGAAAGTAGCCTGCGGCGTGTGGCAGGTGACGCCCGACATGGCCCGAAGCCTTTCCAGGGCGTAATCCCTGTTCTCCGTCAGGAACCCGCGAAACTCGTCCAGCCAGGGATAGCATTCATCTACACAGGCCTTGGCCGCCACCTGGGACAGGGAACTTATGCCGCCCGCCGTGGTTTCCACTGCCGACGCCTCCACCAGCCGGTCAAAGGCGGCCTTATCCGTACAGTAGACGCAGCCGGCTCTCAGCCCGGCAATGCCGAAGCTTTTGGAAAAGCCAAATACCGACAGCACCTTATCCGTCGGTCCAACCGTCATGATACTGCGGAATTTCTCACCGGAATAGACGATGTCGCTCCATATCTCGTCATTCATGATCCACAGATCATGCCTCTGGGATATATCCAGAATGTGCCGCAGATCCTCCTCCGGATAGAGAAGCCCCAGAGGATTATGAGGATTGCACAGGCCGATCATCCTGGTTCTGGGCGTCACATAGCGCTCCAGTTCCGACAGATCGATCTTTCCGTCCTTTATCCTGGCGGGAAACCGAACCGGAACCGCTCCTGCGCTCAGAACCGATTCCCGGAACAGAAAATCCACCGGGTCGAAAATAATGGCCTCATCCCCCGGCTTCAGGACCGCCTTCGCAATAATATACATTCCTCTGGCGGCGCTGTCCACAGGAAGAAGCAGGTTCGGATCCGCCGGTTCGCCTTTTCTCTCCCGAAGGGCCCTGGCTATGCTCTCCCGCACATCCGGCATGCCCAGCTTGGGGACATAAGGGAAATATCCCTCGGATATATAGTCTGTCAGCGCCCTGCGGATGGGCTCCGGCGGAAGAAAATCCATATCGGCGGCCGTCAGGGGGATCACCCCCTCCTCCTGTTCCGCCCACCGCAGATTAAAGGCCTTTCTTCTCAGCACATCCAGGCGGATGCTCCGATCCGTAAACTCGTACATGATTCCTCCTGACTCCAGTTCTTCCGGCGCTCCCTCTCTGATTATGAAAAATGGCGTACTCCTCTGAAGCAGGAAATAACGCCATTGTCACATTTCATCTATTTAATACATTACATTGTCGAATCGCGCCGTCAGCTATTGTACCATCTCACGCATTGGCTGTCAATGGTTTTCAGCTTATATTTATTCAAACTGAGATGCATAAAGCTTATAATAGAATCCCTTCTGAACCATCAGCTCCTCGTGGGTTCCCTGCTCCACCACATCGCCGTGATTCACCACCAGAATCCGGTCAGCGTTCTGAATGGTGGAAAGACGGTGGGCGATGACGAAGCAGGTCTTGCCCGCCATCAGCCGGCGCATGGCCTGCTGCACCTGCCGCTCCGTGGAGGTGTCCACATTGCTGGTAGCCTCATCCAGGATCAGCATGTGGGTGTTGTAAAGCATGGCCCGGGCGATGGTCAAAAGCTGCTTCTGGCCCTTGCTGATGTTGCCGCCGTCCTCGCTGATGACCGTCTGATAGCCGTCGGGCAGCTTCATCACATAGCCGTGAATCCTGGCCGCCTTAGCTGCCGCCACCACTTCCTCCATGGTGGCCCCCTCCTTGCCGTAGGCTATATTTTCATAAATGGTTCCGCGGAACACCCAGGTATCCTGAAGCACCATGGCGTAAGTCCGCCGCAGGCTGTCCCTGGTGACCCTGCGGATCTCATTGCCGTCCACCAATATAGCCCCGTCGTCCACGTCATAAAACCGCATGAGAAGATTGATAATGGTCGTCTTGCCGGCTCCCGTAGGGCCTACGATAGCGATGGTCTGCCCCGGATTGGCCTTCAGGTTCAGGTCATGGAGAATCGTCTTCCCAGGCATATAGCCGAAAGACACATGCTGGGCCTCCACATCGCCATCCACCTGCTCCAGCACTTTCGCTCCGTAGACGTCCTTGATCTCCTCCGGCTCGTCCAGCAGGCGGAAGACCCGCTCCGCCGCGGCCAGCGCCGAGTAGATCTCATTGATGATATTGGCAATCTCATTGATGGGTCCGGAAAATTTTCTGGAATACAGCACAAAGGAAGAAATCTGCCCCAGATCCACGATTCCCCACAGGTAGAACAGCGCTCCCACCAGTCCGATCATGGAAAGTCCCAGATTGTTGATAAATCCGATAGTAGGGCCCATGGTCATGCCCAGGGAATCCGCGTCCCGGTAAGCGTCGGCCGCCGCATGGTTGATGGCGGAAAACTCCTCGCAGACGCCGTCCTCATAAGCGTAGGCCAGGATGGTCTTCTGCCCCGTGAACATTTCCTCCACAAAGCCGTTCATACGGCCGTAGGCAGCGCTTCGCCTGGAATAGCGGGGCCTGGTCAGCCGCCCCATATACCGGGTATAGAGAATGGCCGTGGGAATGGTCACCAGCATACACACCACCAGAGGAAGGGAGATCATGCACATCATAACGAAGGAGCCTGCCACCGTCACCACGCTTGTGATGATCTGCACCACATCCGTGGACAGGCTGGTGCCGATGACGTCGATATCATAGCTGACGCGGCTGATGATATCGCCCGCCTGGTTCCGGTCAAAGAATCCTACCGGCAGGGTCATCAGCTTGTTGAACACGTCTTCTCTCATCTTCCGGACGATCTTCCGGCTGACCCGCATCATCCCCAGATTGACCAGGAATGTCAGAATGCCGCTGAAAATATAGGCGAAAAGCATACATTTCCCATAATAGAACACCACGCCGAAATCCACCTGCCCCGCGCCTGCTCCGGCCGCCTGAATGGCTTTTCCCGCGAAATCAGGCCCCAGCAGGTTGCCGATATTGCTGGCGAAGGCACAGCAGGACAGGCCGATGACAGCCCATCGGTACTCATTCAGATATGACAGGATCCGCCTGAGAGTACCCTTGGCGTCCCTTGGTTTTTCTTTCTTCCCTCCCCGGTCTCCAGGTCCCGGCATGGCTGCCGCCTCCTTTCTCTCATTCCTGTGCCTTTTCCTGCGGACTGCAGTCTGCCCGCTCCATATATCTGCCGCCGGCCGAAACGCATCCGCGCTCAGGCCAGCGCTCCCATCTGCGTCTTAAAGATCTCCCTGTATTCCTGGCAGGTTTCAAGGAGATGTTCGTGATTTCCGTATCCGATGCATCTGCCGTTATCCATGACCAGAATGTTGGTCATATTCATGACCGAACTGACACGCTGGGCGATCATAATGGTCGTGGTTCCGCTGTAATTTTCGAAAATCGCCTTTCTCAGGGAAGCGTCCGTCTTATAATCCAGGGCCGATGAGGAATCGTCCAGGATCAGGATCTCCGGCTTTGCCGCCAGCGCCCTGGCGATGAGAAGCCGCTGCTTCTGGCCGCCGGACAGGTTGGCTCCCTTGATATCCGCCATATAGTCCAGGCCGTCGTCCAGAACGGAGATATACTCCGCCGCCATGGCGTCCTCTGTGGCCCTCTTAAGGTCTTCCTCCGTCACCTGCCGGCCGAAGGAAATATTTCTCCGAAGGGTATCGTTGAACACCATATCGTTCTGGAACACCACGCCGAATTTCCGGTGAAGCTCGTCTTTGTCATAGGCCCGCACGTCCCGGCCGTCCACAAAGACCCCTCCGTCTGTCACGTCGTAAAAACGCATCAGCAGGTTGATGATAGTAGTCTTACCGCAGCCGGTAGGCCCGATGATTCCCAGGCTCTCTCCCTTTTTCACGGCGAAATCAATGTCCTCCAGACACAGCTCTCGATCCGTGCCTGCAAATGCCTCGGCACGGGAAAATGTTCTTTCTTCCCTGCCGTTTTTACGGCTTCCGCTCTCGCTGTCCGAATCTTCCATTTCTCCATAGCCGAAATTCACATGCTCGAAGCGGATAAATTCATCGCCGGAAGGCTGCTTCGCCTCGTCAGGGCCCAGCACTCTCTGGTCCTGGGGAGTCGCCAGGATCAGCCCGATCCGGTCTGCGGAAGCGGAGGCTTTGCTGACCATCATAAAGATACGGTTAATGGCCATAACGCCCTGAAGGATCAGATTGAAATAGGTGAGGAAGGCCAGGATCACGCCGGGCTGCATCTGTCCGTTATTGACCCGGACCGCTCCGATGAACACCACCAGGGTCAGGCCCATGTTCAGGCTGATCTGCATAATGGGCCCCGGCAGGGCCATCACTGTGCCGGCCTTGATGTCATTTCTGGTCATGGCGTCGTTGCTGGCCGCAAACCGCCGTTTTTCATAATCGGTTTTGGACAGGGCCTTCACCACGCGGATGCCGGTGATATTCTCACGCATGACCCGGACTACGTCATCCAGGCTTTCCTGTACTTTATTGTACAGAGGAATACCGTACCGGGAGACGCCCAGGATCACCGCCAGCATAATGGGCAGCATGACGCAGAGCACGCCGGAAAGGGCCCAGTCCATGGTCATGGTGACGATGATTCCGCCTACCATCATAATGGGCGCGCGGACGCAGAGGGTCTGCAGAGACTGAGCGCAGGACTGGACGTTATAGCTGTCGCTGGTCATGCGGCTGATAAGGCTGGGCAGGCCATAGGCGTCAAACTGGCTGCCGGACAGATTGGCTGTCCGGATAAAAAGATCCTGACGGATATGATAGGAAATATTGTGAGCGTTCTCAACAGCTCCCCGGTTGGCGGTCACATTCAGCTGCCTGGTCACCATGGCCGTGAGAATCATAAGAAGTCCCCAGAGAAAAATCCGGTCCAGACGGCCGGTGGGGACGGTCACATCAATAATATGTTCCAGTATGTATGGCAGCATCAGCTCGGTCATGGTGCCGGAAAGCTTGACAAGCATAACCCAGGTGATGGCTTTTCTGTAAGGCTTCATGTAGCGGAAGATCAGTTTCATATTCCACTTCTTTCTTAAGTGCGGCCAACGTAGCGATATCCGGCGTTGGCTGTGACACAACGTAACGCCCTACCAGTATAATCGATTTTATAGAATTTTGCAAATACCCTTTTGCGATTATTTTTGTGGTTATTTTTGTGTGTCCAGAAACGACTTTGCCAGCGGGACTGTCCCCAGGCAGGCAGTCCCTTCTCTTCTGACCCCGGTATCCTGCGAAATCCGGATCCTGGCGGCCGCGTATCAGATTCTCACCAGGTATGCAGGTTCGTCCCCTCGTAGAAAAATCCCAGGATCTCATCATACTTCCAGCCCCGCTCGGCCATAGCCTGGGCTCCGTTCTGGCTCATGCCGATGCCGTGTCCGTATCCTCCGCCATAGATTTTGAAAGCGGTTCCCTGGCCCTCCTCCGGCCGGCACTGCTCGATGGCAATAAACGCGCTTGGCAGGGAAGTCCATCCCGTCAGCACTTTTCCATCCTGCCTTCGGATCCCCACGGAAGCGCTGCCCAACGCAGAACGGATCTGTCCTTCTCCCCGGATTTCTTTCGTGCCGGCTGTTCCCTCGATCACCAGTGTCTTCCCGATTCCCCCTTCTCCCCGTTCCGTTATTTCCGCATTCGTAATGGTTCCCAGCTCCGGAAATTTTTCCTGAAGCCGGGCAGCGGTTATCTCTGCGGTCCATCGGTACATTCCATAGCCGGATTCAAATCCCTCCGGGCAGCCTTTAATGAACTCCGCGAAAACATCATTGCCGGTCAGGTCTCTTCTCCCTCCGCCGTCGCGAACAGCTTTGGCATAGAGATAGGGGGCCTTCCCCAGATCCTCCCCCCAGACGGTCACATCCGCCGTGTGGCCGCAGGAAGTGGAAAAATAGTAGGTGTCCGCCACCTGATCTCCATACATGAGAATCTGCCCGTAGGTCTCATTGACCGCTGTGTCGGAGGCAGTTCCCGCGGGAGCATTGTTGTACACCTGGAACCGGGTGCTGTCGTCAACATGGGCGCCGTATTCTTTGTAGGTATTCCCCTGAATCTGTCTGTACGCATAGGTTCTGGCGCAGACTGCCTGGGCCTTCAGCGCTTCCTTCTCGTAACTGGCCGGCATCTCGCTGGGCACCACCCGCTTCAGATAATCCTCCAGATACAGATCGTTGACCACCGCAAGCCCCTGTTCCTCCTGTGAGATTTCCAGCCTGCCCGGATAGACCGGCCCCTTCCCGCTTCCCCGCTCCAGAGAAAGGATGCGGATTCCTGCGCTCTCGTCGGCAGGCCGGAACACAATCCGACCTTCCTTCAGAAGAGGATCTCCCGTCTCCAAAGTCATTCGTTCCCCTTTGCGGAACGCGGTCTTCTTCTCATCCTGAATCATCAGGCCGTCGCTTGCAAATTCCAGTTCCACCTTCTGATGGAACGGAGAATGAAAACCGGTGTCCATAAGCAGCACCCGGATATTCGCGGCGTCAAAGGTCCGCACAATGAGAGCCGCGCACAGCCTGCCGCCTGCGGCTGCAAATTCCTGGGTGTCATATCCTACCAGAATATCGGAGAGATCCTGCGCTTCAAACTGCCCGTAGGTTTTGTAGACCCTAAAATGCTCATCCAGCTCCACCGGGCCGTAGCCCTCCAGCTCGATGGCATCCTCCTTCACCGCCAGAACTCTGGCAGTGATCCGGTCCTTCTTCAGCACGATTTTTTCCACCTGACCGTCCGTCAGATAAAGATCGGCCAGCTGATTCACCAGTCCCTCTGTCTCTGCAATTTTCCGTTCCGCGGGAAAAGTTCGCACAATCTCGCCGGCATATCCTTTGATGCCAGCCTCGCCGGCTTCGGAAATCCAGGCATTATGGCAGACAATGCTCCTGGATACCAGTTCCGTTACCTGGATAATCTCCCTGTCCTTTGCCAGCACGCGGATTTCCGTATCCAGATACCGGTCCAGGCTCAGGCCCTCAAAACCGTAGGTCCCCCGGTCCGTATAAGCGGTCCAGGCCGGAACCGGGGCGGTCTCCGCGCTGCCCGGCGTACCGTAAATCTGAAGTGTCAGTTCCTCAATCCGGGCACCGCAGATTTCCATGTACCGGCTCCACCATTCCTCCGCCGAAAGCAGGCTGCGCTCCCTTTTCGAGGCAGCTGCTTCTTTCTTCGGCATCTCTCCGTCCGAGGCAGCCGCGCTCCCCTCCTGCATATTCTTGCCTGGAACAGAAACCTCTTCTCCTGGAATTTCCTCGTCCCGGGCAGCAGCATCCCCCTCCGGCACTTCCCCGTCTGCGCCGGCTTCCGCCTCCAGCACATATTCCAGCATCTCCAGAATCGATTCCGCCTCCCCGCAGGTCAGAAAGCCTTCCGCGGTTTCAGAATCCGCCGGAGTCGATTCCTCTGACAGAATCCCGCGGCGGTACAGAAAATCTCCGTATTTTACATACCATTTTCCCTGATCTGCCGCCGGAAAGAAGGACTTCTCCTCCTCCGCCTCCTTCCTGCATTCCTCGGCGGTTGCTGCACAAAGGGCCGCAGCCTTATAGACTGCGGCCCTGGATATTCCTTCGTGCTCAGGCCTGCTCCACAGGATAACCGCCGTCAGTGCGGTCACCGCTGCCAAAAGGCCCGGTATCCATAATAAATGTTTCTTTTTTTTCTTTTTCATAAATCCCTACCTGATCAGCGTCTTTTTCTCCACATCCACATGGTCGAGCCCCATATATTCTTCCGTTGCGATCGGAAGCTGTTTTCTCTTAAGTCCCGCATGTACAAACTCGCTTATCAGATCGTAGATCACAGCAAAGGTAGGCACACCGATGATCATACCCAGCGGCCCCATGATCCCGCCGAACAGCAGGATGGAGAACAGCACCCAGAAACTTGACAGACCGGTGGTATTGCCCAGAATCCTGGGTCCCAGGATATTGCCGTCAAACTGCTGGATCAGAAGGATGATCAGCAGAAAGATAAGGCACTGCTTCGGACTCACCAGAAGGATCAGCAGGGCGCTGGGAATCGCTCCGATAAAGGGTCCGAAGAAGGGAATCACATTAGTGACGCCGATGATCACACTGATCAGCATAGTATAAGGCATCTTCACTATGCTGAGTATCACAAAGGTCAGAATCCCGATCAGCAGGGAATCGATCAGCTTGCCGATGATAAAGCTGCCGAACACCCTGTGAACAAAACGGCCTTTCTCCACAACCTGATTCGCCAGCTTCAAAGACAGGGCAGCGTAGACAATCTTTTTGGCCTGAGCCACCAGAGTATCTTTGATATTCAGCAGGTAGATCATGACGATAACACCGATCAGGCTGTTCATGACAAAGTTATAGACGCCCATAATCCCGGAATACACTCCGGATACCAGAATCTCCACATTGGGCATCCAGTTTGAGGTGGACTGAGTCCAGCTGATCAGCTGATCGGCCCCCTGCTGATAAAGCGACATGACCGTATTCTCCAGATCCGGATTGTTGGCAAGGGCCGTCTCGATCCATCCGGAAACCTGTACCACAAAGGCAGGCACAGAATTGACGATTCCCATGATACTGCTCCACACGGAAGGTATGATCAGGGAAATCAGTCCGGAAATGATAGTGAACAGAAACAGCAGGCTTCCCGCGGTCGCAGCGGATTTCGCCGCAAATTTTCTTTTGCTGTCCTTCTTCACGATCCCGGACAGCAGTTTCTCAAACCAACCGCGGACGCGGTTGTACACAGGGGACAGCAGGTAAGCCAGAATCGCCCCGTAAGTGATCGGCGCCAGGATATCATTCAAAGAATGGATCGCTCCCCGCACCGTCTCCCAGCGAACGAATACCATCACTGCCATTATACTCAAAAGGATTACCAGAAATGCCGTAACTCCCCAAAAAAGATATTTCCGCGACTTGTTCTCTTTCATCTTTAGCCTCTCGCCATGGTAAATTTCCTTCTTTAGCGTATCACATTTTTCCCCCTCGTACAAGTCCAAACACAGAATCTTCTGCGGCGGCTCTTTCAGGCTCGCCCTGTCTGATATATTCTTCAAGTTCAAACTGCCAATTCTTATCCGGCATATTTGCCCCTCCGAAATCAATTCCTTTTCTGATTATGAATTTCTTTTAAATCCTCTATGGCAAGCTCAGGATCCATCGTGTGAAACATCATATAATTTCGTTTCATTGTTCGGATGGGAGCTTGTTTATAAATCTTTGCGCTGTCCTCACCATTGTAATAGTGCCAATAGCGGTAGATATAGCCTATCCAGTACAACACATCTGCAGAAAATATCTCTCCATCTCTTGTAAGCGATTCACCTGCAGCAGAGGCGACTTCCTCAAGCAGGTATTCTTCTCCTGCCCACTGCATACGGTTATATGTTGAATCAAGCTCCTTTGCGGTATCGGACATCATAAACGCCTTGATAAAAGCGACACTGTTATATTTTTTCTCGGCTGATAATTCAAATAATCTGCCTTGAATATCACAAAGCTTTAACTGAAGCTCGTTCATTGCTTTCCTCCACTCTTAGCTTCATCGAGTATTTCATCAAAGAACATACCCTCACGACGATAATTCCTGCAAATATCTTTGGCAAGGGAAATCCCTCTCGCCCGGTTTTCTTCGGCTGCTTCTTTCATAAACAGTCTTTCAAGGTAAGAAAGCGCAACCTCTGTTTCGATATGAACAGCATCACAGCCCTTTTGTGAAACAGCCACATACTGCTTACCAAGCTGAAGAGCAGAAAGACTATTGATAAGTGCCATATCGGTCACATTGCCGACAAAAAAATTATCAATAACGAAAAACATGCGGTCGTTCGCGATGCTTCCGATAATTAAATCCTTGTTTAATGTCATATCACGGTACTTGTTGTAGAAAGGCGTACCGCTTAATTTTTCCATTTTTCCTCTGTGATATGCGACAAGCATTGCCCAGTCAATATCAGCGGAAACTTCAGTCTGAGCGAGCTCACCCACGCTTACAGAAACAATGTAGAACTTAGACTTATCATAGTCACAGATCAAAGTAAGCGCCTGACCGGGATCGGTTCCCATATAGAAGCCCTTGCCAAAGTCACATTGTTTTCGGCTTTTGGGCTCAACAGGTCCCTCAATACCCGATTTTGAGCCATGATAAAGAAGCACTCGGTCCGCATCCAACTTAATGGCTTCCGATTCCTCTGCAATCCTTTTCAGAGTCATATTATAAACAGGGACGTGCTTTTCCTTGCATAAATCAAACATCTTTGATTGTGCCAATTTGTTAGGCACAGCACGGCCATTCTCCCAACGATTCACGGTTTGGAAGGTAACATTAAGTTGTTCGGCGAACTCGGTTTGACTCATATTTAAATATGCTCTTATCTGTTTTATAAGTTTCAGCATAATGCACCTCTAAATATAACATTGTTTCTATTTAATGTTATATCTAATGTTATACTTCATGTCAATGCATTTTGCTCAGAAATTGATGCAATTATCATACAAACAGTTACTTTTCACACGGCAGTAAAAAAGCAGCGATTGCTCGCTGCTTTTCTCATTTGTAATCCCAAAGTGCCGGTTCTTACTGTTTGACGCCTAGCCAAGCTAGGTGGGCAACCGCACTCCGGCTTCTGCCTTCCACTGCAACGGAGGCCTGACATCTACCGGAAAATATTGGAATCCCTTCTGTCATAATGTAGGTTCAAAGTAAGTAAGAGTATCGAACACCCCAGGAATCACTTTCTCTTTTGTCTGTTAATACTATACCATAAGATATGTATTTTATCAACAGGATATTGTAAAAAATCACTGGAAAAATGTGAGACTAATACCAGACGGTTCCCTCACCCGTCACCCTGGCATAGACCAGCTTCCTGGGCCTGGGGGCCTGCTCCCCGATGGCGCATGCCTGAAGGAATCGCTCCTCCGCCGGGTCAAGGAGTCGCTCATCGGAAGCGTAAAGCTCCGCAAGCACATCTCCCTCCTTCACCAAGTCTCCGTACTTTCTGTAAAGACAGATTCCGGCACTGTAATCGATGGAGTCCTCCTTCTTCACCCGGCCGGCGCCCAGCATGGCCGATGCGATTCCGCAGCCTTCCGTATCCATATGGGTAATATATCCGCCGGCGGGAGCCGTCACCTTCCTGACATAAGCCGCTTTGGCAAACCGGTCCGTATCATATATGAAAGATTCATCGCCGCCCTGGGCCCGCACCATGTCGGCCAGAACCTTCACGCCCCGTCCGTCCCTCATGGCGCTCTCAGCCATAGCGCGGCATGCTTCCAGACTGCCTTTTCCGGCCAGGAAAAGAAGATTGGCAGTCAGCTGCAGACACACCTCTGTCAGATCCGCCGGTCCCTGCCCTCTCAGTGTCTGAACTGCCTCCGTCACCTCCAGGGCGTTGCCGATGGCCCGGCCCAGAGGCACATCCATATCGGTAATCAGGGCGCAGCATTTCTTTCCGGCTCCTTCACCGATGGCTACCATTTCCCTGGCCAGAGCCTCCGAATCCTCCATTGTCTTCATAAACGCCCCGCTGCCGGTCTTCACATCCAGCACAATGGCGTCGCTCCCCGCTGCCAGTTTCTTGCTCATAATGGACGAGGCGATCAGCGGAATGCTGTCCACGGTAGCCGTCACATCCCGGAGGGCATAGAGTTTTTTGTCCGCCGGAACCATATTGCCGGACTGGCCGATGACGGCAATGCCAACCTGGTTGACGATCCGGCAGAACCGGTCTCCGGGAATGGTGGTCGTCAGTCCCGGTATGGATTCCAGCTTATCCAGGGTGCCTCCCGTATGTCCCAGCCCCCGGCCGGACATTTTGGCCACCTTCACTCCCAGGGAAGCCGCCAGCGGACCTGCGATCAGCGTGGTTTTATCTCCTACTCCGCCGGTACTATGCTTGTCCGCTTTGATTCCCTCAATAGAGGAAAGATCCGCCGTATCCCCGGAGTGAGCCATCTCCATCGTCAGATCTGTAGTCTCCTGCCGGTTCATCCCCTGAAAACAGACCGCCATCATCATGGCGGACATCTGATAATCAGGAATCTCGCCGGACACATAGCCGGCGATCATCTCATGAATCTCCTGTCTGGTCAGGCTGCCGCCATGCTTCTTCTTCTCAATCAGATCATACATGCGCATGAAACCACCTCCCAATCACGCCAGATTCTCCGGCCCGAAACTGCGGGGCAGAAGCTCTTTCAGGGTCATCTCCACATAATCTTCCGGGCTTTTCGCCATAATCACCAGGAAATCCGCCGGGCTGCAAAACTCTCTCATCACCTGGCGGCAGACGCCGCAGGGGGCGCAATAATCTGTGATGACGCCGTCTTTTCCGCCGCAGACAGCGATAGCTTCAAACTCCCTCTTTCCGTCGCACACCGCCCGGAAAATAGCGCTCCGCTCCGCGCAGACCGCAGCGGAATAGGCGGCGTTCTCGATATTAAAGCCTGTATAGATGCTGCCGTCCCTGCACAAAAGCGCTGCCGACACCTGAAAATGGGAATAGGGCGCGTAGGCGCCGGGCAGATTGTCAATGGCCGCTCGAATCAATTTCTCTTTCTCCATATTCGCTCCCTCTCCTGTCCTGTGACTGTCCACAGGCTTTATCCGGCCTTCGCCTTCCCCATGTCCGCAGGCATTATCTGCCTTCCGCCTTTGCCAGCTTTACGATGCGGCTGGTTCCCAGGCGGGACGCCCCCAGTTCCAGAAACCGTTCCGCATCTTCAAAGGAAGCGATACCGCCGGCTGCTTTCATCTTCACCTGAGGACCGATATGCCTGCCGAACAGCTCAATATCCTCAAATGTAGCTCCGCCTTTGGAAAATCCGGTGGAGGTCTTGATATAATCCGCTCCGGCCTCCGTCACCAGCCGGCACATGGTTATCTTCTCCTCCTCAGTCAGAAGGCAGGTCTCAATGATCACCTTCAGGATATGGCTCCCGCAAGCCGCCTTGACAGCCCGGATCTCTTCCAGTATTTTTCCGTAATTCTTATCCTTCAGGTCGCCGATATTGATGACCATATCGATCTCATCGGCTCCGTGTTCCAGGGCGTCCTTTGTCTCAAAAACCTTTACCGCCGTCGTATTATATCCGTTGGGAAATCCGATGACCGTACAGACCGCCATCCTGTCCCCCAGATATTCCCTGGCGCGCGCCACATAGGACGGCGGAATACACACAGACGCCGTCTGATAATGGACAGCGTCATCACAGATCTGCCGTATCTCTTCCCATGTGGCTCCCGGGGCCAGCAGGGTATGATCCACCGCCTGAAAAATCTTCTCCCGCTCCATATGACATCCTTTCCCATCGCTTATGTATTATTTATTGTTCTTCCGTCTCCTTCAGCCGATACACCTGGTATTCGCCCTCGTAGACATATCCCAGTTTCTCCGCCAGTCCAACCGACTGGAGATTCACCGCATCCCAGTTGGGAGTCAATCCTTTCTCCAGACACTCCAGCACAAACGCGGCGCTGCAGGCCAGAGCCAGTCCCTTCCTCCGCCAGTCCTTTCGGGTGTCCACTTCAATCTCCATCCAGCCTTCGCTGACGCCGTAAGCGGAACAGCCGGCTACCATCTCCCAGCCCCTCAATGCCACGTAACCGAAACAGTATTCAGAAAAATGCCCATAGTCTTCAAAATTATCGCAGAGCGCGCGGCTCCACGGATTCCTGAGTGCCATCCGATACAGCCGCTCGTCGATACGCCGGATCCGTATCCCGGCCGGAACCGCAGCCATATATCCCCGAAGCCTGTCCATATCGAAATGGTGCTCGTCCTTCTTCAGGGCATAACGGATCACCGGCCTTATCAGCCCCAGAAATTCATCCTCCAGCCAGTCCGCCCACCGCTCATTCTGAGGATACAGAAACGCGCGGTCCGCCGACTGATAAATCTGGCTCTTCAGATCCAGAGCCTGCTCTCCCTTCGGCGGAAGTCCCAGCAGGTAGGCGAAATCCCCTACCACCACCAGACAATAGGGAGAATCCGCAAGACTGGGCACCCACACACGGCCCATAGCGCCTTCCAATGCGCCCCTCAGAAGCACATCCCTGCTGTCCGCGCAGAACCGCCGGATACTCTGACGCTTCTCTCTGCCAAGTTCAATCATACGCCGCACCTCCCGCCTGCCCTGTTTCCCATTCCGGAGACTGTCGCAGAAATATTACTGTGAAATTTTGAATATCCACTGCAGCATTCTGCAGCGATCTCTTCTTACATCATTCTACCACACTTTCCGGTAAAAATCCACGACAATAATTGAAGACAAACCGGCCATGCAGTCGTTATAATAGAGGAGGAAGGAGGTGATGGGAATCAACAATACAGAACAGCTTGAACAATGGATCGACCAGTATCAGAACCTGATCTACTCTATCTGCTTCCAGATGACCGGCGACTATTTTGAGGCCCAGGATCTGACACAGGAGACCTTCCTCTCCGCCTACAAATGCTCCGCTTATTTTGACGGGCGGAATCCCAGGGCCTGGCTGTGCCGGATCGCCTCCAACAAATGCCTGGATTACCTGAAGGCCAACGGCCGGCGGCAGATTCCCACTGACGACCGGTTTTTCCTGACATACCAGGATTCCTCTCCCCCGCCGGAACGGTCTCTCACAGAAAAGGATATTCGACAGCAGCTGTACGCGTGCTGTATGCGGCTGAAGCCGCCTTACCGGGAAGCGGCCCTGGATTATTATTATTACGAGATGGACATTCGGCAGATGGCCGAAAAAACCGGCAAAAACATAAAAACCCTGCAGACACATATCTACCGCGCCAAGGCCATGCTGCGGAAAATGCTTCGAAAGGAGGATCTGGAAGATGGATAATACAGAATATCCCACTTATCTCAATGAATACCAGGCGGAACGTCTGGCGGATCTGGTGGAAAGCAAGGGGCTTATGACTGCTCCCGCCAATCTGAAATCCGCCATTCTGGAACGAAGCCGGCAGACGGATGTACAGATGATTGCCGGGGCCAACCGTCTGGGCAGACAGGCGGAACTGCTCTTCTACGGCCTGAAGGTCGGCGCCGCTGTAGTCTGTTCCATCAGTTTGATTCTGGCGGCGCCCCTGATACGTCAGACACAGATGGAACATCAGTCAGAACGTCAGAACAGGCAGTCCTCTGATCTTCAAAATGGCAGGCAGGACGAAGCCCGGCTTCCCCTGCATGACCGGTTTCACCGCTCTCTCATGGAATTTTCAGAACGGGCAGGAGCATTCATAAGCGAACCAATCGATATGGAGGTATTTTTCAATGACTAAAAAGAAAAGCAGATTTATGACATTTTTAATCTCTCTGATGCCGGGGGCCGGGGAAATGTATCTGGGATTTTACAAATGCGGCGCCAGCATCATGGTCCTGTTTCTGGGTGGAATGGTGGTCTTTGGCGCCCTGATTCCCCAGCTTCTCTACCTGCTGACTGTCCTGTGGTTTTACAGCTTCTTCCATACCAACAACATCAACAGTCTGCCGGATGAGGAATTCTACGCTCTGGAAGACGACTATTTCATGTCCATGAGCCCGGAGAACGTCAAAAGCTTCTGCGGGCGCTACAAAAAATACATCGGCATCGCCCTGCTTCTTCTGGGCGTCAGCGTGGCGTGGAACGGGGCCTATGAACTGGTCCGGGCCTTCTTTACCCGCCTTGGACTCCCGGATGAAGATTTCACAATCCTTTATCGAGGCAGAGACGCCATCTCCCAGCTGATTGCGGCCGTCATCATCATCGTCATGGGCTGCAGCCTTTTTAAGGCCAAGAAAGAATCCTTACAGGCCCCTCCATATCTGTCTGATACGGCGGTCTCGGCCGGCCCTGCGTCCGCATCGGCGGACGCAGCCGCAAAACCATCCGTACCCGAAGAAAAGAAATCCCGGGACACCTCAGATGAAGTCCCCCGGGAAACGCCGTCCGGCACGGATTCATAATGCGAGCCTGCAGATCAAACGCTGGCCAACACGGATTCATAGCGCAGAATCACAGATTAAACCTCGCAGACCCGCGTCTAGTTGGCCTTCCGATTAATATATTCCGTCCTGGTCTTGGAGTAAGCGAATTTCTGGCTCTTGTACAGACCATAGTATCCGGAAAGGGTGAAGGTGACGGCGATGGCGATTCCGAAGTAAGGCATGGCCCCGGCGCCGCACATTTCCAGCCCGATGATCAGGCTGGAGATGGGACAGTTGGTAACGCCGGCAAACAGGCACACCATGCCGCAGGCCGCGCAAAGGGACGGGGAAAAGCCGAAAATGGTTCCCAGGACACAGCCGAAGGTGGCTCCCACGCACAGGGTAGGCACAATCTCGCCGCCTTTGTAGCCTGCTCCCAGCGTCACCGCCGTAAACAGCATTTTCAGAAGGAAGGCCTCATAGCGGACATGTCCCTCCATGGCCTCCTCAATGAGAATCATGCTGCTTCCGTTGTAATCCCTGGTCCCCACGATCAGGGTCAGGCCGATGAGAATCACACTGCCCGCCAGAATCCGGATGTAGGGATTTTTAAAATAATGCTCATACAGATGCTCTCCGGTGTGCAGCACCAGGCACAGAAGGATGCTGACCAGAGCGCACAGCACTCCCACCGCCACGATGATCACGGCGGAGCGAAGCTCAAAGGCCGGTATCTCCTGAATGGTGAAATGCTCCCCGGAAAGTCCCATGAGCTGAGCCACTCCCGCGCCCACGAAGGACGCGAAGACGCAAGGCACCAGCGCCGCGTAGTACATGATACCGATACTGATCACCTCCATGGAGAACACCCCGGCCGCCAGCGGCGTCCCGAACAGCGCCCCGAAACAGGCGCTCATGCCGCACATGACCGCGATCTTCCGGTCCTTCTCGTCCAGATGGATGGCCTTGCCCAGCATGCTTCCGATGCTGCCGCCCAGCTGCAGCGCCGCTCCCTCGCGGCCGGCGGAGCCGCCGGTCAGGTGGGTAAGGATGGTGCTTATAAAGATCAGCGGTCCCGTCGCCGGGGTAATCTCCTCATTGGAGGAGATGGAATCCAGCACCATGTTGGTTCCCCGGTGCTTCTCCTGCCCCGCGATGTGATACAGAAATACGATGGCCAGGCCGGACACGGGAAGCAGAAACAGGATCCAGCTGTAGGTCTG
Source organism: uncultured Lachnospiraceae bacterium (assembly GCA_947626365.1). Taxonomy (GTDB): domain Bacteria; phylum Bacillota; class Clostridia; order Lachnospirales; family Lachnospiraceae; genus UBA3402. Next base: position 33,584 of record CANQRW010000011.1, read on the forward strand.
AAACAGGGACGTGGCGTATTTGACGCCGAGCCCGAAAATCGAGCCCACCATCCCTCCGATGACTCCGATGACGCAGGAGATCACCGTCCATTTCACAAAATACTCCACATTCTGCATGACCGGGGTCTTAACCGCAAACCGCTCCATACTCTTATCCTCCGTAATGTCTCGATTTCTTTCCCTAAAATCTATGTCTATTGTAGAACAGTTCAGCCCATATTACAACTGGTTTAGAAGGTCATTTTTCTGTTCCAACCATCTTGCTGTCCCGCAATATCATAACTTCATCAAACATGAATTTGAATCCGAATAGCAATATCGCTCTGCCAACTCTCCGAACCTGGCCAATACCGGAAAATCGATATTTAAAAACTCAAAATTGGACTTCATGACGGTTCCTCCTAATCAAAGGTTATCTCCTCTTGATTTTTATTGTAAAGCGTTAACCTGTTTTCAAGATTTATCTCATTTACGATCCAGCCCCTTAATGTGCATGCCATAATAAAATCTTGTATTCTGTTAACACCATTAATTTCTCGAAGAGTAACGACAACGCCAAAATTTAAATTCGAAGTTATAGAAGCAGCCAGCCGTTCCTTCGAGGTAATCGATATACCCCACAACCGTTCATCATAAGACGTAAGAGATCTATTTTTTTTCAAAATTTTAGAAATAAATTTCGTATTTTCCCATTTTCTGAACTCTTTGCGGGACTTGCGTTCATCAACGGCATACCCGATATCATCCTGAATGTTTTCATTGATATCATCAATATTACCGTTTCTGTTCACTCGGCCAAATTTTAAAGATAATTCTCTGGATGTATAATCTACTCCCTGGGTTCTGGAACACTGAGGAAAATAGCATAGTGCAGCACGTGCAATATAGGGATATTTATTATCCGCATCCCGCGGAACCGGAATCGAATAATTTGAAGTAACATATGAACTTGCCGTACCATATAAAACAAATCGTATCTCTCTGTTATCTGATTCCAAAATATCTGATATTTTTATTGGAACAATACCATAACCAATCTGGTTTTGTATTTTATATGTAGATGTCTTAAAATCCCATCCTGCTGCCGAATCTATAATCAGCGCCTTGGCTACTTCTCTGGGAAATCCCATAATATCAATTAAAAAAGCCAGCTTTCTCGCAATCCAGGGGGCCGCAAATGATGTCCCGTACACTTCCTCTACATCTTTGGAAGAACATGCTCTTATACGCTCTCCTGCCTCATAATCTCCGCCATAATAAGAGACATCCGGCTTATTAAAAAAGGATAAAATATTACCCTTCCTTGTGTAGGAAGCAGGCATTCCATTACGTTTCACTGAGTTCACAACGACTGCATTCAATGAATCTGCAGGAGAGCCGACCCGCAGCATATCATTTTTTGCAATCCGATTATCATTTGTTCCCGACACAACAAAAATAATATTCTTATTTGCCTGCAGCTCATCCAGCACGGCTCCATCATACGAGATAAAATTTTTTGATACTTCATCATCTGTTCCAAGCGACAGATTCCATACATGAATATCCGGATTATCATTTATAATTTTTCTGATTTTATTTACCAATCGCGGGACTGAAATTCTGTCTACACACACGCCAAAATGACGCACCTTAAACCGGCCGCATCCATCATCCAGCCACGGATTCAAATCCGGGCCGTCTACAATGATAGATGTCACCTCTGTTCCATGATCCCGCAAAACATCTTTGCCTGTAACCGATTCAAACTCATCAAGATAATCCTCATTCTCAACCCATTCGGAAAAGTAAACGCTCTCATCAAACAAATTATCGATAACGCCTATTGTAGGTTCATTGGCAGGCCTTGGAATATTACGCATATACTTTGGTTTTGATTCATCAAGGACTTCCCATGTGATCTTTGACCAATCTGAAGAAATCATCGAAATCATGTATGGAACTTTTCCTTGAAGAACCTGATATAGATTCCAATCTACTGAAATCGTATCTTTCCCGTAAAAAGTATACGGATATTGATAGCGGTCTATTTTGAGCTTTTCCAGTATGTCGGACAGAGAACATTCTGTCTGAAAAAATGTCAGCAAAAAAGATTCTTTATATGTATTAGCTGTTACATTGGGAACCGTCATAGATTCTACAACAGAACAATCCACGATCATGCCGCGTATAATGCTTTTTGGGATTGTATACCCCTTATAATCCAAATTAGTTTCTTTTTCTATTGTCTCATTAAAATTCTCCGATGTCGCTTTACCATTCAATTTATCTGTCAAAAATCGTTTTGTTTCCTCAAGTCTCTCCAATGTTCTGTTAACTGTCTTTTCATCAACATAATAAGTGATGATATGGTTTTCTTGTCCCTCCGGCGCCTCTGAAAAGCGGGCCCCTACCACCACATCATTTGTCTGTTTTCCACTAGGTTTAAGCAATTCGCTTATTCTTTTGGATTTTGCAATAATGTCATTATAATTGACATCAATCAGATACCCTTTTAAATATTGGGGAGATGAATTATAATACCGGATTATCGCCCTTAGATTCTCCTGTAATTGTTGTATTTTCTCGACAGTCGTCTCTCCACTCTTTTTAAGGTTTACCAAAATAGGACTGCCTTGCCGTCCTCTGCGATTATATCGAACTTTTACCTCTAACAGATGATTCATCCGGAAACTCCTCCTTTCAGTTTGCGCGACACGCTGCTTTTCGGAACCCGGGCCAGTATCTCTATCTCTCTTGTTGTAAATCCCTGTTCCGAAAGTGTCTGAATACTCACTGTCTTCGGATTGTCATTTAGCGCAAGATAGATTTTTCGTAAATAGTCATATTTATTTGTTTCATCACTAAATGCAATAGAAGTCTTTATCATTTGCTTCATATCCCCTGGATACGGTATCGCGTTTAGTTTATTTAGTATTTTATTAAACAATCTCATATCCTGGCTCGAATTAACTGCCTTTTTTATATTGGATGTCAGCATGGCATCGGCAATTTCAATCAGATCTTCTCTTGAATATCTGTCAAATGAAACCATCGCGTCAAATCTTCTGGTCAGCGCCTTGTCAAATCTTTCAAACAGATTCGTCGTGGCAATCACTACAATCTGATCGCTCAGGGTATCCAATTCTTTTAAAAAGGTTGATGTCACTCTGCTCATTTCGCGAAGGTCATTTTCACTGCTTCTATTTAAAACTAAAGCATCCAACTCATCAAATATCACAATAACCCTGTCATACATTAGATGATTGATTTCATCAAACAATCGAATTACATTTTTCGATGTCTCTCCCAGCCTGCTGTCAATCAGTTGTTCCATATGCACAGAAAGAATATCTCTTTCAAGCAAACGGGCTATTTGAAAAGCGGACTCTGTCTTTCCTGTCCCCGGCATCCCATAAAAAAGAAATTTAGACATCCCAGTCTTATTTCTAATTGCCCGTACAATTCCAATAACATCCTCTTCAATAATATTAGGAAGCATAAGCGGATTAGATGAATATTCGATTTTTTCCAAAAACTGAAGATTTCGATAATTAGCCTGTGGTATATAGACATTTGCATTTGAAATCAAATCCATCAAATACTGAGCCACCTCATAATCGCCATTGGAATCGAACTCCCTGGCTATTTCAGACACTTCGGAAACAAAGGCCGTATTATTCTGTTCCACATGATATTTTACAAGATTGATAATGTTTTGCTTCTTCATTGCGCTATCATCCTCCCATGCCTTCTATCATAATATATTATAATTATTTATGGGACATTTGTCAATTGTTTTGGGACAATATTTCATTTTCCCAGACTGTCCATAACCAGATAATTCTGTATTTCTCAAATGCAGAAAGTGCGCCACCGGTACCCTATCCTGCATACTGACGTAATACAAAAAACGTATCACTGGCGCGTTTTTTGCATACTAACGTAATAAAAGGACCATGTATTTCTACACGGTCCTGACAATCGGCAATCTGTATTTTGTTTTCGATACCAAAATTCGACCTTTAGAACGCCCCCGTGGATTTCACCACCTTGGGACGGTAACCCGCGTCGTTCAGCGCCTGCACAATCTCGTTCTTGTGGTCGGTGCCGTAGGCCTCCAGGGTGATCCGCAGCTCCACCGCCGCGTTCCGGTTGATGCTGATGAACTGGTTGTGCTCCAGCTTGATGACGTTGCCCTGGTGTTCCGCCAGAAGGGTGGACACCTGAGCCAGCTGGCCGGGCTTATCCGGCAGAAGGACGGACACCGTAAACACCCGGTCTCTCTGGATCAGACCGTGCTGCACCAGAGACGCCATGGTGATCACGTCCATGTTGCCGCCGCTTAAAATGGATACGATCTTTTTCTTCTGCACGTCCATGTGGCGAAGGGCCGCCACGGTGAGAAGGCCGGAATTCTCCACGATCATCTTGTGGTTCTCCATCATGTCCAGAAACGCCACGATCAGCTCATTGTCCTCCACGGTGATGATATCGTCCACGTTCTCCTGGATGTAGGGGAAAATTTTCTCGCCGGGGCACTTGACCGCCGTGCCGTCCGCGATGGTGCTGATGGAGGGAAGGGACACCACATGTCCGGCCCGCAGGGATTCCTCCATACAGTTGGCCCCGGCCGGCTCCACGCCGATGACCTTGATCTTGGGATTCAGCAGCTTGGCCAGGGTGGAGACGCCGGCCGCCAGGCCGCCTCCACCGATGGGTACCAGGATATAATCTACCGTAGGCAGCTCCTTGATGATCTCCATGGCGATGGTTCCCTGGCCGGTGGCTACCGCCAGATCGTCGAAGGGATGGACGAAAGTCATGCCCTTCTCCTCCGCCATCTGCTCCGCGTAAGCGCAGGCATCATCAAACACATCTCCGTACAGCACCACGTCGGCGCCGTAGGCCTTGGTCCGATTGATCTTGATCAGCGGGGTGGAGGTAGGCATGACGATGGTCGCCGGGATCCCGGCCTGCTTGGCCGCGTAGGCCACGCCCTGGGCGTGGTTTCCGGCGGAAGCCGCCACCAGCCCACGTTTCCTCTCTTCTTCAGACAGGGTGTTGATCTTATAATAGGCGCCTCGTACTTTGTACGCGCCGGTATACTGCATGTTCTCCGGCTTGAAATACACCTTGTTGCCGGTCTGCTCGGAATAATACTCACTGTAGACCAGCTTGGTCTCCTGGGTTACCTTCGCGACGACCTCCGTCGCTTCCTCAAAACTTTCCAATGTCATCATATTGCTTTCTGTCCTTTCTGTCTCTTTCTATAATATAATAAATCCCCGCACCTGGCACCCGCGGTCCGGGATACTCTTGCCGCTCCCGCCGGCTCGTGGCTGCCCGGTCGTGCCCAGCCCGTGGCTGCCCGGTCACGCCAGATCATAGCTGCCCAGTCGTGCCGGCTCATGGCTGCCGGTCACGCGAAAAGCGCGTTGATAAACGAATCCGCGTCGAATTTCTGCAGATCATCAATCTTCTCCCCAATACCGATGTATTTTACCGGAATCCCCAGCTCCGACTGGATGGCCACTGCAATGCCGCCTTTGGCAGTGCCGTCCAGTTTGGTCAGTATGATGCCAGTCACATCCGCCACTTCCATAAACTGTCTGGCCTGGGCCAGAGCGTTCTGGCCTGTGGTGCCGTCCAGTACCACCAGGGTCTCCCGGTACGCGTCCGGATACTCCCTGGTGATGATCCTATCGATCTTTTTCAGCTCCTCCATCAGGTTCTTTTTGTTGTGGAGCCTGCCGGCCGTGTCGCAGATCAGCACGTCCGCGTTTCTGGACTTGGCCGCCGCCACCGCGTCATAGACCACAGCCGCCGGATCGGAACCTTCGCTCTGAGCGATGATCTCCACGCCGGCACGGTGAGCCCACTCCGTCAGCTGCTCGATGGCCGCCGCCCGGAAGGTGTCCGCCGCCGCCAGGACCACACGCTTTCCCTGATCCTTCAGCTGTCCCGCCAGTTTTCCCACGGAAGTGGTCTTGCCCACGCCGTTGACGCCGATGACCAGAACCACCGACCTGCGGTTCTCAAACCTGTAAGCGTTCTCGCCCAGATCCATCTGCCGTTTCAGGCTGTCCATGAGAAGCTGCTTGCACTGAGAAGGCTCCTTAATATGCAGTTCCTTCACCTTCCTGCGCAGGTCCTCCATGACCGACATGGTGGTCTGAATTCCCAGGTCTCCCATGATCAGGGTTTCTTCCAGTTCCTCATAGAAATCCTCGTCAATATCCGTGAATCCGCTGAAAATGGAATCCATACCGGATATAATATTGTCCCTCGTCTTCTGAAGACCTTCTACCAGTCTTCCAAAAAATCCTTTTCTCTCCTCAGTCATATGCCCCTCCTTACTGATCCAGCGACCCTTCGATCAGATTCACCGATACCAGGGTGGAAATCCCCTTCTCCTGCATGGTGATGCCGTAAAGCCGGTCAGCACTTACCATGGTTCCTCTTCTGTGGGTGATAACGATAAACTGAGTATTTTTCGTCAGCTTATGGAGATAGTTGGCAAACCTCCCCACGTTGGAGTCGTCCAGCGCCGCCTCGATCTCGTCCAGCAGGCAGAAGGGCGACGGCTTCAGGTTCTGAATGGCAAACAGCAGGGCGATTGCCGTCAGGGCCTTCTCACCGCCGGACAACTGCATCATGTTCTGCAGCTTCTTTCCCGGCGGCTGGGCGATGATCTGGATTCCCGCCTCCAGAATGTCCTCATCCTCCACCAGCTCCAGAGTTCCGTGTCCGCCTCCGAACAGTTCCTTAAACACCTTATCAAATTCCTGGCGGATGTCGCGGAATTTCTCTGTAAACTGCCGCCGCATCCCTGTATCCAGTTCTTCCATGATCTGGAGAATGGCGGCCTCCGACTGAACCAGATCTTCATGCTGCGCCTTTTCAAACTCGTACCGCTCTGAGATCTCCTTGTAATCCTCAATGGCATTTACATTTACATTGCCCAGGGAACGGATATCATTCTTAATCTGTTCCACTGCCTTCTTCATCTGAGGAACCGAAGTCAGTTCCGGACTGCGGAACATCTCAGCAGTAGAGAATGTCAGCTCATACTCGGACCACATATAGTCTACATGGTTCTCCAGACGCTCGTCCAGTTTCTCCCTCTGGCCCTGGAGCCGAACCTGATCCCGATCCAGACCGGCCATCCTTCCCGACAGTTCCTCTCTCTTCTCGAAGAGACTCTTCTGCAGGGCGGCCTTTTCCTCCTTGCGGGCCGCATGGCCGTCAATCTCCTGATCCAGCACGGCCATATGGTTCTCCGCCGCCCGGATATGTCCCCGCAGTTCTTCAATCTCCCGGTTCTTGCCTGCAATCACATCTTCCGAATCATGAGTTCCCCGGGAAAGTCCTTCCTTTTCCTCTTCCAGCCGGTGGATTTCTTCTTTGACACGGTTTACATTCTCCATGACGAAGTCGTACTTCTGCTTCCAGTTGGCCGTATCCACGCGGATCCGGGACAGTTCCTCCGCCATCTGCTCCCGCCTGGTCCTGGCTTCCTCCAGACGGCTGCTCATGGATGCAATGTCTTCGCTGGCCTGCATATTCCGGCTTTCCAGGCCTTCCACATCCTCCGCCAGACTTCCCTGGTCTTTCTTCAGTTCCTGAATCTGCTCCTCCAGCTGCTGGTTTTCAATCACCATATCCCGGGCAGAATCGGCGATCTCCTGGATCTTCTCCTCCAGCTGACTCAGATTCACCTGAATGGTATTCCGCTCCAGATACGCGCTCTGCAGCTCCTCACGGATGTGGGGCAGCTCCTCCCGTTTCTCCTTCAGCAGACCGGCGTTTAGTTCCAGATCCTTCTGAAGCTTCTCCGTCTGCCGGAGTATCTTCTGACAGGACGCCTCCAGTTCCTCGATCTCCCGCTTTCTTCCCAGAAGGTTGCTGCTGTTTCTGAACGCGCCGCCGGTCATGGAACCGCCTGCGCTGAGCAGCTCGCCCTCCAGCGTAACGATACGCAGAGAATGTCTGTATTTTCTCGCCAAAGCGATTGCGTGATCCATGTTATCGGCTACCACTACCCGGCCCAGCAGATAATCCGCCAGTCCCCGATACTGGGGCGACACCTCCACCAGCTGGCTTGCAAGGCCCAGGACCCCCGGTTCTTTTAATGCGCCTTCCTGGCTGAAACCACCGTTTCTGCCTACGCTGTCCAGAGGAAGAAAGGTAGCGCGGCCGTATTTATTTCTCTTCAGATGCTCAATCAGCTGTTTTGCCGTCATCTCCGAATCGGTGACAATATTCTGAATATTGCCGCCAAGAGCCGTCTCAATGGCAGTCTCATACTCTTTTTTCGTGGTGATGATATCGGCCACCACGCCGTGGATCCCCTTCACGCGGTCACGGACCTCCATGACTCTGCGGATGCTTCCTCCGTAGCCGTCATAGCGCTCCGCCAGGTTCCGCAGGGACTCCAGCTTCGTATGGGCGGTGTGGTAATCCTGCTGGCTGCTGCTGACCGCCCGGTTCAGCCTGCGTTCCTCCTCTTCGTACTGCCCGATCATCTCCTCGCAGGCCGTCTGTCTTTCCGATAATCCGCTGATCCGGCTTTCCATCCCGGCAAGCTGCTCCCCGGCCGTCCTGGCCAGCTCCTCCTGAACGGACTCGTTGCTTTTGGACCTCAGAAGGCGCTGGGCCACCTCGGAATGGCGGACCATAACCTGTTCCAGCATGGTCTCATAATGCTGCTGCCTGGCAGTGAGGGAAGCCTTCTCATTCAGATTATCGATGATGCCGGCCTTGGTATCCTCAATCCGCTGGTCCAACAGCATGATCTCCTCGTCCTGCCGCCGCAGATTATCCTCGGCCTCCTCCTGCCGCTTCAGTCCGGCCCGGGTCTGTTCCATAATATCCGCATGGTCCGTCTCGTATCCGGCGATCTGCTCCTGCCGCGCGGCCACCTCCTGTTCAATGACCGACAGCCGCTGGTTCACATGCTCCCGGCTTAACTGTTCCGTCCTGATCTGTTCCAGAAGCACATTGATCTGGCCTTCCAGATTGCCTTTCAGAAGCTGTTCCTGATTCTTCTGGCTGCGGCTCTCCTCCATCTGACGGTCAATCTCCGCCAGCGCCTGGTCCAGTTCATCATAGGTGACACGGATCTGATCGGACTGCTGCCTGGTCTCCTCCAGATCAGCCGCCACAATCTTCTCCCGCTCCGTCACTTCCTTCAGCTGATTTTTAATCGCCTCTCCTTCATTCAGAAACAGGTTGACCTCCTGAACCTTCAGCTCCTCTTTCAGCCGCAGGTACTCTCTGGCCGTCTCCGACTGGCGTTTTAAGGGACCTACCTGTTTCTCCAGTTCAGACAGGATATCCTCTACCCTCTGCCGGTTCATCTGCTCGTTCTCCAGCCGTTTCTGAGCAATGCTCTTCCGCCGCTTGAATTTCACGATTCCTGCCGCCTCGTCGAACAGTTCCCGGCGGTCCTCCGGCTTGCCGCTTAAAATCTTGTCAATCTGTCCCTGTCCGATGATGGAATAACCTTCCTTGCCGATACCGGTATCATAAAACAGTTCGTTAATGTCCTTCAGCCGGCAGGCGCTGCCGTTCAGCAGATACTCGCTCTCTCCCGACCGATAGATCCGTCTGGCCACCGTCACCTCATCATAATCGATAGCCAGCTGATGATCCGAATTATCCAGCGTAATGGCCACATAGGCAAATCCCTGGGGTTTTCTGGACTCCGTACCGGCAAAAATCACGTCCTGCATGCTGGCTCCCCGAAGCTGCTTGATCCTCTGCTCGCCCAGCACCCAGCGGACCGCATCCGCCACGTTGGATTTGCCGCTGCCGTTAGGTCCCACGATTCCGGTGATCCCGTTATGGAACTCGAACACGATCTTATTGGCAAATGATTTAAACCCCTGTACCTCGATACTTTTTAAATACATACGGCACCTACATGTCTTTCAGTTTTAGTATGGCGTGATAGGCAGCCATGGCCTCCGCCAGCTTTTTGCTTCTGCCGGTCCCCCTGCCCATCTCCCGGTCCTCCACCAGAACCCGGACCTCGAATTTCTTGTCATGGTCCGGCCCTGCTTCCGCGATGATCTCATAAACCGGAGATCTGTCCCCCTCAGACTGAACCATCTCCTGTAAAATAGTCTTGCTATCATAAAAGAGTCTTTTGTGTTCGATATCATTCAGCACAAACCGATGAATGAACTCCTTTGCACTAGCAAAACCACCATCCAGATAAATTGCTCCGATCAAGGCCTCCATGGCGTCGGACACAATGGAATTCCTGCCGCGGCCGCCGGTCATCTCCTCCCCTTTGCCAAGAAGAAGATACTCGCCCAGTTTCAGTTCCTCGGCACAGTAGGCCAGGGTGGGCTCACAGACAATACTGGCCCTCAGCTTGGTCATCTCTCCCTCCGGCTTGTCCTCATACCGGGAAAACAGGAAATCGCTGCATACCAGTTCCAGAACCGCATCGCCCAAAAATTCCAGTCTCTCGTTGCACTCTTTCTTGTCCATCTTGTGCTCATTAGCGTAGGAACTGTGGGTCATGGATCTGCGAAACAGCTTCCTGTCCGTAAATTCATAGCCTGTCTTCTTCTCAAGTTCTCTTAAATCTCTGTTCATTCTGCCTCCAAAAATACAGGCGCTGCCTGGGATTCCCGATTCAGCAGCGCCTGTCTGATCCTGCTATTAGTTCAAAGCGTTCTTAATCTGCTCGACTGCGTCGCCCACCGTGGTGATGTGCTCCACAGCATCCTGGGGAATCTCGATATCAAACTCTTCTTCAATCCCCATGATAATCTGAAAAACGTCCAGGGAGTCCGCACCCAAGTCGTCCACAAAGGTCGTAGCCATGGTTATGTCTTCCGCCTCAATGTTCAAAACCTCTGCAATAATCTCCTGTAATTTCTCAAACTCCATAATGTCGGCTCCTTTCTTTCTTTATTTTTGACGCTCTTCTCCCGGCTCCTCCTTCGCAGCTTCCGCTGCAGCCAGGCTCTCCTTTATCTTTTCATTAATATTCTGTTCTTTAAATGTGACACACTGAATAATGGAATTGCTGATCTCCACGGCCCTGGCGCTGCCGTGAGTCTTCACCACCAGACCGTTCAGTCCCAGAAGAGGCGCGCCGCCGTACTGGCTGGCGTCAAACTTCTTCAAAGTCTCCTTGAGGGCCGGCTTCACCAGAAGCCCGCCAATCTTGCTCCGAAGGCTTCCCATCATTCCCTGCTTCACCATGCTGATGAGCGTGGCTCCCACGCCCTCATAAAGCTTCAATATCACGTTGCCTGTAAACGCCTCCGTGACGATCACATCCGCCCCTCCATGGGGTATCTCTCTGGCCTCGATGCTTCCGATAAAATGAATATCTCCGCACTGTTTGAGCATGGGAAACGTCTCTTTCACCAGGGCATTGCCCTTCTCTTCCTCCACGCCGATATTGACAATGGCTGTCCTGGGCTGTTTGATACCTATGACATGCTCCATATAAATAGAACCCATTTTCGCAAACTGAACCAGGTCCGCCGGACGGGCATCTACATTAGCTCCGCAGTCGATCAGCAGGGATACGCCCTTCTCCGTGGGAATCAGCGGCGCAAGGGGCGGTCTGCGGATTCCCGGAATCCTTCCCACCAGTGTCTGTCCTCCCACCAGAATGGCGCCTGTACTGCCTGCGGACACGAAGGCATCCGCTTCCCCGCGCTTCACCATCTTCATCGCCGCCACAATGGAGGAATCCTTCTTGGTATGGATAGCCTGAACCGGAGGCTCCCCGGTCTCAATCACCTGACTGGCGTTCACCACGGAAATTCTGGACGGATCATAATTATGCTTCGCCAGTTCCGCTCTCACCGCTTCCTCACGGCCCACCAGGATTACCTGAACCTGCTCATGCCGGCTGATGGCATCTACGGCTCCAGCCACAGTCTCAGACGGCGCGTAATCGCCTCCCATGGCATCTACCGCTATCTTAATCATTTCCCGCCGCTCCTTTCGGTCTGCACAACCAATCTATCAATAATATATCTCATATCTTTCTATAACGCAACAACATTTTCGCATCAATCAATGAAAAGAATCTGTCGAACGCGGGACACAGGCGAACTGCAGCCGAGGCAGATTTATTGCCCACAAAAAACGGCACAGGCTTACCTGCGCCGTCCCAGTTTCATGCATCACGCAAAAAAGCCGCCTTACGGCCGGCCTTCTGCATCACACAAATCAATCATCCATCTTGATGATCTCTCTCTTATTGTAGGTACCACAAGCCTTGCAAACTCTGTGGGGCATCATCAATGCTCCGCATCTGGGACACTTCACCAGATTCACGGCACCCATCTTCCAGTTCGCTCTCCGCTTATCTCTCCTGGCCTTGGAAGTACGATTCTTGGGACAGATAGACATGGTTTACACCTCCTTAAACTGTTTAAAAATATCCTGGATCACAGACATCCGAGGGTCCAATGAGCTCCTGTCGCAGTCACAGGTCTGCACATTGAGATTGACCCCACATCTATTACAAATCCCTTTGCAATCTTCCTTGCACAGGACCTTCATAGGCAGGTTCGGCAACAGTTCGTCGCGGACCAGCTGGTCAACATCCAGATTATAGCCTTGCAGATAGGGTTGTTCATCCAGCTCCTCCGCCCTCTGCTCCTGGGACTTGTTCATATCGAATGTCCTCTCCAGGACCAGGGAGAATGGAACCTTCACCGGTTCAAGACATCTGCTGCATGGAATCATCAGAGCAAGCTCCGCATGTCCATCCAGAACCAGGGTCCTGTCCCCCACATTGGTAAAATGGAGAACTGCCGGCTTCTTGTCCACCACCTGGCATTCGCCATCCGGCTGCCGGAACTGAGCCATCTCCACATCTACCGTGTAAGTTTTCTCTTTTCCGTCTCTGGTAAACAACTCTGTTAGATTGATTAGCATACTATCTCCTAACGCACACTACATCATTATACTCACGCGAAATCCATTTGTCAACCGATTTTTGCGATTATTTCGCGGCCACTTCACTGGTCACTTCACTGTCACTTCACTGGTCACTTCACTGCCACTTCACCTGCCACTTCACTGCCATTTCGCGGCCTTATTTCGCGGCAGAGGTCACCAGCGTCTCCAGAAGAATGCCGCCCTGAGGGATCTCATATTTCACCGCCGGGATTACGGTGTTGGGACTGTACAGGCTGGTGTTGGGCCATGCTTCAATCACCATCCCTTTGCCGCCGCTTCTGCTCTCCACCCTGCAGGAAAGGCCGCCGCCTTCCGCTTCCGCCGCGTTTTCCTCCGCTTCCGCCGAAAAATCCGGGACAAATCTTGGCACGGCAAAGCCGCAGTCATAAGCGGCGCAGGCAATCCTGCTTTTAACTGTGTGACGGCGCAGATGACCGCCATCGCAGGGGATCAGTTCCGTCGTTACCTGAACACCGGGCAGAGGCGACCACTGGCTGATCAGACGATCCTCTGACAGACGGAAGCTTTGGCTGTGCCGCCGCACAAACACCCAGCCGCCGTCCTCGCCAGACAGCACAAAAGCCAGCATACTGTCCGGAGCCGCCTGCTCCAGCTGTACGCCGCTTCTGCTGGCCGAAAAACCAAAGCGGGTATTGTAGCAGAACTTAGCGTATTTTTCCGCGAACTGGCCGTGCTCGCTCTTCTCTGTCACGGCAGGCGCGTAGGCGTTTAACTGGCCGTCCGGAAGCCGCTGGAGAAGCAGTCCCGCGGCGTACTGAGGACAGACGCCGAAAGCGGCTATATCTTCCGGCAGAGGCGCTTCCGATGCCGTCCAGAAAGGATGCTCATCCGGCAGAGCCAGCAAAAGAAAAGTCTTCATGGCCCAATAGGGGCTTCCGGGGGCGTTATACCGCTCCGACATGTAGAGATTCGGATAGCAGTATCCTACCGTCAGCACCCCGTCCCGATCGAAGATGGGCCGCTCCATCCACCACTGAAGGTTGCGGACGATGATGCCCTTCATCACCGGAAGGGGCAGAGGATTCAGACCGGCCCACACGCAGGCGGAGTAAAAGGCGCACTGTCCGAACCGGTAGGTCAGGCTGCGGCCGTAAGGCAGGGCAGCCCCGTTTTCATCAAACCAGAGGGCAAAGCTCTTCCCGAACTCCAGAGCCCGTTCGCGGAACCTGCCGGCACGTTCCGGGTCGCGCTTTCCGGCAAATACGCTGTAGAGCACGCCGTAATACTGCAGGGCCCAGGGAACATAGTAGTCCTTCTGCGGCTTTTCTTCCGGCGGCCCGTCGGTATACCAGCCGTCGCCCACATACCAGCTCTCGATCTCCTCCAGGTCCTTTTCGGCCAGGGCCAGATCCGCCGTCATGCCGACGCTGTCCAGGGCCAGATTCACCAGCACCCGGAAGAACCGCCAGTTGCAGTGAGGCACGAAATGGGTATTGATCTCATAGAGCCAGTCTGCCAGATTCTGCCGTTCCTTCCCGGTCAGAGGCTCCCAGACCATGTGAGGCACTTCCAGTATGGCGCAGGCGATAGCAGCCATCTCCACGAAGCACTGGTCATAATCCTCCGTGCGGCCCCAGTATTCCGGATGTTCAGGATCGCTGCCGCTGGCAAGCCCCCTTTGGTAAATCGACGCAAACGGCTCCGGCTCCCCGCCTCCCATCCAGTAAGGCGCCAGGGCCCACAATGGCCGGGAAAAGCCCTCCAGACCAATGGCTCTCTCCCCGTAGCTCGCGCCGGCGCCTCCCGGCGTCATGCGGGCTCCTCCCGGCGAATACAGGGGAAGGAGCGGATCCAGCAGCCGGCGCATAAGGCCGGTAAAATCCTGCTTGCTATGCAGCTTTAACATCTTCTCTCCTCCTTACCAGTAAAGCTTCCAGTCCGTCAGGAAACGGGTCAGGGCTTCCATATAGAAATAATCGCCCCAGCTGACGCATTCGTCCACTCCCTCCTGCGTACAGGTGTTGTAAGGGCTTTTCTTGCTGTAGGTGCCATGGCACACAAGTCCGATGCCGGCGGGCCCTTCTTTGACCGCGTATGCCTCGGCTACGCTTCTCAGCATCTGGGCCGCCAGCTTCCGGTAAGTCCTGCTCTCTTCTTCGGGAACGTACTTCGCGGCCTCCAGAAGTCCGCAGGCGGCAATAGACGCCGAGGAAGAATCCCGCGGTTCGCTGTCTCCGTCTGTGAAAGTCATATCCCAGTAAGGCACCATGTCCCCGGGCAAACGGTCGAGATAATAAGCCAGCACCCTCCGGAAAGCGTCTAAATATTCCGGCCGGCGGACGTAGGTGTAGCTGATAGCGGTTCCGTATACGCCCCACGCCTGGCCCCTGGCCCAGCAGCTGTCGTCCCGATAGCCCTGGCAGGTAGCGCCCCGCACCGGCGCTCCCGTATCCGGGTCCATAAAAAAGGTATGATAGGTAGAGCCGTCCGGCCGGATCGAATTGGCCAGGCAAGTAGCCACATGGCGACCGGCCAGTTCCGCGTAGCGTTCCTCTCCCGTCGTCTCGGCGGCCCAGTACAGAAGCGGCACGTTCAGCAGGCAGTCGATGATATAGCGGTAATTATCCGCGGCGCCCAAAGGCCCCCACGCCTGGAAAAAGCCGCCTTTCTCCTGGAAGCGGGTACACAGCTGGTCTGCGGCCAGCAGCGCGGCCCTGCGGCCTGTCTCGCTTCCGGTCAGCTTCCAGGCCGCCACGCAGGACGGGCTGTAAAGAAAGCCCATATCATGGTGGTCCACTTCAATCTTATGTTCTATGCGCCTCAGAAAGCTGTCAACCAGAGTCAGGGCGGCGGCCTTAAAGGCTTCTTCGCCGGTACGCTCCCAGGAAAGCCAGATTTCGCCTGGCCAGAAGCCGCAGGTCCACTGGGTATTCTCACAGGCAGGATAAATATTGTTCACGCTGGAATGGTTCTGGCAGCGCGTGGTAAAAAGAGGCAGATTCTGACGCACAAGCGCCACCGCGTCATCCAACGCGGCGGCGGCCTGTGCTTCTGTTAAAACAGGATTCGGAAATGTTTTCATTGACAATCACCTCAACGCTTTCCTCGGACTTCAGCCCTTCACGCCGGAAGACGCGACTCCCTGCACGAAATATTTCTGCAGCGACAGAAAGACGATCAGTACGGGAATCAAAGCGATCACCGACGCGGCCATAATAAGGCCGTACTCCGCCGAATACTGGCTGATGAACATGCGCAGCCCGATCTGTATGGTTTTCAGGTCGTTTTTCGTCAGATAGATCAATGGGCCCAGGAAATCGTTCCAGGTATTGACGAAGGTGAAGATCACCAGTGTCGAGATGGCCGGCAGGGACAAAGGCAGCATGATCCTGGCGTAGATTCCGTATTCGGAAAGCCCGTCAATGCGGGCCGCCTCGCACAACTCGTCCGGCACTCCCTCGTAAAACTGCTTCATCAGGAACACGCCGAAAGCGGAAAACGCCTGAAGGCAGATGATAGCCAGATGGGTGTTGTTCAGGTGCCAGGAGCGCATCATCATAAACTGAGGCACCATATATGCCTGCCAGGGCACGGCAATGGTGGCGATATAGCCCAGAAACAGGGTGTTCTTTCCCTTAAAGTGCAGCTTCGCGAAAGCATATGCCGCGAGGGACGATGTAAGTACCTGCAGGAATGTGACGATAATCGTCAGCTTGGCCGTGTTCTTGATAAAGGTAAGCAGCGGGATCTTGGTCCAGATGTCAATGTAATTGCGCGGACGCGGGTTGGACGGTATCCACTCGATGGGGAATACGAACACATCCTTATTCATCTTGAAGGATGCGGAAATCATCCACACAAAGGGTATCAGCATCAGAGCCGAGATCAGGATAAGAATCGCGTAGATCAGAATCCTTGTCACCATATTCTGGCGCTTTATGGAGGAGTTCCTCATGTTTTCTTTTTGAGCAGCCATATCCTTTCCCCCTTCCCTAATTATTGCCGGCAGAGCCCTTGAACTGAATCAGCGTAACGACCAGCACCAGGACAAACAAAACCATGGCGATGGCACTGGCGTAGCCGTACTTGGGCGTATTGACAAAGGCCACATTGTAGATATCGTAAACCAACGTAATCGTAGCGTTGCCGGGACCTCCCTGGGTAATCATGAACATCTGGTCATACACCTTGAAGGAGGCGATGGTCAGCATGATGACCACAAAAAAGGTGGTGGGACGCAGCTGGGGCAGAGTCACATGACGGAAAATCTGCCAGCGGGTGGCGCCGTCCATCTTGGCGGCCTCCTCCAGTTCAGGGTTGGTCCCCTGAAGTCCGGCCAGGTAGATAACCATATAGTAGCCCATATTTTTCCACACGCTGAACAGGATTACGGTAATCATGGCCGTCTCTTTGCCGGCGGCCCAGCGGGGCAGGTTTTCCACCCCCATACTGGACAGCAGCATGTTGACAGGCCCCATGGAAGGACTGAAGATCATGTTCCACACAGCAGCCACCGCCACCAGGGATGCTACATAGGGGAAGAATGCCACAGTTCGGAAAAAATTGCGGAACCTGACGTTCTGGTTCAGCAGCATGGCAAGACCCAGGCTGCACACCAGAGTCAGGGGCACAGTGCCTACGGAATAGACAATGGTATTGATAAACGCGGTTTTAAACGTGTTGTCCTTCGCGAGATCCATAAAATTTTTCAGGCCGACAAACTCAATGGCATGTACTCCGTCCCAATTGCAGAAAGACAGCGCGATAGCGAACAGCATGGGCACCAGCGTGAATACGCAAAAGCCGATAAAGTTTGGCGCGATAAAGCTGTAGGCAATCAGGTTTTCCCGGGTGGACTTTTTCAGTCCCGCCCGGGAGGGAACGGCTTTGGCGGCCGACGACGTTTTTAACATACAACCCCTCCTTAAAACACGGCCCCTTTCAGGCCCGGAAATTTACGCGCGGCAGAAAAGGAAAACGCTGTCCTGCCGCGCATAAAGGGAGGACGGGGACAGCCCGCCCTCCGGTTAGTTTTTCATTTACCGCATAGACCCGTTCTCTCAGTCGCTGAGAATAGCGGAAACCTGCTCGTTCATATTGGCGATACCTTCGTCGATGGTCTCTGCGCCTGTCATGATGGCGTCATGCTCGGCGTTCAGAACCGTCTCGATCTCGCTGGCCTTATCAGACAGCGGCATCTCCAGATAAACAGCCGCAGTATTCAGCGCCTCGATGGAGGCCTCGTCGGTGGGGAATCCCTCGGTAGCGGCGATCACAGCGTTAATATCGGCGGAGCTTACAGCCGGGAATGTTCCCACAGCGGCTACGGCGGCAGCGCCTTCCGCAGAAGCGCACCAGTTCACAAAATCAATGGCGGCTTCCTTATGCTCGGAATTCACATTAACGCCCAGGCTGGTCACAGTGCCCAGAGTAGAACCTGCTTCCACGCCGTCCGGATGGGGATATTTAACGATACCGAAATTGATGGGCTCCACGCCGTTGGCCGCGGCTTCGGCGTTGTACTGCTGCAGAGTCGCGATGAACCAGCTTCCCATGTTGATCATGGCCACGTTGCCCTGTTCAAAGGCGGCGCTGTAATGGAGTCCGCTGGTCTTCAGCTCGCCGTAATCCATAACGATGCCATCCTCCTGCTCTTTCAAAACCATCTCATAATAGGGCTTTAAGAAGTCATAGGAGCCGTCCACGATAGAATGCTCGCCGTCCAGAATGCCAAACAGCGTTACGTCGGAACGCCAGGTATGATAATGGTTGCCCCAAACCTTATCGGTGCCGGAACCGGAAGTCATCTGGCGGGCCAGAGCGTCGAAGTCCTCCATGGTCATATCGTTGGTGGGATAATCGACGCCGGCTTTGTCGAACAGGTCTTTATTGTAATATACAACCCAGAAATCAGAACGGAATGGAACGGCGTAGAAATTGCCGTCCGCGGCAGTCAGCTGTTCCAATACGCCGCCGAAGTCTTCCTTGGGAGTGGTCAGGTTATCGTTCATCGGCTCCAGCATTTCCAGATTGATAAGATTGGAATATCCGGGGATATCCTTGATGGAAACCACGTCCAGTTCGCCGTTGCCGCCGGCCAGCTGGGTCGCCAGCTGAGTCATGTAATCCGTAGAACCAAGGTCCGTCATCTCGATGGTAACGCCCTCATGGGTAGCCATATAGCCGTCCGCCAGAGCTTTCCAGTAAGCGGTGGACTCCAGATCCCACAGCGCCCAGTTGAGCACGACTTCTTCTCCGCTGCCCGTATCGCCGCTGTCGGCAGCCTCAGTCTCGGCCTCGCTTGCGGCAGCCGTAGTCTCAGCCGCGCCTGCGTTCTCCGCCGCCGCGGTAGTCGCCGCGGAATCTGCCTTGCCGCCGCAGGCCGCAAGACTCAGGGTCATGGCGCCTGCTAAAACCAAAGCAATGAATTTTCTCATGATGTTCTTCTCCTCCTTAAAAATATAATAATTCCCGGAATCCGCGCGGGCGGATCTCCGTTGATTTTTATTTTAGAGTATATTTTTGCGGATTTACATGGTTTTTCTTAAGTAAATCCTATAAAATTTTACAATATTCCACGTCACCCGGCAAAAAACATGTAATATTTCTCTCAAACCTGTAAATTTATTTCAGGCAAATTACCGATAAACAGGTTTTCTGGAATCTGAATCTTATGCAGTTTATATAATCATTTCGCTTGACGAATTTCTTCCGCTGCGGTATGCTGAAACAAAGTCAGACGATTCCATAAGGGAGGTGCGCGATGGGAAATAAAAAGCCGCGCCGGGGCAGTATCCGGCGGCGTATCCTGCTGCTGGTCCTGGCCTTCACCGTGACCGCCGCCCTGATCATCTCCGCCAACAGCGTTCAGGCAGTGGGCGAGCGTCTGGAACGCACGGTTCTTCAGTCGGCAGAATATACCCTTCAGCTGGCCAGCGCCTCCATACGCGCTAATATTCAGGAGGTGGATGCCCTGGCGGACTGGTGCTCGGCAGACCCCTCCACCCGTACCTGGCTGCTGACCGGCAGCGCTCCCGCCGCTCTGAGGCAAACGGTTTATACGACGGTTTCCGGCAAATACGGTTCCATGCGCACGCTGCCCTACCTGCAGCGTTTTCTTTGCATAAGCGCGGGAGGCGGACGCCTGAATTTCGGTATCAACAGCGCCCAGACCAGGCCTCTCACGGAAGCGGCCCTGGAAAACCTGCCCGGTTTCGGAAACGAGGGCGACACTGCCTGGCAGCGCATTGAAACAGATCCCCTGATGCTGACCAATCTGGCCACCCGCGGCATTCCCGTCACCCGTACCCTCCGCAACGCCGGCGCGACCAGGACGGCCCACATATACATATCCGTGTCGGAGTCTCTCATTACCGACCCCCTGAAAGACTTTGCCCTCATAGACGGCGGCGCCCTGTACTGGGGCATGGGCGGCGAACTTTATTCTGTTGAGAGCGGCGCTCTGAAAGCGGCTGAGTCCGACGGCTTCGAACTGACCCCTTATGAGGCGGAAACCCTGGACCCGGCCACCCGGCTGTTCACGACACATAATAACGGCCAGACCCTGGTGGTATGCTATCCCATCGGCCTCCATGACCTGTATCTGATCGAGACCTTTCCCGCCGCCACCATTTATGACCAGCTGCCTCTCCTGCTTCGCTCCGTCAGTATCGGTCTTCTGATCATCGCGGTTCTGGGCGTCGTCCTGGGCGCGCTGCTCCAGTACATGGTGGCCCGCCCCGTACAGGCCCTCCAGCGGCAGATCGAACGGCTGAGCAGCGGCGACCTTACGCCTGATCCCGGGCTGGAGTGGAACAATGAGCTGGGCGACATCGGCCAGGGAATCAACCGTATGGCTGACAACATCAGCACACTGATGGAAAAGCGCCTTGAAGATGAAAAGCAGAAGCAGGACCTGGAGTACCGGATGCTGCAGAATCAGATCAATCCCCATTTCATTTATAATACCCTTAACGGCATCAAATGGATGGCCACTATCCAGCATGCCGACGGCATCGCGGAGATGACGACAGCTCTCTCAAACCTGCTCAAGAGCGTGTCCAAGGGCAACGAAAAGCTGGTTCCCCTGGAGCAGGAACTTGCGCTGCTTGACGATTATTTTACCATCCAGCAGTACCGCTACGGCGGCACCATTACGCTGACCATCGCTCCCGTTGAGGATAAAGAGCTTCTCAGCCGCTGCCTGATTCCACGGTTCACTCTGCAGCCCCTGGTGGAAAACGCCATTTTTCACGGAATCGAACCCAGCGGCCGCGCCGGGGAGATCACCCTTACTATCACCCGGGAGGAACCGGACAACGTACTGCTTTGCCTGCAGGATAACGGCGTAGGCATGACCCCGGAGCAGGCCGCCAAAGCGCTTCAGGAACCCGGTCCGGAGGAAGCGGCCGCCAAGTTCCGCCACGTAGGCATGTGGAATGTTCACCGGCGCCTGCAGTACAGTTTCGGCGACGTCTACGGCCTGTCCATCGAAAGCAGCCCGGGGAAAGGCGCATCCGTCATGATCCGTCTTCCCGGACCGAATATACAAGGAGAAAAGCCATGATCCGAGTTTTTCTTATTGACGATGAACCTCTGGTTCTCATCGGCATGCAGGGCATGCTGGACTGGAACTCCCTCGGCTATGAGGTGATCGGCACCGCGCGCAACGGCGGCGAGGCGCTGCCTGCCATCCGGCAGCTCCACCCCGACATTGTCATTACCGATATCAGCATGCCGGTAATGGACGGTCTTACCCTGCTGGAACACTGCCGGGAGCAGGACTCCGTCCTGCCCGTATTCATCATGCTCACCATCTATGAAGAATTCGACTATGTTAAGCGCAGCCTCAGCCTGAACGCGGTGGAATACCTTATTAAAATGGAGCTTACCGCCGAGACCCTCAGATCCGCCCTGGACCGGGCCCGGAAGGTAGTGGAAAAGGAACTGGCCCTGCGGGCTCCCGCGGCTCCCGTCCGCAGCAATCTGACCGCCTATCGGGAACGGCTGTTTCTGCAGCTGTACGGAGGAATGTTTACGGACCGAACCGTTCTGGACCGCCTTACAGAAGCGGTGAACCTGAATTTTGACGCGCCCTTTTACACGGTAGTGCTGGCCGAACTGCAGGGTCTGCCGGAGGCTCCGGAGAACGGGGATGATCCGGAAAGGGACCGGCTGGTCTCTCTCAGCGCGGGGGTGACCGGCATGGCCGCTAAGACCATGCCCCGTTACCTGCCCTGCTGGGTCACATGTATGGATCTGCGTCACTTCTCGGTACTGATCCCTCTGCAGAGCAGCGAGTCCCTCCGTCCGCTGCTGATCCCTGTTCTGGAAAAGACCGAACAGATCCTTCACAATTATTTCAGCGTCCGCCTGCACTGGGCTGTGGGGACGCCGGTGGCCGACATTCTTCAAATTGGCCGCAGCCAGCAGGACGCTTTTGCCGTGCTGCCTCTTCTCAGCGACGCCCAGCCGGTGCTGTTCTGCGCCGAGCGCGTCAACCCACAGCTGGACCGCCGGGCCCATCTGGTAGCCCAGGTGCAGCAGTATATCCGCGATAATCTGGACAAACGCCTTTCTCTCAATGACGTAGCGGCGGTATTCAATTTCAGTCCCAATTATCTCAGCCAGCTGTTTGCCAAAAGCGGGGAAAACAGCTATGTGGAATTTGTCACTGCTACCCGCATCGATGCCGCCAAACAGCTGATGGCCTCTACCGACCTTAAAATCTACGAAATCAGCGCCCGCATCGGTTTTGAGAGCGCGTTCTATTTCAGCCGGGTATTCAAAAAGCTGGAGGGCGTAAGCCCTCGGGAATACATACAGAAGGTGAGGAACTGATATCATGCTGCGGGAACTTTTAAACCATGCTGACTACACGCCCCAAAAACCTGTTCTCGCGCCCGGCGCGGATCAGGAAATCTGGCGGCGTCTTCCCGGGGCAAAGCGCATAACCGCGGCCGCCGACGCCCTGTTAACCTCCGCCCCACAGCCGCCGGCCCTGTCTCTTACGGACTGGCTGGCCTTCACGGAAAAAGGAGACAGAGCCTCCTATGAAACGCCTTACTTCGCCCGCCGGCGCGGCCTGTGCAGCCTGGCCCTGGCCGCGTGCGTAACGGACGGGGAGCCTTATGTGAGAGCCGCGGCCGACTATGCCTGGGCTATCTGCGAGGAGACAGCCTGGCAGCTGCCCGCGCACAACAGCTATGAACGGGACGCTCCCCAACTTCCCCTTCCGGACCCATCCCGCCCCATCGTCGATCTGTTTGCCGCAGAGACAGGCGCACTGCTGGCTATGGTGTACGCCCTTCTTGGCCCCCGGCTGGATTTTCTGGCTCCCGGCATTTCATCAAGGCTGCAGGACGAAACCGCAAATCGCGTGCTGGCCCCTTGCCGAAGCCGGCATTTCTGGTGGATGGCTGACACCGACGACCCCAAGGATACTCCGGTCTGCAACTGGACTCCCTGGTGCATTCAGAACGTACTGCTGACGGCGGCAGTCTTCGAGCCTGCAGACGCTCTTCCTCAGTATATCAGGAAATTTGTCCGGGGCCTGGACCGTTTTCTGGACGCCTACGGCCCCGACGGGTGCTGCGACGAGGGGGCCCAGTACTACAGCCACGCCGCGCTGGCATTGTACAATGCTTTGGAGCTGCTGTGCCGGATGGCCCCCGGCGTCTTTGAGCCGGCATGGCGGGAGCCCAAACTGCGGAACATGGCGGAATACATCCTGCATATGCACGCGGAGGGACCTTGGTATCTGAATTTCGCGGACTGCAGTCCCAAGCCAGGCCCCCGGGGCGTAAGGGAATACCTCTTTGCCAGACGGGTAGGCAGCGCCGCCCTGGAAGCGCTGGCGGCGACGGATTTTGCCCGTACCCATGGCCAGCTGACAGATCCGTCCCAGGGACAGGTCCGGGAGTCCGTTTTGACCAGTCCCACAGAACAGCCTCCCGCTGACAACTCCCGGGACATCAACCTCTACGAGCAGGTACAGGCCGCTCTTGCGGAAACAGATATCCTGGCGGCGGCCAACCGTTTTTCCCGGCAGCTTCCATCGCCTTCCGATATATGGTATCCCAGCGTTGGTATCCTGTCCGTCCGGCGCGGCCCCTTTTTCCTTGGCGTCAAGGCCGGCTGTAACGGAGACAGCCACAACCACAATGACACCGGAAGCGTGACGCTGTATAAGAACGGACAGCCCCTGCTCATCGACATCGGCGTAGAGACCTACACCCGCGACACTTTCGGTCCCTTACGCTACACCATTTGGACCATGCAGTCAAGCTGGCACAATCTGCCGGAATTCGACCCGGACGGCGCCGCGTACCAGCAGCTGCCCGGCCCTCAGGCCCGCGCTTCAGAGATAGAGGTGGACGATGACCTGGGCGGTATTGCCATGGAGCTTGCCGCCGCCTACGGTCCCCCCGGTACAGTTCCCGGACTGGGCAGTTACCGGAGGCGGGTCCGCCTGACAGCGGAAGGCCTCCATATCTATGATGTTACCGATTACCCCGGCGATGTCGCTCTCTCGCTCATGAGCGCGCTTCCTCCCCGGACGCGGGGCAATGTCCTGGATTTCGGCCGTCTGGCGACCCTTACGTCAACCGGCGCAGACCGTTTCCTGATCGAGGGAATTCCTATTCTCGACCAGCGCCTGCGATCCGCCTGGCCAGATACCATTTACCGCACACGTATTTATTTCCACAATGAACTGAGTCTGGAAATTTCCTGACACTCTCCGGAAGCAGACGCGTTCCGGATGTTTATTTCAGTTAAAGATGCAGCACAGACAATCTACGCTTACTGACGTAGTCGCCGCCACCCGTAAAACGGGTGGCTCGGACGCGGGCTATAAGCCCGCACTACTCGGCCAGCGTCTAAAGGCGCTGGCTGTCTCTTTGCGCTATGGGAATGTCGCTCTGCGCTCCATTCCCACAGCCCCGTTCCAGCCACTTTGCTCTTAACTCATCGCCGCCGCTTAAGCGGCTTTCGTACTACTTCACCTCTGACCCTTAAAAGGGTCCTCGTACTCCTTCACACTCAGTTTATCTCTCATGATGTCTTCTCTCTCCTGGTCTTGTATGTACTTCCTTATGGTGGCTTCATTCAGCCCTACCGTGCTCACATAGTAACCTTCTGACCAGAAATGTCGGTTTCCAAACTTATACTTCAAATTTGCGTGCCGGTCGAAGATCATCAGCGCCGATTTTCCTTTCAAATACCCCATAAAACTCGATACACTCATCTTCGGCGGTATACTTACCAGCATATGGATATGATCCGGCATCAGATGTCCTTCTATGATCTCCACTTCCTTATAAGAACACAGTTGTTTCAAAATCTCTCTTATGTCATCTTTCAGTTGATTATAAATTATTTTTCGTCTATACTTAGGAGTAAAGACAATATGATACTTGCACATCCATTTCGTGTGAGCTAAATCATTGGCTTTATTTGCCATAAAATCACCTTTCCTTTCTTTTTAATAGTGGCTGGATACCTCTATTATAACGGAAAGGTGATTTTTTTGTATAACTATCGTCGCGCACCCGCAAAGCGGGTGGTTGTCTGTTTCATATGTCTCCGTTTTTCGGAACACGAAAAACTCCGACATATTCAACGGGCTAAAGCCCGTAATACGAGCAGAGCGTCACTGGCGCTCTGCCCGCATACAAATATTAGAAGCCTCAGTCAATCCGTGTACAGGACTGGCTGAGGCTTTCTCTGATCATATTACAATATTCACAATCGGCCCCGTCACCAGCGAAAACACCATGGCTGCGGCTGCCGGAAAGAATGCCGGCATCCCGAAAACGGCGGAACGCAACAGTGTAACCGCTGTCCCTTACCGATCCTGTTTGCTAAACGCGAACGTGGGATTCTGTTCTGTTTCCACATGCCCTCTGTGCCCGTAGACGGTACACGCGTTCAACGCGGATTCCAATGCGGAAAATTCTTCTTCTGTCAGGGAGACTTCGCTGGCTTTCAGATTTTCCAAAATCCGCTCCCGGTTTTTGGAACCGGGAATGGGTACCGCATTGGAATATTTGTGAAGCATCCACGCCAGGGCAATCTGCGCGTTTGCGGCGTTCTTGGCCGTGGCAAATTGAGTTACTGCCTCCACAATGGGGCGATTTGCGGCCAGATTTTCCGCGCTGAGCTGCGGCACAAATTTCCGCACGTCATCCCCCTCGAAACGCGTTTTCCCGGTCACTTTTCCCGAAAGCAAACCACTGGCAATGGGAGAAAACGGGACGACGCCAATCCCGTACTCCAGGCAGTACGGGAATATATCCCGCTCACAGTCCCGTTCAACCATGGAATAAATATTTTGTACCGCCGAAACCGGCGTGACGGAATCCGCTCGGCGCAGCATCTCCCCGGACACCTGGGAAAGGCCCCATCCGCGGATGACGCCTTCCCGGATCAAATCTCCCATCACATGGGCGACTTCCTCCAAAGGCACTGCCTCGTTAATGCGGTGAAGGTAATACAGATCCACATAGTCCGTTTGAAGATTTTTGAGGGATTGTTCCAAATGCCGCCGGATCACCTTGTCAATCTCTTCCCGCTCCGATGGCATCTCATTTCGGAAATGGAACTTGGTTGCCAGCACGATCTTCTTCCGGAATGGGAGAATTGCTTCTCCCACAAGCTGCTCGTTATGGCCGGGGTAAAACTGCTGTGTTCCATAGGTTTCCGCTGTATCGAAAAATGTACAGCCGTACTCATAAGCCTCCTGGATGGCCCGGATGCTGTACGCACGTTCCGGTGCATTGCCGTAGCCGTGAGAAAATCCCATGCATCCCATCCCGATCTCTGAGACTTCGATTTGCCGCAATTTCCTGGTTTTCATAAGACACCTCCGCACGTTTCAGCATCATTTTCCCCCTCTGTTATGAAGTGACTTTTGTCAAGAGGTAAATTTGCATTTCACAAACTTTTTTCTTCCCCTGACAAGTCTCACATTTTTGTCGTCTGACAGCGCCGGAAAAGGGCTCTGATTTTACAGTCCCCGGCAGTTGGCCACTCTGTTATTCGTGGATCGGTTACCTACAGGCTAATGGTCCGCCGATGGGCTCTGCGATCTAAAAGCGTGGATCACGGTTTTTCGTGCGCACATA
>CANQRW010000012.1 GCA_947626365.1 uncultured Lachnospiraceae bacterium
AAAATTTGACAAAAAGAAAGCAGGTTTTATGCGGCCTGCAGATACTTTTCTTTTTATTCAACTGTCAAACTCCCGAGAAATAAAGAGGTCTGCCATGGAAAAAACGGCGCACACTGTGACAAAAAAGATAGGATTGCGTTATCCGGATGATTTTGCTATAATTGGAAAATAAAGCAAGTAATTTCAAGGAGGATCAAGATGAAACATTTTGACTATATGACCAAAGGAACCTGCTCCCAGGTGATCAGCATGGACCTGGACGGCAATGTGGTTCATAACGTAAGCTTTGTAGGAGGATGCAACGGCAATCTGAAGGCAATCTCAAAGCTGGTGGAGGGGATGACGGTGGAACAGATCGAGTCCATCCTGTCAGGCAACACCTGCGGTCCCAGACCTACATCCTGTGCCGACCAGCTGGCTAAAGCAGTGCGGGCGGCTTACGAGGCCTGACGGCGAAGCCGGTTTTGAGAGTTTCAAAATCTGCGAGGCAATCGAATGGTAATAAAACAGGACTTTTGGTATCCTCCGGCTATGCAGAACCGGAGGTTACATATTTATCTGCCCGATTCCTATTACGGCACGGATGAGCGGTATTCGGTCATGTATTTCTTCGACGGTCATAATCTGTACTATGACAGCGATGCCACTTACGGCAAAAGCTGGGGGCTGAAGGAATTCCTTGACGGCTGGGATAAGCCCATGATCATAGTGGGGATCGAGTGCGGACATGAGGAAAATCAGCGTCTGGGGGAGTATTGTCCCTATAAGGCCGCCTGGGGATTCTTCAGCAGAATGGAGCCGAGGGGAGACGCCACTTTTCAGTGGATCGCGAAAGAGGTGAAACCCTTCATCGACCGGGAATACCGCACCTATCCGGACCGGAGATGCACGGGAATTGCCGGTTCCAGTATGGGCGGCCTCATGGCCCTCTACGGCGTGATGCGGTATAACTGGTGCTTTTCCAAGGCGGCCTGTGTGTCCAGTGCCGTCGGTTTCTGCATGCCCAATATCTATCGGGACCTGAAAGGCTGTTATATCGATTCGGACACCCGGGTTTATCTGTCCTGGGGAACCAGAGAGGCCAGAGGCGTTACGGATCACTGGCATGAAGACACTTCCAGCTACACCTCCCGCAGGAATCGTTCCATCGCCAAATATCTGGGGATGCACGGGGCAGCGGTTCAGATCTACTGCCAGGTGGGCGGAAATCACTGCGAGGCGGACTGGGAGAGACAGGTGCCACTTTTTATGGAATTTCTGTGGAAAGGCCATTTCCTGTAAAAGGGTCATTTAAAGCCGCGTAATGCACAGGGACCGCGTCCGGTCCCGGGAGGAGAATATGCTGTTCGGAAAGAAAAAAAGCACAGCCGGAATCTCTTATGATAAGACCGGCAAGATTCCGGTAGTCCGCGCCAGTATCTGTACCGGAGAAAAGGTGGCCGGATTTAAGGATGAGGCGACCGGAAAGTTTGAAGATCTGATGCTGATCCGCAGTGATGAGGATCTGAAAGAATTTACGACCCTCTACGGCGTAACGAAAGAGGAGATTCGGAAGGAATGGTAGACATTTTCAAAAAATGGAAAGAAAAGCGGCGGAAGAAGAAGCGGCTCCGCCGGCCAACCTCTACGATCATCCTGTTTCTGCTGCTTTATAAGGGGATTTTTTCACTGGCGGTTGTTCCGGCAGGAAGATTTCTGTGGACACAGGCGCTTCTGCATTCCAGAACCCAGTTTATCTCCAACAGCAATCTTACGGATGTTCTGTGCAGTCCGCTGATCTGGCTGGCTCTTATGGTGATTGCCGTCGGATACATGTTTTGGAACCTGATGGAGATTTCCGCGGTGCTGATCTGCCTGGAATGCGCCTATCACAACAAAAAGATCGGACTTTTCGCGCTGCTTCGCCGGGCGGCGCTGAATATCCGGCATATCTATAAGCCGAAGAATCTGCCGCTTCTGGTATTTGCGGCGGTGATCGTGCCTTTTACCAACACATTTCTGACCTCTGATATGATCAGCCAGATCGTAGTGCCTGCGTATATCATGGAGGTGATTCAGGATCAGCCGGTCTATCTGGCCCTGTATACCGCCGCCTTCGCGGCATTGTTTTTCTGGGTCATGGAATGGATGTTTGTGTTTCATTACTTTGTGCTGGAGCAGTGCGATCTTCCGGAGGCCGCCCGCCGAAGCATCCATCTGGTTCGCGGACGCAGGATCAAAAGCACGGTGAAGCTGGTGCTGAACAATCTATGGCATGTGATAACGGCAATTTTCTATCTGTTCGTGACGCTGATGCTGATCGTTATCATCCTGGTGTGGCTCGGGGGTGAGGAAGGCGCGTGGACGGAAGCTTTTGGACTGATCCTTCAATACGCCTTCTACCCGGTGATGGTATTTTTCGTAAACTGTGTGGTCAATTTCGCTCAGTATGCCTATCTCACCCTGATGTTTCACAGGTACAAAAATCAGGACGGAGAGCCCTGTTCGGAATGCGCGCCGGAGGCGGTGCCGCGAAAACGAATTACCGGCCATGGCCTGATTGCGGCGGCCATGTATGGCCTGGGAGTGTTTTTGTGCGTCGGTACGACCCTGCTGGTTACCGCAGCCGAAGGGGAGGAGATCCTTACGAAGGCTTTGGATCCGGGCCGTGTGGAGATTACCAGCCATCGGGGATATTCTGCTGTGGCGCCGGAGAATACCATACCGGCGTTTCAGGCAGCAATCGACAGCGGAGTGACCGGTTACGCGGAGCTGGACGTACAGCAGACCAGTGACGGCGTCGTGGTGCTGACCCACGATACCAGCCTGAAGCGGTGTACCGGCGTCAACGTCAATGTGACCGATATTACTTATGAAGAGCTGAAGAAGCTGGACGCCAGCAAGGGCTATACCGGTGAGGACCGGGAGAAATTTATCGGGACGCCCATTCCCACCCTGGACGAAGTGATCAAATTCTGCAAGGGAAAGATAAAACTGAATATTGAGATTAAGGGAACCACGCCCACGCTGGCGGACGAGACGGTCCGCATCATCCGGGAGAACGGTTTCGAGGACGAATGTATTATTTCTTCCCTTCAGTATGATGCGCTGGAGCGGGTAAAGGAACTGGCGCCGGAACTGAAATGCGGCTACATCATGGCAATGGGAGCGGGATTGTATTACGATCTTCCAGCGGCGGATTTCTTCAGCATCGAGACCATGTTTATCACGCCGGCCATGATCTCCGAGCTGCATACCCGGGGTAAGGAGGTTCACGCGTGGACCGTTGACACGGATGATGATGTAAAAAGGATGAGGAGGCTGGGCGTCGATAATGTGATTACCGGACGGCCGGTGGAGACGGCCAGGATTCTCGACGAGGAAGAAACCATGTTTCAGCTGGATATTTCCTGACAGATGATTTCCGTGGGAAAAGCAGGTTATGACTTGATTGTAACCTGCTTTTATGCTACACTGCTATTGCTAAATTGAAGGAGGAGTTCTTATGAGGAAGCCTATGGTCTTCCTGGCTGCGGCGGCGCTGGCTGTCAGCGGCTGCGGCATGGGACATTCCTACGAAAGAGAAAATCTCCCTCAAGGAATCGTCGTGCAGGCGGAAGAGACGGACGAGACAGAAGAAACAAAAGAAACAGAAGAGACGTCTCTGCCCCCGCTGGAGACGGAAGAAATTGCGAAAGAGGCAGCCGCGATGGAAACAGCTGCGGTGGATGACAGAGAAGTCCCTGCCGGACTGCCAGCTGATTCTGAAACTGAGAAATTGTCTGTTGGGACGCCGGAAGAAATTTTCGGCGATGGATTGCAGAACCCAGACCAACGGCCTCAGAATTCCAGGGAAACCGGAACCCCCTTTCGTGCTGTGGTAGCTCCCGGGCGCAGCCTGATTGAGACAGATGAATCCACAGGCCAGGCTGTCTTTTTTGTCAGCTGTCCATCTATAGAGATAGATGGAAGAGGGCGGCAGGTCCTTCAGAAAGCTGTTGACCGGTACTGGAGCGGCGTATGGTCCGGCCTGGAAACATACTATTATGATAATCTGGAAAAGATTCGTGAGGATTACGGGAATTTTCCCGGCAGCGGGCATATTGTCCAGCATGACTGTGAGGTAATGCGTTCCGATGATCAGATTCTGAGTTTTACGGATAACCGCTACAGCTGTGAAACAGGCCCCATACAGGAGACCGAATCCAGTCTGAAGGGCGTGAATCTGAATCCCGATACGGGACAGCAGCTGACGCTTCGGGATGTGGCGTCCGATTACAATGGCCTGTATGAGTATGTGAGGACGTTTCTGGCAAGGATGGACATGCTGGAGGGCGGCCGTATGATGTACGGATTTTACACGGCCAGGCTGTACGAGCTGTTTCAGTCGGATCTTATCCAGTGGACGATGGATGAAAGGGGAATAACCATATATTTGGGCAGGGAGGTTTTTGAGCCGCTGCTGAACAGAAGCATTGAAGTGCCGGTTCTGTTTGAAGAACAGCCTCAGCTTTTCAGGGACAGGTTTATTCCATGAATTAAAATTACAAAAAGGAGAATCATGCATGGGCGGAATTTTCGGAGTTGTATCGAGACAGAACTGTACACATGAACTGTTTTACGGAGTGGATTATCATTCTCATCTGGGGACCAGAAGGGGAGGCATGGCCACGTACGGAGAGGACGGTTTCAACAGGGCAATCCATAATATTGAAAATTCACCGTTTCGTACCAAATTTGAGAGAGACGTGGAGGACATGAAGGGATATTACGGAATTGCCTGTATTTCCGATTATGAACCTCAGCCTTTGATCATACAGTCCCATCTGGGAAGCTTTGCCATCGTGACGGTGGGAAAGGTGAACAACTATGACGATCTGCTGAGGCAGGTCTATTCCCAGGGCAATACCCATTTTCAGGAGATGACCAGCGGGCAGGTCAACGTGACGGAACTGATGGCCTCTCTGATCTGCAAATGCGGCAGCCTGGTGGAGGGAATCCAGTATGTGCAGAAGATCGTGGACGGTTCCATGACCCTTCTTCTCCTGACAAAGGACGGTATCATTGCCGCCAGGGACCGGCTGGGCAGAACGCCCCTGGTTATCGGCCGGAAAGAGAATGCCTTCTGCATTTCCTTTGAGAATTTTGCTTATATGAATCTGGGATACACAGACGAGCGTGAACTCGGCCCCGGGGAGATCGTGCGTATGACGCCGGACGGCATCGAACAGCTTGCCGCACCGGGAGATGAGATGCAGATCTGTTCCTTCCTGTGGGTGTACTACGGATATCCGCCATCCTCCTACGAGGGAATCAATGTGGAGGAGATGCGTTACCGCTGCGGCAGCGCTCTGGCAAAGCGGGATATGGCTGCCGGCAACGTTCACCCGGATATGGTGGCCGGAGTTCCGGATTCCGGAACGGCCCACGCCATCGGCTATGCCAATGAATCCAAGATTCCATTTACCAGGCCCTTTATCAAATATACGCCTACCTGGCCCAGATCCTTTATGCCGGTCAGCCAGAATCAGAGAAATCTGATCGCCCGGATGAAGCTGATCCCCGTAAAGGCATTGATCGAGAACAAGAAGCTGCTGCTGATCGACGATTCCATCGTCCGGGGCACTCAGCTGAGGGAGACCACGGAATTCCTCTATCAGAGCGGCGCAAAGGAGGTTCACGTACGTCCGGCCTGTCCGCCTCTTGTGTACGGCTGCCGGTATCTGAATTTCTCCCGGTCCAAATCCGATCTGGATCTGATTGCCAGGAGAGTGATTCTGAAACGGGAGGGAGATAACGCGGAGAAGACTCTGGCCGAGTACGCGGACCCGGAGAGCGACCGCTACGCCGCTATGCTTCAGGATATCTGCAGGCAGCAGAATTTTACTACTTTAAGGTATCACAGACTGGACGATCTGGTGGAATCCATCGGCCTGCCGAAAGCGAAGCTCTGCACATACTGCTTCGACGGCTGTACCGGCTGCGGCGGAAAGTAACCGCGGCGACAGGGATTTCATAGAAACCGAATCACAGGAGGCTGTTGCAGAATGCCGCAGTGAATATTTCTGCAGCAGCCCCTTTTGCTGAAAAAAGGATTGACAAAGCGGGATAGCTTTAGTATAATTGCAGTGCGTTATCGAATTATCACTGTGCTGTGATAAAGTAAAATGTGAGGATTTATTGCAGCCGCAAAAGATAAGCGTAGAGATTCCTGGTGAATCAGCAGACTGCGCAGACGCGGTAATCATGCAGATTTTGGAGGAACTATGACATTAAGCTTACTGCACACGCCGGAAGGCGTCCGCGATATCTACAATGGCGAGTGCGCCAGGAAACTGGCGGTTCAGAGCCGGATCAGCAAGGTGTTCCGGCGCTACGGCTATCAGGATATCGAGACGCCGACCTTTGAGTTCTTCGATATATTCAATAAGGAGCGGGGCAGCGTCACTTCCCGGGAGATGTTCAAGTTTTTTGACCGGGACAACAATACGCTGGTGCTCCGGCCGGATGTGACCCCGGCCATCGCCAGGTGCGTGGCCAAATATTTCATGGAGGAGAAGGTCCCTCTGAGGCTGTGCTACCGGGAGAGAACCTTTATCAACAATTCCAATTATCAGGGGAGGCTGAAGGAGATCACCCAGACCGGAGTGGAGCTGATCGGCGACGGCACCAGTGATGGGGACGGCGAAATGATCGCCCTGGTGATCGAGTCCCTGAAGACAGCCGGACTTTTGGAGTTTCAGGTGGAACTGGGACAGGTGGAATTCTTCCGCGGGCTGGCGGAGGAAGCCGGCATGGATCAGGAGACCCAGGAGACCCTGAGGGAACTGATCGAGAATAAGAACCATTTTGGCGTGGAGGAACTGGTGTCCCGCCGGGAGATGGCGTCCAGGCTGAGAAATCTGTTTCTCAGGCTGCCGGAACTGTTCGGCGGATTTGATATGTTGGAAGAGGTGAAGGGTCAGGTCGCCAATGAGCGTTCCCGGAAGGCCATCGAGCGGCTGGAGAAGGTCCAGGCGATTCTGGAAGATTACGGCCTGTCGGAGTATGTGTCCTACGATCTGGGAATGCTCAGCAAATATAAATATTATACCGGAATCATTTTTAAGGCATATACATACGGAACCGGGGAATACATTGTCACCGGCGGCCGGTATGACAAGCTGCTGGAGCAGTTTGGAAAGGAAACCCCGGCTGTGGGATTTGCCATCGTGATCGACCAGCTGATGCTGGCTTTGGACCGGCAGAAAGTGGATGTTCCGGTCAAATCAGTGGACGCCATGGTCCTCTACGAACCGGAAGCCAGGCAGAAGGCCGTTCGCTGGGCCATGGAACTGAGGCATTACGGAGAAAATATCTGCCTTATGAGACGCCAGCCGGAGATGAGCCTGGAGGCCTATAAGAATTACGCCATCCAAAACCATATTCAGGATATCCATTATCTGAATTCCGACGGTCTGGATTCCGACTTCCCGATTGCGGAAAACGCCGCTGTTTCAGAGACTGAGCAGCGGGAAAATGAGAATGCTGTTTCCAAGATTGAGTTGCGGAAAAATGGAAATGCTGTCTCCGGGACTGATTTGCAGAGGACTGGAAACGTTCTTCCCGAGGGGAGGGCCGGGTCATGAGATATCTTACCATTGCATTGACCAAGGGCCGCCTGGCGCTTAAGACCCTGAACCTTCTGGAGCAGATCGGCATCTCCTGCGATGAGATGAAGGACAAGAATACCCGGAAACTGATCTTTACCAATGAGGAGCTTGGGATCCGATTTTTCCTGGCAAAGGCCAACGACGTGCCCACTTATGTGGAATATGGGGCGGCGGATATCGGCATCTCCGGCAAGGACATTATTATGGAGGAAGGCCGGAAGCTTTACGAGGTGATCGACCTGGGCATGGGCAGGTGCAAAATGTGCGTATGCGGCCCGGAGACCGCCCGCGAGCGGCTGAAGCACCACGAGCTGATCCGCGTGGCCACCAAGTATCCCAATATCGCCAAGGATTATTTTTACAATAAAAAGCACCAGACCGTGGAGATCATCAAGCTGAACGGTTCCATCGAGCTGGCGCCCCTGGTGGGATTGTCGGAAGTGATCGTGGATATCGTGGAGACCGGTTCCACCCTGCGGGAGAACGGCCTGACGGTGTTGGAAGAAATCTGCGACCTGTCTGCCCGGGTCATCGTCAACCAGGTGAGCATGAAGCGGGAAAATGAGCGGATCAACAGGCTGATCCGGGATCTGAAGCAGCTTTTGACGGAAAACAATTAATTTTTTACAAAATAAGGGGAAATCAATCATGCGTATTGTGACACTGGACGATACTGCCAGGAATCATATTCTTTCGGATCTGCTGAAGCGGGATCCCAACAATTACGGCGAGTACGCCGGAACGGTTCAGGAAATCGTAGACGCGGTAAAGGAGAAACGGGACGAGGCCGTATTTGCGTATACGAAGAAATTTGACGGAGCGGAGATCACGGCGGATACGGTTCGTGTGACAGAGAAGGAAATCCGGGATGCCCGCGATCAGGTGGCTCCGGAACTTCTGGAAGTCATGAAGAAGGCCATGAAGAATATCCGGGATTACCACCAGAAGCAGGTGCGCCGCAGCTGGTTTGACACCCAGCCCAATGGAACCCTTCTGGGCCAGAAGATCACGGCCCTGGAAAGCGCAGGCGTCTATGTGCCCGGCGGCAAGGCGGCCTACCCCTCATCGGTTCTTATGAATATCATCCCTGCGGAGGTGGCGGGTGTAAAGCGGATCGTCATGGTGACGCCTCCGGGAAAGGACGGAAAAGTAAATCCGGTGACACTGACGGCGGCTCATCTGGCCGGCGCTACAGAGGTCTATAAGGTGGGTGGGGCTCAGGCAATCGCGGCCCTGGCCTTTGGAACGGAATCCATTCCCAGAGTGAACAAGATCGTAGGCCCCGGCAATATCTTCGTGGCATTGGCCAAGAAGGCGGTTTACGGCCATGTGAGCATTGACAGCATCGCCGGTCCCAGCGAGATTCTGGTGCTGGCGGATGAGACGGCCAATCCCCGGTACGTGGCGGCGGATCTGCTTTCCCAGGCGGAGCACGACGAGCTGGCAAGCGCCATTCTGGCAACCACCAGCAGAGGCCTTGCGGAAGCGGTCTCTGCCGAGGTTGACGGATTTCTGAAGGAACTTTCCAGGAAAGAGATTCTGGAGAAATCCCTGGCCAATTTCGGCTATATTCTGGTGGCGAAGGATATGGACGAGGCTGTCGCCGTGGTCAATGAGATTGCCCCGGAGCATCTGGAGATCGTGACAGCCAACCCCTTTGAAGTGATGACGAAGATTCAGAACGCAGGCGCCATCTTTATCGGAGAGTACAGTTCCGAGCCCCTTGGAGATTATTTTGCCGGGCCCAACCATGTGCTTCCCACCAATGGCACCGCTAAGTTCTTCTCGCCTCTGGGCGTAGACGATTTCATCAAGAAATCCAGTGTGATCTATTATTCCCGGGAAGCTTTGGAGGCGGTCCATGAGGATATCATCGCCTTCGCGGAAGCGGAACATCTGACGGCTCACGCAAATTCCATCCGGGTAAGGTTCGAGTAACCACCAGGGAATGCTGAGCAAGAACAGCTTACATAAGATGGAGGGAAAATGCAGTGGCAAGAATAGCGAACATAGAGCGGAATACGAAGGAAACAAAGATTGCGCTGAGTCTGAATCTGGACGGAAGCGGCCGATCCGACATTTCCACGGGAATCGGTTTTTTTGACCATATGCTGGACGGCTTTGCCCGTCACGGACTTTTTGATCTGAGTGTAAAAGTGGAGGGCGATTTGCAGGTGGATACCCATCACACTGTGGAGGATACCGGAATCGTTCTGGGAAAAGCCATCAAGGAGGCAGTGGGAGACAAAAAAGGAATCGTCCGCTTCGGTTCCATGATCCTTCCCATGGACGACGCGCTGATTCTGTGCGCCATCGACCTGAGCGGCAGGCCTTATCTGGCGTACGATCTGAATCTGGACCGGGAAAAAGTGGGAGAGCTGGAGACGGAAATGGTGCGTGAATTCTTCTACGCGGTATCCTACGGGGCCGGGATGAATCTGCATATCAGACAGTTAAACGGATTCAACAACCACCACATCATCGAGGGGGCCTTTAAAGCTTTTGCCAAGGCTCTGGACGGCGCCACCCGGTACGATGAACGGATCAGCGGAGTGCTGTCCACCAAAGGAGTTATCTGAAAACGAAAGCTGTCAGAGGGAAGCCTATGTCTCTGCCTAAGATAAAATTTGTATCTGCCATGCTGATTTTCGGCACCATCGGCCTGTTTGTCCGGTGGATCGATCTGCCGTCTTCTATGATTGCCCTGGTCAGGGGAGTAATCGGTTCCGTCTTTCTGCTTCTGGTCATGGCGGGAAGCGGAAGAAAACTGTCGTGGGCTGCGGTCAGACGCAACGCGCGCTGGCTGATCCCGTCCGGGATTGCCATCGGGATCAACTGGATTCTTTTGTTTGAATCCTACCGCTACACCACAGTCTCCATCGCGACCCTGTGCTATTATCTGGCTCCCGTGTTCGTCATGGCGTTGTCGCCAGCCATTCTGAAGGAGCCGCTGACCGCGCGGAGGGTCTGCTGTATCCTGGCGGCCTTTGCGGGTATGCTTTTGATCTCCGGCCTTGTTCCCATAGGCTCAGATTCAGCGGGAAATCAGGCAGGAGATCTTTTGTCATCCGCGGCTTTTTCTGACACAGGACGAAATACGATTGGTATCCTTCTGGGCATCGGCGCCGCCGCCTTCTACGCAGGCGTAATGCTGATGAATAAATTCCTGAAGGAGATTTCTTCCTATGATACCACGGTCATTCAGCTGGCCTCAGCGGCGCTGATCTTGCTGCCCTATACCTGCCTTACGGAGAATATAGGCGCGGTTTCCTGGGCCTGGGAGACGGCGGGACTTCTTATTATAATAGGCGTGATCCACACCGGATTTGCTTACTGGATCTATTTCTCTTCCATGAAAGACCTGCCGGGGCAGACCATCGCCCTGCTGAGTTATATCGACCCGGCCACGGCGATTCTTTTGTCCGTTTTTGTGCTGGGAGAAACCATGAACCTGACAAATGTGATCGGCGCAGTGCTGATCCTGGGAGCCGCCATGGCAGGAGAGCGGAGATGCTGAGGCGACTGCCGGGAGGAGAATCTCATGATTGAAATCTGTTATCTGGAGGATGATAGTTCCATCGCCCAGACGGTAAAAATGTATCTTGAGGAAAAGGGATTTAGGGTGACGGTGCTGCCTGTCTTTGCGGAGGCCCGGCGGCTTCTGCAGCGAAAAGTTCCTTCCTGCGTTCTGATCGACTGGAACATGCCGGACGGAAGCGGAGACAGCTTCTGCCGGTGGCTTCGTCTGCGGTGGGCGGATCTGCCTGTGATTTTTCTCACGGTGAAGGGGGATTCCCGCGATATGGTCTCCGGCTTTCAGAACGGAGCCGATGATTATGTGGTGAAGCCCTTTGATCTGGAAGTCCTCTATTCCCGAATCTGCGCCCTGCTTCGGAGAGCAGGCGGCGCGGAGAAGGAGTATCTGTCCTGCGGACCGATTTCCGTGGACTGCCGGCGGATGACGGCGGCTCTGAACGGTCAGGAGATTTCCCTGAGCCCGATGGAGTATCAGCTGCTTCTTCTGCTGATGCAAAACAAGGGGCGGACGGTCACGAGGGAAAGCATTCTCCGCCATCTCTGGGATGACAATGAAAACTACGTGAATGACAATACCCTCACCGTCACAATGAAGCGTCTGCGGGAAAAGCTGCACAACCCGGAGTGTATCCGGACGGTGCGGAGTATCGGCTACCGCATGGAAGAGACGTAATGGGAGAAGCGCAGTTGGAAGATGGGCATACGTTAAACAGCGTCCTTATGTGCCATTGGCGTTCAGGAGAAACCTATGAGTATGGTATTGGTTGTCTGCATTGTTATCGCTGCCGCAGCGGTTCTGGCTGTCTGGCGGCGGAGACAGGACCGGCAGATTCGGCAGCTTGCTGAGTATCTGGAAAAAGTGAATACAGGGAATCCGGAGACGGTTCTTGAGAACCGGGAAGGCGAGCTCTCCAAGCTGCAGGACGAGATTTACAAGACGGTCACGTCCCTCTATGAGACCAGAGACGCTGCTCTGGACGCCAGGCGGCGGTATGCGGACAATCTGTACAATATCGCCCATCAGCTGAAAACGCCCATTACCTCCATGTCGCTGTCTCTGCAGATGATGAGAACGCAGAGGAAAGCGCTGATTGAGGGGGAGATAGTATCCGGGCGCGAACTATTTTCTGAGGAAGAGGTATTATCAGAGAAAAGACCGGTGTCGGGAAAAGATATTCCGGACTGTGATGATGAACTTGTCAAAATGGAACTCCAGCTTTCCCGTCTTACCCACCTGGAGGAGTCCCTGCTTCTTCTGGCCCGGGTGGACTCCGGGACTCTTCCCCTGGAACAGAAGGACGTGGATGTGTTCACCCTTCTTATGCTGGCCGCCGATAATCTTCAAGAGTTCTTAAAGCAGAAGAAAGTCACGGTGGATGTGCCGGAACTGGGCGCGGTCCGCGTATGTGCCGATCTGGAGTGGACCATGGAGGCGGTGATGAACCTGCTGAAAAACTGCGGGGAACATTCGCCGGAAGGAGGCGTGATCCATTGTCATTACGAGCAGAACCCAATCTATACGCAGATCCGGATTTGGGACGATGGAAATGGATTTGCGGCGGAAGACCTTCCCCACCTGTTTGAACGGTTCTATCGGGGAGAGAATGAGAAGGGAGACGGCATCGGTATCGGCCTGGCCCTGGCAAAAGAAATCATTGAGCTTCAGAACGGCACCCTGCGCGCCTTCAATCTGCCGGAGGGAGGCGCCTGTTTCGAAATTCATTTCTATTGTCACTGAATTGTCACTTTCATCTGTTATAGTCGTATTATGAGAACAGCCTGCGGCGGAACCGCAATCGAAGCGGGACGAACCGGGGCTGACGACGATTCTTCGTAAAGATGGAGGATAAGACGATGGAACTGTTAAAATGTGAAAAAGTAACGAAGGTGTACGGCTCCGGCGCCGCTCAGGTGAAAGCCCTGGACGAAATCGATCTGACTGTGGAAAAAGGCGAGTTCGCGGCAATCATCGGCGCTTCCGGCTCAGGCAAATCCACGCTTCTGCATATTCTGGGGACGGTGGACAAGCCCACGTCGGGAAAGGTCATGGTGGGCGGCACTGACCTGGCGTTCCTGAACCCGACGGAGGCGGCCATTTTCCGGCGCAGAAAAGTAGGATTGATCTACCAGTTTTATAATCTGATTCCCACACTGACGGTTCGTCAGAACATTCTCATGCCCCTTTTGCTGGACAAAAAGAAACCGGATCTGGAATATCTGAATAAAATTGTGACTTCCCTGGGGATGGAGGAGAAACTGGAGGCTCTACCCGGGCAGCTGTCCGGCGGCCAGCAGCAGAGAACAGCCATCGCCCGGTCTCTGATCTACCGGCCGGCCCTTCTTCTGGCGGACGAGCCAACGGGCAACCTGGACCGGCAGAATTCCAGGGAGATTATGGATATGCTGAAGCTGTCCAACCGGAAGTTCAGTCAGACCATCATTCTGATCACCCATGATGAGAAGATTGCCCTGGAGGCGGATCGGATCATCACCCTGGAAGACGGCCGGATCATTGCCGATGAGAGGCGGAGGTGACGGATATGTGGAAAGACTATTCCCGAAGTTATATCAAAAATAACAAAGCTTCCAGCCTATCCGTCATGGTTGGCGTGTTTATCGCCTCTCTTTTCCTGTCCTTTCTGTGCAGCCTGTTCTATAATCTGTGGCTGGATCAGCTTGCCGGCATTGCGGCGAAAGGGGAATGGCAGGGACAGGTGACCGAAGACATGGCTCCGTGGCGCCTGCTGCCGCTGGATTTCGCCGTGATTTTGGCCGTATGCTTTGCCATGGTTTTGGTGATCCATACCTCCTTTGCCGTGTCCATGAACGACCGGATTCACCAGTTTGGTATTTTTTCCAGCATCGGGGCCACGCCGCGGCAGATTCGGACCTGTCTTCTCCAGGAAGCGGCGCTTTTGGCGCTTCCGGCGATCCTGGCCGGGACATTTGCGGGGATTCTCCTTACTATCGGAGCCATGAAAGGCGTCAATGTGATTGGCGCAGAGATCGCGGGAACCCGCAGGGCGGTGTTCCATTATCATCCGGCCATTCTGGCAGGAACCCTTTTGATTTCCGGCTTTACTGTGCTGTTTTCCGCATGGCTGCCGGCGAGAAAGCTGAGCAGGCTGACGCCGCTGGAGGCCGTTCGCGGCGCCAAGGATCTGGGGCTGAAAAAGAAAAAACATTCCCGAATTCTTGCGTCCGTCTTCGGAATCGAGGGAGAACTTGTCGGAAATGCCTTGAAAGCCCAGAAAAAGGCTCTTCGGACTACGTCCATTTCCCTGACTCTTTCCTTCCTGGGTTTTATGGTGATGCGAAGTTTTTTTACCCTCTCTCAAATCAGCACGGAGCACACCTATTTCGAACGGTATCAGAATGTATGGGACGTGATGGCGACGGTAAAGAATACGAGGATTGAAGAATTTGAGCTGACTGACCGGCTGAAGAAGTTGCCCGGAGCGGAGAGTACCGTCGTCTATCAGAAGGCGGAAGCCTTAGCCATCGTTCCCAAAACAGAGATCAGCGAAGAGGTGGCGGCATTGGGCGGCCTGGAGGCTCTTGCCGGAACTGCTGTGACAGAAGAGACACTTGCCGGAACTGCTGTGACGGAGGAGACGCTTGTCGGAACTGTCGTGGCGGAGGAGGCGGCCTTTTATCGTATCCAGGCGCCGATTGTCATTCTGGATGATGAGAGTTTTCTGGAGTATTGCGAACAGATTGGGACAGCGCCGTCTCTGGAGGGAGGAATCCTTGTAAACCGGATCTGGGATAGGATTCATAGTTCTTTTCGGTATCGGGAGTATGTTCCCTATCTGAGAGGCGGCAGCACTGTATCAGTTCTTGAGGGAATCGGCGGTGCGGAAGTCAATGCGGAATATAAAGAGACGGCAGAGGAAGCGGCGGATTCATCCGGCACTGGAACGATTCAGTTACCGGTTTCGGTCAACATGGAAGAACTGCCGATTTTGGCTGATACAGAAGAACTGCCGGTTCTTCGGGAGGAGTATGACGATTACGCCTTGGTCCATATTGTTCCGTTATCTTTATGGCGTCAGTTAGGTAAAAATTACGGCGGCGTTGTTTCAGATTTGTGTATCCGTGTTCTTGCAGATGAGCGGACGTCTCCGGAGGCCCTGAATGAGCTGGAAGCTCAGGTGAGGGGGCTTTTAGAAGGAACTTATGAGATTGAGACGGAAAACAGGATTCAGGAGAAACAGTCCAACGACGAGATGATTGATGCTTATGAATTTATACTGGGAGCTTTCTGCGCGCTGTTTGCCATGATCGGCATCGCCAATGTGTTTTCCAACACCTGGGGATTTCTGCGCCAGCGGAAGCGGGAATTCGCCAGATATCTGTCCATCGGGCTGACGCCGGAGGAACTGCGGAAGATATTCTGCATCGAAGCCATTACCGTGGCCGGAAAGCCCTTTGCCGTCACATTGCTTC
Organism: uncultured Lachnospiraceae bacterium; assembly: GCA_947626365.1. Taxonomy (GTDB): domain Bacteria; phylum Bacillota; class Clostridia; order Lachnospirales; family Lachnospiraceae; genus UBA3402. Next base: position 15,618 of record CANQRW010000012.1, read on the forward strand.
TGACAGTTGTCCTGACCGGATTCATGATAAAAGGCAGCTATCTGGATCCGGTGGAATTCATCCGCCGGGCGCCGGTTCTGCCCGTGGCTGTGTTTGCCCTTGTGATCGCAGCTTTTGTGGCGCTGGCCTACTGGCTGGGCGGAAGAAGAGTGCTGAGAAGCAGTCTGATGGAAGCGCTGAGAGATGATACGATGATATAAATCATAACTATGGCCGTCCATGGCAGAGGTCTGGATATCCGGGGATATTTGACCAGACGCTGGCATGGACGGCCTATTTTACGTTGCGGATAATGAATTACCGGTGCTTCTTCGCCTCCAGATAATCGTTGAGCTCCGCATTGGGAATGTCGGTGATGAACATGTGTCCGGGAGCGTGGGTGATGACGATAGGCGGCTTCGCGTTCTCCACCGCGGCCTGGGGCGTGACGCCGCAGGGCCAGAACACCGGGATTTCGCCGGGATAGATGTCCACAGCCTCGCCGTAATCCGGCTTCATCACATCGGCAACGCCAACCTCTGCCGGGTCGCCCATGTGAACCGGAGCGCCGTGGACGTTAGGCATCTTTACAGTGATATCATAAGCTTTCTGCGCGTTTTCCGGCGTCATGGGACGCATGGAACATACCATGGGGCCTTCGAAGGGGCCGGCTTTGACCGTCTGGATGTTAGTCTTGTACATGGGCACGTTGCGTCCCTGGGCGATATGGCGCACCTCGATGCCTGCCTTCATCAGCGCCTCTTCGAAGGAGAAGGAGCAGCCGATGAGGAAGCCGGTGTAGCCATCCTTCCAGTATTCGGAAGCGTCTGTGATTTCCTTGGTGAATACGCCGTTCTCATACACCCGGTAGCGGGGAATGTCCGTAACGATATTGCCGCCTTCTCCCATGTCGTGAGTCTCCGGAGTGTCGCGAATGATCTCCAGAATCGGGCAGGGGAAGGGATTGCGGCGGGCGTACTCCTCAAAATCGGCGGCGTATTCCGGCGGCAGGATCACCAGATTGGCCTGGGCGTAGCCGCGGCACATGCCGGCGGTGGGGAAATCAATCTTTCCCTCCCGAATTAGGCCGCGCACCTGGGCAGGGGACATGTCTACATAGGGCGTAATGTCAAATCTCATAAATATTCCTCCTTTTCGTCTCCAACGTTTATAGTCTCAAACATTTAAACGTTCCACGCAGATATTTCCGATTCAATATCGGATGCATAAATATAAATATCGTCTGCAACATTATAACACAGAAGCCGGCCGGATTTCAATGAGAGAATGAAACCAGTCAAAGGGAAAGCGCCAAAGACAGTGTTGCGGCGGCGTTCTTTTTGTGATATTGTAATTGTGTGGTATTTTTGGAACGCGCTTGTGCGGACGGCCCATTGAAAGTCATGTTAAAAATAACAGCCTTTTGGATATCCTTAAGTCTAAAAATATATCCTCAAGATCCAGGGCGAACATCGTTAAGCTGTATCATGAATTTGGAAGAGAAAAAATTTTTGGACGCATCGACGTGATGGGTGTGCTGGGCATTACCGAACGGCCGGCCACCGCGCTGATCGGCAAAATGTATGGCTTAGCCCTTACGGAGCGCATAACAGGCGCCGGAAAAGGGAAGTATCGCTTCATTTTATTTATAGGTGATTGTAATTATAGGCGGGGCTGATCATTGTTATTCCGTGCAGAAAAAACATTTATATCAAATATAGGGAAGAAAGACGAGGCAGTACATATGATTTCATTTGAAAGTGACTATACGACCGGGGCACATCCGGCGATTCTTAAAAGGCTCATGGAGACTAACATGGAGCCTGCGCCGGGATACGGAAGCGATGCATATACACAGCGGGCCATCGCTGGAATTCGGGAGGCGTGCCAGTGCCCCCAGGCCCAGGTTTATCTTGCCGTGGGAGGGACACAGACCAATCAGCTGGTGATTTCCACTATGCTGAAATCCTACGAGGGAGTAGTGGCTGCGGAGACCGGCCATGTAAGCGCCCATGAAGCGGGAGCCATCGAGTACAGCGGTCACAAGGTGCTTACGGTTCCCGGACATATGGGGAAGATGGAGGCGGGAGAACTGAAAGCCCTTCTGGAAGGCTTTTACGCGGACGGCAATCATGAGCATATGGTGTATCCGGGAATGGTCTACATCTCTTTTTCTACCGAGTATGGAAGCCTTTATTCCAAAAGCGAGCTGGAAGAACTGCATGGGATCTGCGCGGATTACAGGATCCCTCTCTATATCGACGGGGCGCGGCTTTCCTATGGCCTGACCAGCAGCCAGGCAGACGTGACCATGGCTGATATTGCCAGATTATCGGATGTATTTTACATCGGCGGCACCAAGGTGGGAGCACTGTGCGGCGAGGCCATTGTGTTCACGAAGGAAAATATGCCGGAGCATTTTCTCACCATGGCCAAGCAGAGAGGCGCCCTTCTGGCCAAGGGGCGTCTTCTGGGAATCCAGTTTGACACGCTGTTTACCGATGACCTGTATCTGGAGAACGGCCGCCATGCCAACCGCCAGAAGGATAAGCTGGTGGATATCCTGAAGCGGGCCGGTCTGACCTTCTATTATGAATCTCCCACCAACCAGCAGTTTGTTATCCTGGAAAATGAAAGGCTGAAGGAGATTGAGAAGGAAGTTGCCGTCAGCTTTTGGGAGACCTATGATGAGGATCACACCGTAGTGCGCTTCGCCACAAGCTGGTCCACCGCAGATGAGGATCTGGAAATTCTCGAACAAATTTTGATGAAGTAAGAAGGCGGATAACATGAACTGGAAAATGAATCGGAAAAAGTATTTATTAGCTGTGCTGGCGGCAGGTGCGGTAATCCTGCTTGCCGGCTGCGGAAAGAAATATGAGCCGATATCGACATCAGATGCCGTGTCTCAGACAGATGGAACAGGAGAGACCCGGCCGGAAGAGGTGACGACGAAAGCGCAGCCGGAAACGACGGAAGCAGCCGCGTCTTCTGCAGCGGCAGAATCATCCGAACCATCATCAGAGGAATCATCTTCCGACGGTCAGAAGGAAGAGACGGCAGGCTTCTCCTTTGGAGATGTGGCCGGCATGGAGTTTTATTTCAGCAGCGGCGCAGGCGGCTGGTACGAAGTGCTGCACATCAAGGAGGACGGAACCTTCACCGGACATTTCCAGGATTCCGATATGGGGGATACCGGGGAGAATTATCCCAACGGAGTCCTGTATTACAGCGATTATAACGGAAGTTTCACACAGCCGGAGAAAGTGGACGACACCACCTGGCGTTTCCGGATCGCCCAGATCAATTATCCTTTTGGTACAGATGAGAAGGTCATTGACGGAACCCTTTACCGCTACAGCACGTCCTACGGTTTGGAAAACGCTAAAGACATTTACATGTATCTGCCGGGATCGAAGATAGCCGCCCTTCCCCAGGAATTTCTGAATTGGGTGGGATATCACAACCCGGAATCCATCGCCGGGAAGGACCTGACTTTCTATGGTCTGTATAATGAATCCGGCCAGAACGGCTTCCAGTCCTATGAATATGAACCTGAGACGGCTTCCGCTGCCAGCGAAGCCGCGGCGGGAGAGGAGCCCGGGGCTACGGTTTCGGCGTTTATCACTCATGCGGAGGAAGCATCGGCAAGTCTGGAGGAATCCCTGCAGAACGGGAGCATGAGCCAGGCGGACATGAACCAGACATACCTGGAAATCTATACGATCTGGGACGAGACTCTGAACCAGGTCTGGTCGATCCTGAAGGAAAACCTGGACGAGGAGAGCATGGCCAACCTTACGGCGGATGAACGGGCCTGGATCGAGGAGAAAGAGCAGGCGGTTCAGGAAGCCGCCGCTGAGTACGAGGGCGGGACCATGCAGCCTCTGGCAGCCAACTCTACGGCAGCAGAAATGACGAAAGAGCGGGTTTATGAACTGGCCAAGTATGTGAATGTGTGGCGGTGATAAACGAACAATAGATTGTGGCTGGCTGCGGCCGGCTGCAGCCAGTCGGCTCAGGCAGGATTGTAATCGAAAAACAGAAAAGGAAGTTGTATAAACTGTCCATACTGTGTATGGGCAGTTTATCATTTCCCGTCAGAAAACACACATTTCCCGTCAACGTAATTGACATGAATGTGGCAACATGATAAACTTGCACTGATTTTTAAGATTCATTTTTATGCAAAAGGAGGGAAATGTATGAAGGCAAAGCAGGCGTTTAATCCCTATCTTCCCAGCTGGGAATATGTGCCGGACGCGGAACCTCATATCGTAGACGGAAGAGTCTACGTGTATGGTTCTCATGACCTGTTTAACGGGATTAATTTCTGTCTCGGCGACTATGTCTGCTGGTCCGCGCCCGTGGACGATCTGGGCAATTGGAAATACCACGGCTGCATCTACAAGAGGGAGCAGGATCCGGCGGCCCCCAGGGTCCGTGTGACCAACGGTCTCGCGGCTCCGGATATGGTGGTGGGTCCGGACGGGCGGTATTATCTGTATTACTTCATGGGCGGCACCAAGATGATTTCTGTGGCGGTATGCGACGAGCCGGCAGGAAAGTATGAGTTTTACGGGTACGTAAAATACCAGGACGGAACGCCCATCGGCAAGCGGAATGAACCCTTCCAGTTTGATCCGGGCTGCCTGATGGACGAGGACGGACGGCTTTATCTGTACACCGGATTTGCTTTTGGCGGGAATCCCATTCTGCTGGACGGATCCAAGCCCACGGAGCACGGTCCCATGTGGTTTGAGATTGACACGAAGGATATGCTCACGGTGATTTCCGGGGACGATCTTCATTATATCGGCGTGCTTACGGGTGAGGAAGCCAAGGGGACGCCCTATGAGGAGCAGCCCTTCGGAGAGGCCAGTTCCATGCGTAAATTTAACGGGAAATATTATTTTATCTACAGTTCCTTAAACAGCCATAACCTCTGTTACGCGGTCAGCGACAAGCCTACGGAAGGCTTTACATACGGCGGTATTCTGGTAAGCTGCGGCGATATCGGCCTGCCCGGCGTGCCGGACGTGAAACACGCCCGTATGTGTACCGGCAATACCCACGGAAGCCTGATTGAGATTGAGGGAAAATACTACATTTTCTACCACAGGCATTCCAACCGGAAGCAGTCCTCCCGGCAGGCCTGCGCCGAGCAGATCCGCTTTGAGGATGGGAAATTTTACCAGGCGGAGATGACCTCCTGCGGTCTGAATGGGAAACCCCTGGCCGGAAAAGGCCATTATCCCACTTACATCGCCTGCAACGTCTACGGCAGAAACGGAACCCAGTTTATGTCCATGGTCAAGTACCGCAAGGGTCTGAACCCCTTCCTGACTCAGAAGGGCGGCGACCGGGAGGAGGGGCCGGATCAGTATGTATCCAACTTCTGCACCGACTGCACCGTAGGCTTTAAGTACTTTGATCTGAGCAATACGACCAAGATTCGTATTGAACTTCAGGGCTATGGAGAGTGTGCGGTTCTGGTACGGAGGGAAGAGAAAGGCGATGTTATCTGCCGCATTCCGGTAAAGACCTGCAAAACCGCTCACAAATTTTCCGGGAAGCTTCCGGAGGGACTGGGAGAGAAGGAAGCGCTGTATTTCAGCATGCGTGCTTCATATGTCAATCTGGCAAACACCCCCGGAATTTATTACGCGCTGGCCTATGGCCTGAGCGCCCTTCTTTATATTCGTATGAACCGGCAGAGACGATTTCGGTTCCGGCTGCCGGCTATGGCCGGAATCTGGCTGTTTTTGTGCGTTTTTATGATGCTTACCGCCCGCGTGCAGATGGTATGGTTTGTTCCCTGCATGATGGTAGATGTGTTTCTTATTTTTCTGATGATCTGCGTCACCTGTTCCATGCCTCTCCTCAACCGGATCTATTTCACGGCCCAGGCCTTCCTTGTGGGAGAATTTGCCGCGTCTCTGGAGTGGCAGCTTTTTTATTTTGGACTGACCCGAATGGGCGTTCCCTTAAATATCTGGACCAACCTTCTGTTTTTCCTGGCGTGCCACGGGATAGTCTTCGGAATTATGTACATTCTGGAGCGGCGTTTTCTGGAATCCAATCAATCTCTCGTGATCACCAAACGCCATCTTCTTCCTGCATTCTCCATTACGGTGATCATTTTTGCCCTCAGCAACATCAGCTATGTGCTGAAAAACACACCCTTCAGCAGCCAGCTGACAGCGGAGATTTTCACTATACACACGCTGACGGATCTGGGAGGTCTGGCAATCCTTTTCAGCTACCGCATGGTAATCCAGGAAGCCCAGCGCCAGAAAGAAATCGACAGTCTTCAGCATGTGGTAACCCAGCAATACGAGAATTATCGGGTTTCGGAGGAGAGCATCGACCTGATCAACCGGAAGTATCATGACCTGAAGCATCAGATCGCCTATTTGAAAAGCGATATTTCCGACGTGGAAAAGCAAAGCGTACTGGCGGGCATGGAGGAGGAAATCCGGCAGTACGAGGTGCAGAACCGAACCGGTAACCATGTGGTGGACACAATCCTGGCGGAAAAAAGAAACCGCGGGGACAAGCTGGGAATCCGTATGACCGCGGCCGCCGACGGCGCGGCCATGTCCTTTCTTTCTGTGGTGGATATCTGTTCCCTTCTGGGCAACGGTCTGGACAATGCCATAGAGGCCGCCGCAAAGCTTAAAGAGCCGGAGGAACGGCTGGTTTCTTTGAACATAGGCAGGCACAGGGGATTCCTGCGCATCTCCATTGAGAACCGTTTTGAGGGAGAACTGGTTCTGCTGGACGGCATTCCTGCAGAAACCTCGAAAGATGATAAAAACCTGCATGGATACGGCGTGAAAAGCATGAAGCATATCGTGGAGCAGCATGACGGCTCCATGAAGATTGAGACAGACGGCGGCTGGTTTCGGCTTCTGATCCTGATTCCAATTCCGCCGGACACTGCCCGGAAACCGCTGGAAACTTAGAAAAACTACAGAAGGGAATTCAAGCAGAGCAATGGATATCATAAACAGTATTCCTGATTTTAAAATGACCGTTTATCCGGAGTTTGTAAAAAAAGCCGAGGAACTGAAACCGGCGCTTTCGTCGGTTCTGGTCCGTCCGGCAGGACTGGTTCGGATCACAGAGCGTCCGCAAAAGCAGGACGGCGGCGTCCCCGACCGGATTCCGTTCCGTGAGGCGGATTTCGCGGCTGAGCCGGCAGAAAGCATAGACGCCCTTTCCCGGAAGACTTTCGGGAAAGGTGATTCCGTATGCCTGGATTTCGGAGGGCATCAGGTGGGATATGTCAGTTTCCGCGTGGAAGCAGTGGGAAGCCCGCAGGATGCGCCTGCTTATCTGCAGATTAAACTGGGGGAAATTCCCTATGAGATGGGAAGAGATTTCGCGGGCTACCACGGCAATATCAGCCGCAGCTGGCTTCAGGAGGAGTTTCTGCATATCGATGTGCTTCCGGCCGTGATCCGTCTGCCGCGGCGGTATGCCTTCCGTTATCTGGAGTTTAGGGTACTGGATACATCGCCTAAGTACCGGGTAATATTCCGCGACATCCAATGCGAGAGCGTCACGTCTGCGGATTCCGGCCGGGTTCCCCCTCTTAAGACGGCGGATCCGGAGCTGATTCTCATCGACCGCGTTTCCCGGAAAACCATGGAGAGCTGCATGCAGCTGGTTTTCGAGGACGGGCCTAAAAGGGACCGGCGGCTGTGGCTGGGGGATCTGCGCCTTCAGGCCCTGACCAATTATTACACCTTCCGAAATTACGATCTGGTCCGGCGCTGCCTCTATCTTTTCGCCGGTCTTACTCAGAATGAAGGCAGAGCAGGGGCCTGTCTTTTTCTGGATCCAAAACCGCAGGTGGACGATACGGCCCTGTTTGATTTCTCTCTGATGTTTGTCTCCTGCCTGTATGACTACTATGAGGCGACCGGTGACAGGGAAACCCTGCGTGAATTATTTCCTACGGCCCGGCGGCAGCTGGAACTTTCCATGAGGGAGCTGGATGAGGACGGCGTTGTACGGGACAAGGAAACCTGGTGGTGTTTTCTGGACTGGGGTGAGGGCCTGAACAAGCAGGCCGGAGCCCAGGCGGTTTTGATTTATGCCCTGAAGCAGGCCAGACAGATGGCCCTGTGGCTGGAGGATGGGAAGATCGCGGATCTTTACAGCCGTCAGGCGGATTTTGTCACAGAAGGGGCTCTGTCCCGGCTGTGGGACGCGAAGGCCGGTTTCTTCATCAGCGGGGAAAAACGTCAGCGTTCCTGGGCTTCCCAGGTTTGGTTTGTGCTGGCCGGCGTATTTGACCGGGAAAAGAACCGGCAGCTTCTTACGCGTCTGATTCAGGAGGATCTTCCAGTGAAAATGGCGACTCCCTATATGTACCACTATTATGTGGAAGCCCTTATGGAAAACGGACTGACCGATCTTGCCGTGGAAACCATCCGTTCCTATTGGGGCGGTATGGCGCGGGAGGGAGCCGACACCTTCTACGAGGTCTATGATCCGGAGAATCGATTCGCCTCCCCCTACGGGGACCGGCTGATCAACAGCTTCTGCCACGCCTGGAGCGGAACTCCGGCGTATTTCATACGGAAATATCTGACCTGACGGAGGCCGGCGCTTTTGCGATTATATTTTTTCTGCGAATCTATTCCCAAAAGAAAGGAAATCTGGTATACTTGAGGCGCTCCGAAAGGAGCGCCTGATTATTACGTCAGTATGCAGGAAAGGGCGCCGATGGCGCGCGGGAAGGCATTTATGAAATCCATGGAAGAGAAAACCAATGTCATGCGTCTGCTGGAGCAGAAAAAGATTCCCTATGTCAGCCATACCTATGATCTCCCCGGTTCCACAAGCGGCGAAGAGATTGCCAGGGCCCTGGGCGAGGATGTAAGCCGGGTGTTCAAGACGCTGGTGACCGCAGGAAAAAGCCGGCAGAACTATGTGTTTGTCATTCCTGTGGCGGAAGAACTGGATCTTAAGAAGGCTGCCAAAGCCGTGGGGGAGAAGTCCATCGAGATGATCAAATCCAAAGAACTTCTGCCTCTCACCGGCTACATTCACGGAGGCTGTTCGCCTGTCGGCATGAAGAAATTTTTCCGGACCACCATTCATAAGACTGTGGAAAATTTCGACCGGTTTTATTTCAGCGCCGGGAAGATCGGATTCCAGGTGGAAGTAGATCCAAAGGACCTGGCGAAGATAATCCGCTACGAGACGGCGGATCTGATCGTGGACCGGACGGTTTAACTGTTTTTGCCTGCGGCAATAGCCTCCAGAGCGATGATAGCCCCCGAAGCAGCGATACCACCAAAAACAGCGATATCTCTCAAAATCATTGGAAGGAGAATTGATTCATGCAGCTTTATCCAGCGATTGATATTAAGGGCGGCCAATGCGTCCGCCTGACCCAGGGACTTTTTGACAATGTTAAAATCTATTCCGATACGCCGGCGGACATGGCCAGGTTATGGCGGGAATGCGGTGCCACGTTCCTCCATGTAGTTGATCTGGACGGAGCCCTGGCCGGCGAATCGGTAAACCGGCCGGTGATTCAGTCCATCGTGGGTTCCGTGGATATTCCGGTACAGCTGGGCGGCGGAATCCGTACCAGGCAGACCGTGAAAGATATGCTGGAGATGGGCGTGAAGCGGGTTATCATCGGCACCAAGGCCGTGGAGCGGCCGGAATTTATCCGGGAGCTGACAGAGGAATTCGGCCCGGAGCGCATCGTAGTCGGCGTGGACGCCAAAGACGGGCTGGTGGCCGTGGAAGGCTGGGAGAAAGTGAGCGCCCTCACTTCGGCGGAGTTATGCTTTCAGATGAAAGATTACGGCGTAAGGCACATTGTCTATACAGATATCGCAAGGGACGGCATGCTGTCCGGACCCAACGTGGCGGCGACGAAAAAGCTGACGGAAGAGACCGGACTGGATATCATCGCTTCCGGCGGCGTATCCTCCATGGAGGATCTGCAGGAACTGTATGACCAGGGGATTTGCGGGGCAATCATCGGGAAAGCGCTTTACGAGAAAAAAGTGGATTTGAAGGAAGCTGTCCGGAGATTCGAAAGTCGTGTCTGATTTGCAAGAGATTGGAAAGCGGTGTCTGACTTGCGTAAATCTGCGGAAAATGCCCAGAAAGTTATCCGGAAATGTCCAGTATAATATGATGCTAGGGTCAAAAGGCGTTTTGACCCCTATGATATAGAAGGAGCAGCTGATATGGAACGAAAAAAACTGATTCCCACATTCGGATGTAAAGAGGGCCGGGCCGTCATAATGGACGAGGGCCGGGAGTATTACAGCGAGGATATTCTTGCGCTGAGCCGTTATTACAGCGACAACGGGGCGGATGAACTGATGATCTGCGATCTGTCGGAGACAGACAAAGATCACGATCGGACCATGGATATTATCCGTGAAGTGGTCCGCGCCATTGACATTCCGGTCATTGCAGGCGGCTGGGTGCGGCGGCTGGAGGATGTGAAAAAATATCTTTATACCGGCGCGAAGGCCACGTTTCTGAACATGTCTCTGGACGACAACGCGGATCTTCTTAAGGAGGCTGCGAACCGGTTCGGCAGTGAGAAGATCTACGCCTATCTTCCGGGACTTACCTGGCTGAAGCGGATCGAAGAGTACGCGCAGTTAGGGGCCTCCGCAGCGATTCTTGATGTCCTTATGGATGAGAAGGACCTTTCCCGGATCCCGGAAAGTCCGATTCCCATACTGGCGGTGTGCGACCACGATATCGCCGGAACGATCACCGCCTATCTGAGGATTCCGGATGTACACGGCGTGATTCTGACCGTTCCGGAGCAGCTAGAAGGCGACTGCATGAACTGGAAGCAGGAGCTGAGAAAGCGCGGGGTTCCCATGGAAATCCTCGAAAGCGCTGTCGAATGGAAGAATTTCAAGCCGAATTCCGATGGACTGATTCCGGTGATCGTCCAGGATTATCAGACACAGGAAGTCCTGATGATGGCTTACATGAATGAAGAAGCATTCCAGCATACGCTGGACACCGGAAGAATGACCTATTTCAGCCGCAGCCGCCAGTGCTTATGGGTCAAAGGAGAGACCTCCGGCCATTACCAATACGTAAAATCCCTGACGCTGGACTGCGATAACGATACGATCCTGGCCAAAGTGAAGCAGATTGGGGCAGCATGCCATACGGGAGCGCGAAGCTGCTTTTTCCAGCCGCTGATCGAAAAAGAATACAGGGAAGTCAACCCTCTCAAGGTGTTTGAGAAGGTATTTCAGGTGATCCTGGATCGAAAAGAGCACCCCAAAGAAGGTTCCTATACCAACTATCTGTTTGACAAAGGGCTGGACAAGATTCTGAAGAAGCTGGGAGAGGAAGCTACGGAGATTGTCATCGCCGCCAAGAATCCTAACCCGGAAGAGATCAAATATGAGATCGCGGATTTTCTCTACCACATGATGGTTCTGATGGCAGACAGAGGGATTACCTGGGAAGATATTACGGGTGAACTGGCTAACCGGTAGACGGCGGCAGCCGCTTTATAACAGCCGCTGACGAAATTATGACTTGAGGAGATTACATGATGAAATCAACTGTTACAGAAAGATTCCTTCGCTATATTGCTGTCGATACCCAGTCTTTGCCGGATCAGGCACAGATTCCAAGCACGGAAAAACAGTTCCGGCTGGCTGGCCTGCTGGCGGATGAACTGAGGGCGATGGGAGCGGAAGATGTAAGGGTAAGCGAGAACTGCTATGTCTATGGGACGGTTCCGGCGACCAGCGGGAAGAAGGTTCCGGTTCTTGGCTTTATCGCCCATATGGATACTTCCTCCGATTATTCCGGAGAGAATGTGAAACCGCAGATTATTCGGAATTATGACGGAAATGATATCCTGATGAATCCTGAGACAGGCCTGACCATGGAGGTAAACCGTTATCCCTGTCTTAGAAATTACATCGGAAAGGATCTGATTACGACTGACGGAACCACTCTTTTGGGGGCCGACGATAAGGCTGGCGTGGCGGAGATCATGGCTATGGCCGAGTACCTTCTGACCCATCCGGAGATTCCTCACGGAACCATAAAGATTGGATTTACGCCGGATGAAGAGGTGGGCAGAGGCTCAGACCTGTTTGATATTAAGGGATTTGGAGCGGATGTGGCCTACACCGTAGACGGAGGACCTCTGGGTGAGATCGAGTATGAGAATTTCAACGCGGCTTCCGCCAGAGTGACCATTCACGGCGTCAGCATCCATCCGGGTACTTCCAAGAATCGAATGAGAAATGCCATTCTCATGGGCATGGAGTTTCAGAATATGCTTCCCCCCGCGGAGAACCCCATGTACACAGAAGGATACGAGGGATTCTTCCATCTGAATCGTTTCAGCGGCAATGTGGATGCGGCCATGCTTAACTATATCATCCGCGACCACAGCATGGAGAAGTTTCAGGAGAAAAAGGCCTATATCCGCCGTGTCGCTGACTATATGAACCGGAAGTACGGAGAGGGAACGGTAGAGCTTGTCCTGAAGGACAGCTATTATAATATGAAAGAAAAGATCAAACCCCACATGTATCTGATTGATATTGCCAGAGAGGCCATGGAAGAAGCCGGGGTTGTTCCTCTGAACATACCGATTCGCGGAGGCACAGACGGCGCCAGATTATCCTATATGGGGCTTCCGTGTCCCAATCTCTGCACCGGCGGCCACAATTTCCACGGCAAATACGAGTTTATCTGCATTCAGTCCATGGAAAAGATTGTGGAGATCCTTCTGGGGATCGTCGAAAAATTTGAGAGCCGTAATCTGTAACCGCAATCTGCAAATACAATCTGACCATAAAGGAATTTGTATGAGAAAACTTGCTTTGAATGATGAGATACTTCTGTCTGTCCAGCAACCCGCCAGGTATATCGGCGGCGAGGTAAACATGGCAATTAAGGACCCTGCTAAAGTGGATATCCGTTTCTGTATGTGTTTCCCCGACGTATACGAGATCGGCATGTCCCACCTGGGAATCCAGATCCTCTATGATATGTTCAACCGCAGAGATGATGTGTGGTGCGAGCGGGTCTATTCCCCGTGGACGGATATGGACAGCCTGATGAGGGAGAAGAAGATTCCGCTCTTTGCATTGGAATCCCAGGATCCGGTAAAGAAGTTTGATTTTCTGGGAATCACGCTTCAGTATGAGATGAGCTACACCAATGTGCTGCAGATCCTGGACCTGAGCGGGATCCCGTTTCATTCCAATGAGCGCACGGAGGAGGATCCCATTGTAATCGGCGGCGGGCCCTGCGCCTATAACCCGGAGCCTCTGGCGCCTTTCTTTGACATTTTTTATATCGGAGAGGGAGAGACGGTCTATGACCGTCTGTTTGACGTGTATAAAGAGAACCGGAAGTCCGGCGGAAACCGCAGGGAGTTTCTTGAAAAAGCGGCGGAGATTCCCGGGCTCTATGTGCCGGCATTCTATGATGTGACCTACAAGGATGACGGAACCATCGCCGGCTTTGTGCCTAACAATTCCCATGCTCCGGCCAGAGTGACCAAGGAACTGGTACTTCATATGGATGACGCCTGGTATATTGAAAAGCCCCTTGTGCCGTTTATCAAGGTGACCCAGGACCGGGTGGTGCTGGAGATTCAGAGAGGCTGTATCCGGGGCTGCCGGTTCTGTCAGGCGGGCAATATCTACCGGCCTCTGAGGGAGCACAGCCTGGAGTATCTGAAGAAATTTGCCTATACGATGCTGAAAAACACTGGCCATGAGGAGATTTCTTTAAGCTCTCTCAGCTCCAGTGATTATACGCATCTGGAGGAGCTTGTTACGTTTCTGATGGAAGAATTTCAGGGGAAGGGAGTCAATGTATCCCTGCCCTCCCTGCGGATCGACGCCTTCTCCCTGGACGTCATGGGCAAGGTTCAGGACGTAAAGAAAAGCAGCCTGACCTTTGCTCCGGAGGCCGGTTCCCAGAGACTGAGGGACGTGATCAACAAAGGACTGACAGAGGAAGTTATCCTGAGCGGAGCCAGAGAGGCTTTCTTAGGCGGCTGGAGCCGCGTAAAGCTGTATTTTATGCTGGGCCTTCCCACGGAGACAGAGGAGGATATGCGGGGAATCGCTTATCTTTCCGAGAAGATAGCGGAAACCTTCTATGATATTCCCCCAGACCAGCGCCAGAGGAGGGTTCAGATCGTGGCCAGTTCCTCTTTCTTTGTGCCCAAGCCTTTCACCCCCTTCCAGTGGGCAAGGCAGTGTACCAAGGAGGAGTTTGCGGAGCGGGCCTATCTGGTGCGGGATACCTTCCGGCAGATGAAGAATTTCAAAAGCCTGAAATACAACTGGCATGAGGCGGATCTAAGCGTTCTGGAAGGAATCCTGGCAAGAGGAGACCGGAGAGTGGCTCCCGTAATCGAGGAAGCATATCGAAACGGCGCCATGTTCGACTCCTGGGGCGAGAATTTCAACAACGACCTGTGGATGAACGCCTTTGCGGCCTGTCACGTGGACCCGGATTTCTACACGGTTCGGCAGCGTTCCCTGGACGAAATCCTTCCCTGGGATTTCATCGATGCCGGCGTATCCAAGGAATTTCTCATACGGGAGTGGAAAGCGGCCCTTTCGGAGAAGGTGACGCCCAACTGCCGCGTGCAGTGTTCCGGCTGCGGAGCCAGGGCCTTCGGGGGAGGTGTCTGCTATGAAGATTAGGATCAAATTCCGCAAGCAGGGGGCCATGAAATTCATCGGCCACCTGGATACCATGCGGTATTTCCAGAAGATCATGCGGCGCGCGGATGTGGATATCCGTTACAGCGAAGGCTTCAGCCCTCACCAGATCATGTCGTTTGCAGCGCCTCTTGGCGTGGGTCTTCTGAGCAACGGAGAGTATGTGGATATCGAGGTGCTGTCCGCAGACGATTCCAGGACCATGATCCGACGGATGAACGATGTGATGGCGGAGGGCATGGAGGTTGTGTCCTTCCGGAGACTGGACGATTCAGCCAAAAGCGCCATGTCCCTGGTAGCCGCCGCGGACTATACCCTGGCCTTCCGTCCGGGAAAAGAGCCGGAAGACATGGAAGGATTTTTCCGGGAACTGGATAAATTCTGCGGTCAGGAACATATTTTTATTGAAAAGAAGACGAAGAAGGGCTTTAGGGAAATGGATCTGAAGCCTCTGATCTATGAACTGAGGCGGGTTCCGGTTCCGGAAAGCCTGGCTGCTGCCGTAAACTGCAGGCCGGAACCGACGGAGGACAGCTGTGGAGGATGTGCCGTTTTCATGCGGGTTTCCGCCGGAAGCACAGACAACATCAAGCCGGAACTGGTGATGGAATCCTTCTATCAGGCCATGGGCTGGGAATATCCTGCCTTTGCCTTTCAGGTGGAGAGGGAAGAAGTCTATGCGGACGTTGGCGCGGAAGGCAGCCGGAAGCTGGTACCTTTAGAGGAGTTGGGAGAAGAGATTGAATAAGCTGATCATTACCGGAATGAAGGGCAGGGTTCTCACGGCCCTGCTTGCAGGCACGCGGCCGGTCCAGCTGGACCTGGAGGACGCAGGAAACTCTATTCTGGGAAATATTTATGTGGGAAAAGTACAGAATGTGGTGAAAAATATCGGCGCTGCCTTTGTGGATATCGGAGGCGGCGTGACCGGCTATTACAGCCTGGAAGAGAACCGGCGGCACCTTTTTACCAACCGGACGGAATCTTCCGGTTCCCATGCCGTGGCTTCCGGGGACGAGATCATCGTCCAGGTGTCCCGGGACGCCGTCAAGACCAAGGCTCCGGTTCTTACCGGCAATCTGAACCTGACCGGAAGGTACTGCGTCCTTACCGCGCATAAGCCTCATATTAATTTCTCCTCCAAGATTCATGACGGAGAGTGGAAAAAGCAGACGGCAGACCTTTTGACGCCGGAGATGGAGCCGGGGTTCGGCCTGATCGTCCGCACCAACGCTTACGACTCCCCGCAGCAGCGCATTCTGGAGGAGCTGCGTGCGCTCAAAAGCCGGTATCATAAGATCCTTGAGGAAGGAAGGTTCCGCACCTGCGGCAGCCTTCTGATGAAGGCGGAGCCGCCCTATATCGCAAGGCTGCGGGATACCTATTCCAGGGATGTGGATGAGATTGTGACGGACGATCCGGCGATTTTTGACGCTGTAAAAGAATATCTTGCCAGGGAGCAGCCGGAGGATGGGGAGAAGGTCCGCTTCTATGAGGATTCCCTGGTATCTCTTGTTAAGCTGTATTCTCTCGAAAAGGCCATGGACGAAGCCCTTCAGAAAAAAGTATGGCTGAAATCCGGCGGATATCTGGTGATCGAGCAGACTGAGGCAATGACGGTCATCGACGTGAATACAGGCAAATATTCCGGCCGCAGGAACGTGGAAGATACATTGTTTAAGATCAACATGGAGGCGGCAGAGGAGATCGGCCGCCAGCTTCGCCTGCGGAATCTGTCCGGAATCATTGTCGTGGATTTTATCGATATGGAACAGGAGGATAACCGTTCGGAGCTTATGGGGTTTCTGACGGCACAGTGCGCAGGGGATCCTGTCAAAACCACGGTTGTGGACATGACGAAGCTGAATCTGGTGGAGATCACCAGAAAAAAAGTGCGGAAGCCCTTTCATGAGCAGTATTATTTTCTTTAAATTCTTTAAACTTTTCTTTAAACTTTTTTTGTATTTGTAACAGAATATTATTGACGGTCTCTTTTGATTGAGTTAAAATAAAAAATAATTTGATAAAACACTCAGGGGTAAATGACATATGAGAAAGCGCACAGTTCTTTTGGCCTGCATTTTTTCCTGCATATTTTCCATGACAGCTTTTGCCGGACAGCTGGTTCAGGACGGCACAGAATACAAATATATGAACGATGACGGAAGCTATGCATCCGGCTGGCAGCAGGATGGTGAAGACTGGTATTATTTTGAACCGGACACCGGCTATATGCATAAAGGATGGCTTGTGGATAACGGAAAGACCTATTGTCTCCGCTACACGGACGGCAGGATGATGGCTGACCGCAGGATGACCATAGAAGGCCATGTCTATGAGTTTGACAAAAACGGCGTCAGCACCCGGCTCAGCGACCGCTACACAGGTTGGATGCTGGACGATACCACATGGTATTATCGTTTCGCTGACGGAAATTTCGCTGTCGGATGGCTGAATATAAAAGGCGACTGGTATTATTTTGATGAGAACGGCTACATGGTGACCGGGCTGATTCAGGATAACGGATCGACCTATTATCTGACGGAGAGCGGAGCCATGGCTCATGATACCCAGATGGTGGTCAATGGAGTCACTTATGATTTCGACAGCTCCGGCGCGGCCAAGTGGCCTTACAAGCCTGTGTCCGCGGTGGCGCCGGAACAGGAAGAGCTGTGGCAGACGGTAGCTTCCATGGCGGATTCGGTTCTGGCCGGTATTGTGAATGACAATATGACGAAGAGACAGAAAGCGGAGGCCATCTATGCCTGGGTCCGCGGGAGTTTCACCTACGGCGGACATACCGCCACCAAGGACTGGGTCACGGAAGCCTATAACGGATTCCGGAGACGCCACGGCGACTGCTTCGCCTTTTATGCTACTTCCCAGGCGCTGCTTATGCGCTGCGGGATTCCGTCCATTGAGATTGTCCGTGTGGATGGAGGACATTACTGGAACCTGATACAGCTTGATGACGGCAACTGGTATCATTTTGATACGACGCCGAGACGGCTGGGAGGATATTTCTGCCTGTGGACCGATGCCCAGATGGCCGCGTATTCATCCAGCCACAGCGGCTGCTTTGACTTTGACCGTTCCCTGTACCCGAGAACCCCGTGATTGGAGGAGACAATTATGAATGATTTGATTGAAATTCTCGAAGACATCAATCCGGATATTGATTATAACAGCTATGACAGCCTGGTGGATGATGAGATTTTGACATCCTTTGAACTGGTTCAGCTTGTGACCCAGATCAATGACACTTTCGATATTTCGATTCCGGCGGAAGAGATCATTCCGGAGAATTTCAACTCTGCCCAGGCGATTTACGACCTGATTCAGAGGCTGGAAGAGGAAGGATGATCCCATGAATCTGGTCTCTTATGGTTTCCTGGGCTTTCTGGCCCTGGTTCTGGCGCTGTACTATGTAGTGCCGCGGCGTTTTCAGTGGATATTTCTTCTGGCTGCCAGCTGTGTGTTTTATCTGTCCGGCGGCCCGGTATACCTTTTGTATCCGCTGATCACCACTGTGACCACATGGTTCCTGGCAGGGAACATGGGAAGAATTTCCGCGGCGTCCAAGGCCCATATCAAAGAACAGAAGCTTGACAGAGAGCAGAAGAAGGCGTATCAGGCGGTCACCAAAAGAAAGCTGAGGCGGCGGCTGGTTTTGGGCCTGCTTTTGAATTTCGGGATTCTGGCAGTTCTCAAGTTTATGAATGAAGCCGCGGCTGTCGGATGGATCCTTCCCCTTGGAATTTCCTACTACACATTCCAGTCCATGGGATACCTGATCGATGTAAGCCGCGGAAAATACGAGCCGGAGCCAAGCCTTCCCAGATTTGCCCTGTTCGTATCCTTCTTTCCGCAGATGGTCAGCGGACCCATCAGCCGGTTTGATGTCCTTAAGAAGGAACTGTTCTCTGAACATCCCCTTGACGGACAGCAGCTGTCCTTCGGACTTCAGAGAGTTCTCTGGGGATATTTTAAGAAGCTGGTGATTGCCGACCGCCTGGGACCGGCGGTGTCCATGATCACTTCTTCCCCTGAGACCTACGGCGGAATCTATGCCATTCTGGGTATGCTGGGCTATACGCTGCAGCTGTACGCGGATTTTTCCGGATGCATGGATATTGTCCTGGGCGTATCCCAGTGTATGGGGATCCGGCTTCCGGAGAACTTTAACCGGCCCTTCGGCGCGGAAAGCCTGGCGGAGCTGTGGCGGCGCTGGCATATGACCCTGACCCAGTGGCTGAGAGAGTACATCTTTTTCCCTGTGTCCACCAGCAGATTCAGCAAATGGCTTTCCCGATTTAACAAGAAGGCTCCGGTTTACGCCGCCAATATCACCGTATGGTTTGTGACGGGAATCTGGCACGGCGTCACCTGGAGATTCGTGGCATGGGGACTTGCCAATGGCGTTGTGCTGATGATCTCACAGGAATTGACGGGATGGTACCGAAAGTTCCATAAGCGGTTCGCTTTCGCGGACAGCAGGGGATATGGGTGTTTCCGGAAACTGAGGACGGGACTGCTGTTTTCCTGGCTTCTGTCCTTCCAGTATTATTCTTTCGGCATGGTATTTGTCATGACCGGAAGCATGATCGCCGGTTCCCGGATCGGGCAGCTGTTTGACGGCAGCTTTGCGGCCCTGGGACTGACAGGCCCGGATCTGGCGGTTCTGGCTGTGGGGATCCTTCTGATGTATCTGGTAAGCCGATTGAAAGAATCAAAGGATGTGCGCCAGATTCTGGCGGAAAAGCCTTTGGCTGTCCGGTACGCCGTGATTTTCAGCCTGTTCCTTCTCGTGCTGGTCACGGGAACCTACGGACACGGCTATGATGCCGGCACATTTATTTATAACAGGTTCTAGGAGGCGTGAACATGAAGAATAAACGTGTCATATGCCTTCTGGCGCTGATCGTGCTGTCAGTTCTGATACTGGCCGGAATCCAGCGGCTGGTGCTGCCCAAATACATGGGACTGGTAGTGGAAGGCAATTTCACCGCCGAGTATTATGAGGAAGAGACGCCTCATGATGTGATTTTCCTGGGAAACTGCGAGGTGTATGAGAACATTTCTCCCATCGTTTTGTGGAGGGAATTCGGAATCACCAGCTATATCCGGGGCAATGCCCAGCAGCTGATCGCTCAGTCCTACTACATGCTGGAGGATACGCTGAGGTATGAGACGCCCAAGGCGGTGGTGTTCAACGTAGCGGCCATGCAGCAGTTCGATCAGGACAATGAAAGCTACAACCGCATGACCCTTGACGGTATGAGATGGTCTTCTTCCAAATGGAACGCCATACGGGCTACCGAAATGGAAGATGAGCATATGATAGAGTATATTTTCCCCATTCTCCGGTTCCATTCCCGTTTCCGGGAACTGGAGGCGGACGATCTGACGTATTACTGGCGCAGAGGGAAAGTGGCCCATAACGGCTATTATCTGAGGGCGGATGTGCGGCCGGTGGGTGATCTGCCGGCGGAGCGGAGACGTTCCGATTATTCTTTCGACGACAGGTCCTGGGAGTATCTGGACCGGATCCGCCAGCTGTGTGAGGATAAAGGAATTCAGCTGATCCTCATGAAGGCGCCGTCCCTGTACCCGGCGTGGTACGATCAGTGGGAGACTCAGATTGAGGACTATGCCGACCAGTACGGTTTGACTTACATCAACTGTCTGGAAGCGGCCGATGAGATTGGAATTGATTTCACTACGGATACCTACGATGCCGGCCTTCATATGAATGTATACGGAGCCGAGAAGATGTCAGAGTATTTCGGACCGATCCTTCTTCAGGTTCCCGGCGTGGAAGACAGAAGAGGAACTGCATCCGAAGGAAATTCCCATTATAAGGCAGGTTTGTCCTATGATGACGTCTGGCGGGAGAAATGTGAGTTTTACGATGCCATGAAGGCCTCTCAGGAGGCGGAATTTGCAGAATTAGGTTACATTAAGCAATTTTATATACAATAAGAAGGAATTACAGTTATGAAAAGAAGAAAATCTATGATTGCTCTTGGACTGGCCGCAGTGATGGCCGTGATGCCGATGACATCCTATGGATTTCCCATTCTGGGCAAGAAGGCGGAAGAGACCACAGAGATAAAATATGAGTTCAAGTCCGGCGACACGACCATTGCCATAGGCGCTGAGGCGGCCGGGATTTTGGCGGCGCTGGGGACTCCCAAGAGCACCTTTGAGCAGGCAAGCTGCGCTTATCAGGGTACCGATAAGGTGTATTCCTACGATGGATTCGAGGTCAGCACCTATCCGGTGAACAAAAAAGAGTGCATCTGCTCCGTCTACATTGCGGATCCCACGGGCAAGGTCGCCACTCCCGAGGGCATTAAGTGCGGTTCCACCAAGCAGAACGTCCTGGATACCTACGGTAATAATTATGATGCCGACGAGGCCAAGTTCGGCACTTACACCTACACCGATACGGCCGGAACCATGAAGCTGAAAGTCTACACCACCAAGGACGTGGTAGACGCTATCGAGTATATCGTAATCCCCGCAAAATAACCGCCGGCATCCCGGCAGCGGGGCGCCGTCTCAGATGTGAGGTCAGTTAAATGAAGAAAAATGTTCTGGAATATCTGGAGGACACGGTGCGGGCGTATCCGGACCGATGCGCATACAGGGATATTGCAGGGCAGTACACATTCGCGCAGGTCAGCAGAATGTCCAGGGCCATCGGCAGCTTTATCGGGAGCCACTGCGCTCCCGGCAAACCGGTGGCCGTATTTATGGAAAAAAGCGGGGCGATGATCGTCAGCTTTCTGGGGATTCTGTACGGCGGATGCTGTTACTGTCCCATTGACGTGGCCATGCCGGAAGAGAGGATCCGCAGGGTTATGGATTCCCTGAGTCCGGCTACGGTCATAACCTGCCCGGACCAGCAGGAGCTGGCGGACCGGCTGAGCCTGTCCTGCCCGGTATATGATTTTGAGAAGCTTTGCGGGACGCCGGAAGACGCCCTGCTTCTCGGACGTATACGAAGCCGCGCTCTGGATACGGACCCGCTTTATATTCTCTACACCAGCGGTTCCACCGGCATTCCCAAGGGCGTAGTGGGCTGCCACCGTATGATCATCAACAACATGGAATGGCTGGCGGAAGCGTATCCCTACACTCCGGAAGATGTTCTGGGCAGCCAGGTGCCGCTGCATTTCGTCATCTCCCTCCATGATATCTTTACGCCCCTACGGTTCGGCTGCTGTACCGTGATCGTTCCGCCGGAGCTGTATTCCTATCCGGCCAGACTGATCGAATGTCTGAACGAGAATCGTGTCTCTTCCATATTCTGGGTACCCTCAGCCATCTCTGTGGTGGCTCAGCTGAAAGGTTTTGAAAAACAGCTTCCCGAATACCTGAGATACATTTTCTTCATCGGCGAGGTCATGCCCTTAAAGCAGCTGAATTACTGGCGGTCCCGCATTCCCGGGGCCAGATATGTGAATATGTACGGTTCTACGGAGACCCATGTCAGCATGTATTATGAAATGGACAGAGAATACGGCGATGAGGAACGGCTTCCTCTGGGGCGTCCCTGCCGGAATATTGATGCATTGATCCTGGATGAGGAAGACAGGCAGGTCTGTCCCGGCGACGGCCGGGTCGGAGAGCTGTGTATCCGCGGCGCGGCTTTGTCCCTGGGATATTACGGCGACCCGGAAAAGACCGGGGAGCGGTTCCCCTGCAATCCTTTGGTTTCGGCCTATCCGGACCGGATTTACCGCACAGGGGACATGGCTTCCTATGATGACGGCGGACAGATTCTGTACCATGGGCGAAAAGATTTCCAAATCAAGCGTATGGGATACCGGATTGAGCTGGGGGAGATCGAGACGGCTTCGTCTGCAGTTCCCCAGATTCGGGAGTGCGCCTGTGTGTACCATGAGAAAAAGCAGATGATCCTTTTTCTCTACACGTCGGAAGAGAAGCTTGACACGAAGCTGCTGTCCGGCGGATTATCCCGGCGGATTCCCCGGTATATGATGCCTAACCGGTATATTTACCTCGAAACCATGCCGCGGAACCCAAACGGCAAGATTGACCGTAAGCTTCTGAAGGAGGTGTACGGATAATATGAAAGATTCCCGAAGATTTGCGAGGATGCTTCCGTGTCTGCTGGCGGCGGCCCTTCTCCTTACCGCCTGCGGCAAAGGTTCGGATGCAGGATTTAAAATCCTTGAACGTCCCGGGACGGATTCCGGAATTCTCGTGGAACCGGTAGAGTCTGAAAACGAGGGCGGGGAGGAGACGGAAACGGCGGACGGGACGGAAGCTTCTCCGGAAGAGACGGAACCGGAGACGGAGGAATCCTCTGAGGAACCGGAGGAGTCTCAGGAGGAAACGGAAGAATCGCAGGAGGAGACAGAAGAGTCTCAGGAGGAGACGGAAGAATCAGAGGAAGAATCAGAGAGCGAAACGACTACGGAGGGCGTCATCCCATCGGATCCAGAGGAGACTTCCGGGACAAAGGAGTACTCCTTTGATGAGATGGATGAAAACGCTCTGGTGCCGGATGTCGCGCCGGGCAATATCATCTCAGAGGAGATGGTGACGTTTATCGGAGCGGATAAGATGTTCTGGCAGAAGCCTATTGACGATGAGATCTTTGCCAGAATCTACGGAAAATCCTACAAGGAGGATTGTATCATTCCCCGGGAGGATCTGCGGTATATGCAGATGCTTCATTACGACCTGGAGGGAAATATCCATGTGGGAGAGATGATCAGCAACAAGAAGATCTCGGAAACCCTTCTCAGAATCTTCCGTCAGCTGTACGACGCTCATTATCCCATAGAGAAGATGGTACTTGTGGATGAGTATGACGCGGACGACGAGGCATCAAGCTCTGACAACAATACGTCCTGCTTCAATTTCCGCAGGGTGGCCATGAGCAGCAGCCTGTCCCGCCACGCGAGAGGGCTGGCCGTGAATATCAATCCTCTGTACAACCCGTACATCATTTCCGGGTATAATACGGGAGGAGAGATTGTCTGCACGCCGGCGGCCGGCAAGGCGTATCTGGACCGGACTCAGGATTTCCCATACAAGATCGACGAGGATGATCTGTGTACGAAGCTGTTTAAGGAGGCCGGATTTACCTGGGGAGGAGACTGGCAGTACACACCGGACTACATGCACTTCGACCTGCGGTAGCAGTTATAAAATTTCGCAAAGCCTGGGAAAATCCGGGTAAAATCCGGGGAAATCCGGGGAAATTGAGAAAAATCCGGTTGACATTTCTTGATTCTGATGTTATTATTTTCTAGTATGCCGCACAATGAGGTAAGAAAGTTCCGGATTTTGACGGACACCGTAGTTGGCGAGTAATGATAAAGAGGAGGTGCCGAATATGTACGCGATTATTGCAACTGGCGGTAAGCAGTATAAGGTATCCGAGGGCGATGTCATTAGAGTGGAAAAGCTTGAGGCAGAGGCCGGAGAGACTGTGACGTTCGATCAGGTACTTGCAGTCAGCGACGGAGAGCTGAAGGTTGGAGCTCCGACCGTAGAGGGAGCTGCCGTTACCGGTACTGTTGAGAAGCAGGGCAAAGCGAAGAAAGTGATCGTCTATAAGTATAAGAGAAAAACCGGATATCACAAGAAGAACGGTCACAGACAGCTTTTTACCCAGGTCAAGATTGACAAGATCAACGCTTAATTATGATTCGAGTAACCGTTTTTGCTGATTCGGAAATTTACAGAGGGATTCATCTAACGGGACACGCAGGCGATGCGGGCTGTCCGCTGGATGGACAGGAACTGGTGTGTGCCGCCGTGTCGGCCCTGACCCTTAACATGGCCAATTCTGTGGAACATTTCACAGACGACCGGTTTGAGGCGGAGGAGGACGAGACAGCGGGGGATTTCCGGTTCCGGTTTACCTCTGAAGTCAGTGAAGAGTCAAAGCTCCTGATGAATTCGCTGGTGTTCGGACTGATGAATATCGCGGATGCATACGGAGAACCCTATATCAATATTCAGATTGAGGAGGTGTAATACGATGTTTCAGATGAACCTTCAATTATTCGCTCATAAAAAGGGAGTTGGTTCCACCAAGAACGGCCGTGATTCCGAGTCCAAGAGACTGGGAGCCAAGAGAGCTGACGGACAGTTTGTTCTGGCCGGCAACATTCTCTACCGGCAGCGGGGCACCAAGATCCATCCCGGTGTGAACGTAGGACGCGGCGGAGACGATACGCTGTTTGCCAAGGTCGATGGAATCGTAAGATTCGAGAGATGGGGCAGAGACAGGAAGAAAGTTTCCGTGTATCCCAGAGAAGCAGTGAATGAGTAATGATCGATGGCTTCATACGTTTCGTATGGAGCCATTTTTTCCATACCCGCACAGGAGGCCGCATCCGCGTGTTATGGCTTGCGCGGAACCGGCGGATCGTGGGGGAGAGAGGTAAAAGATTTCATGTTCGCAGATCGCGCTAAGATTTTTATCAAATCCGGCAGAGGCGGAGACGGACACGTCAGTTTCCGGAGGGAACTGTATGTGCCCGCCGGCGGCCCTGACGGAGGCAACGGAGGAAAAGGCGGAGATATCATCTTCGAGATCGACGACGGTCTCAATACCCTGACGGATTTCCGGTATAAGCGGAAGTTTGTGGCCGGCAACGGGGAACCGGGAGGCAAACGCCGCTGCAGCGGCAAGAATGCGGAGAATCTGGTGATCAAAGTCCCTGAGGGCACTGTGATCAAGGAGTTTGAGTCCGGCAAGGTAATTGTCGATATGTCGGGAGAAAACCGCCGTGAGGTGGTTTTAAAGGGCGGCAGAGGCGGCCTGGGCAATATGAATTACGCCACAGCCACCATGCAGGCTCCCCAGTATGCCCAACCGGGTAAGGAAGGACAGGAGCTGTGGGTGCAGCTGGAACTGAAGGTGATTGCCGACGTAGGTCTGGTGGGATTTCCCAATGTGGGCAAATCCACACTGCTTTCCAGAGTCAGCAACGCCCGCCCCAAGATCGCCAACTATCATTTTACCACGCTGGATCCCCATCTGGGCGTGGTAGATCTGGACGACGGCGCCGGTTTTGTCATGGCGGACATACCGGGACTGATCGAGGGAGCCGCCCAGGGCGTGGGGCTGGGCCATGATTTTCTCAGGCATATTGAGCGGACCCGCGTGCTGATCCATGTGGTGGATGCGGCGTCCACAGAAGGCCGGGACCCGGTGGAGGATATCCGGATCATAAATAAGGAGCTGGAGGCCTATGATCCTGAGCTGATGAAGCGGCCCCAGGTTATCGCCGCCAACAAAATCGATGCCTTATATCAGGACGAGTCCCCGGAGAATGCTGCGGAGAGCCCTCTGGAGCGGCTCAGACAGACTTTTGAGCCGGAGGGCATAAAGGTATACCCCATATCGGCAGTGACGGGCAAGGGCGTGAGAGAGCTTCTCTACGCCGTATACAGGCTTCTTCAGACCGTAGAACGGGAGCCTGTGGTGTTTGCCAGGGAGTTCGATGTGAATCTTCTGAGCGCCGGTTCCAATCTGCCCTATACCATTGAGAAGGACCAGGACGGCGCCTACGTGGTGGAAGGCCCGCGGATCGAGAAGATGCTTGGCTACACCAATCTGGAATCCGAAAAAGGATTTCTGTTCTTCCAGAATTTCCTGAGGGAGACCGGCATTCTGGATGACCTTGAGAAGGCCGGGATTCAGGAAGGCGATACGGTGCGCATGTACGGTTTCGCTTTTGATTACTACAAATAATGTTTCACAAATCGGAGGATGATTTCACATATGACATCAAAACAGCGTTCCTATCTGAAGGGCCTTGCCATGAACACGGACGCCATTTTCCAGATCGGCAAATCCAGCCTGACGCCGGAGATCACGGCCGCGGTGGCGGAAGCCCTGGAGGCCAGAGAACTGGTTAAAATAAGCGTGCTGAAGAATTGTGCCGATGACGAGCGGGAGATCGCGGAGATGCTGGCGGAGCGGACCCGCTCCCAGGTGGTGCAGGTAATCGGCAAAAAGATCGTTTTGTACAAGCCGGCGAAGGATGAGAGCAAGCGGAAGATCGTGCTGCCGTCCTAGAATATTTTCCGTAAGGAGAGTACAGTGCCATGTCAAAAATCGGAATTCTGGGAGGTACCTTCGATCCGGTCCACAATGGCCACCTGCTGTTAGGCAGGCAGGCGTATTCCGAGTATCATCTGGACGAAATCTGGTATATGCCTTCCGGACAGCCTCCCCACAAGAAAGATCATCATGTGACCGCCGCGGAGCATCGCTGCGCCATGGTCCGCCTGGCGATTGCGGGAAACCACGGCTTTTGCCTGTCGGAATTTGAGACGCGGCGTGAAGGCAATACCTACACGGCCCAGACTCTCGCCCTTCTGAAAAGGCAGTATCCGCAGCATGAATTTTTCTTCATCATCGGGGCGGATTCCCTTTATCAGATTGAAAACTGGTACCATCCTGAGAAAGTTCTGGCCATGGCGGAAATTCTGGCCGCGGACAGGGAGTACCAGCCGGACCATCCATCCATGGAAGACCAGATCCGGTATCTGACGCAGCGCTTCGGCGGCCGAATCCGGCGTCTTCACTGTCGTGAGATGGATGTGTCGTCGGAAGATATCCGGAACAAAGTAAGAGCCGGAAAGCCGATTGCCGGCCTGGTTCCGCCGGAGGTAGAGAGCTACATCTATGAAAACCATCTGTATACGGAGGAATTCCTATGAACACAGATATACTGGAATACCGGAAAAAACTGAGAAAAAAGCTGAGCGAGGCGAGATATGAACACTCCTTAAGCGTCTCTTATACCTGCGTATGCCTCGCCATGCGCTACGGTTATCCCCTGGATAAGGCAGAGGTGGCCGGGCTGCTTCACGACTGCGCCAAATGCTATGCCGACAGCGAGTTTGTCCACAAATGCGCCAAACACGGCATTCTTCTGACGGAAGAGGAGAAGAAGGCGCCTTCCGTCATCCACGCGAAATACGGCGCCTGGATGGCCCGGGAGAAGTACGGCATCCACGATGAAGAGATTTTGAGCGCCATCGCATGCCATACCACAGGAAAGCCGGATATGGGCCTTCTGGACAAGATCCTCTATGTGGCGGATTATATTGAGATCCGCCGCGATAAAGCGGCGAACCTTCCGGAGATGAGAAGGCTTGCTTTTACGGATCTGGATGAGGCGGTGTATCAGATTACAAGGGGAACCCTTACATATCTGGAATCCAGAAATATGCCGATCGATTCTATGACCCGCAGAACATACGAGTATCTGAATGAAAGGAGACAGAAACATGAGTGAAAACAGAACCCTGGAGATGGTGAAACTCGCCAAGGCGGCGCTGGAGGACAAGAAGGGACAGAATATCAAGATCATTGATATCAGCAAGGTATCTGTGCTGGCGGACTATTTCATTATCGCCGACGGTTCCAATCCCAATCAGGTGCAGGCCATGGCGGACAGCGTGGAAGAGGCCCTGGGGAACGCCGGATATCCCTGCCGGCAGATCGAAGGGTACGGCACAGCCAACTGGATTCTGATGGATTACGGCGATATCATCATTCATGCCTTCAACCGGGAGGACCGGCTGTTCTACGATCTGGAACGGATCTGGAGAGACGGAAAGTTTTTGGAGCCAGAAGATATGAATGATTGACATAATATTATTATGTAAATCAGACAAATCAAATAAATAATCACTTGAATACAAAAAACGCGTCGCTGGCGCGTTTTTTGCAGTATGACGTAATGCCGGACGCCGCATCTGTGACACCCGGCATTATTCATGCGCCATGGGTTACATTACATCATGCGCAGAAGACCGATCACAATGCCCAGAACTTCAACATGGTCAGTGATGATCGGCTCCATGGAATCATTCTCCGGCTGGAGACGATAATGGCCGTTCTCCTTATAGAAGCGCTTCACCGTCGCGGAATCATCGATGAGGGCCGCCACGATCTCGCCGTCGCGGGCCGTAGACTGCTGCTTGACGATAATCTGGTCGCCGTCAAAAATGCCGACATTGATCATGCTGTCGCCTTTGACACGGAGCATGAAGGTCTCCTGGTTAGGCAGCATCTCCACTGGAATCGGAAAATAATCTTCAATGTTCTGTTCCGCAAGAATCGGCTGACCGGCAGCAATGGAACCTACCACGGGCACATTGACGATCTCCCGGCGAGTCAGGCCGAAGCTGTCATCCATGATCTCAATGGTTCTGGGCTTCGTGGGATCGCGCCGAATATATCCGTTCTTCTCAAGGGTCTCCAGATGAGAGTGGACGGAAGACGTGGACTTTAAATGAACGGCCTCGCAGATCTCCCGTACAGAAGGCGGATAGCCCTTCTTCAGAATCCTTTCTTTAATAAATTCAAGAATTTCCTGCTGTTTCGCGGTAATCTTACCCTGAGCCATACCAGATACCTCCATATCCGAACATGTATTCTTTCGACTATCTATATACTAACATATGTTCGAAAAAAATGCAAACTTTTGTTCGGTTATTTTTCAAAAAACCATTGACAAACACATGTTCGGAATATATAATTGCATTATACAGAACAGACGTTCGCAACATGTGTTCGATATGGCTTCGGAGGTGTACGTGATGAAGAGAATGCTGGTACTTGCTGTTATGATTATGGTCCTTGGATCCGGCTTCTGCGGCGGCATTCTTATGAATGCGCAGGCAGACGACCATGTAGGGTATGAGCCGGTTATCTTTTATAAAAGCATAGAGATTCAGGAAGGGGACACTCTGTGGGGTATTGCGGAAGAATATGCCCCTGAACTGGATTTAAAGACGGCAGAATACGTAGAGCAGCTGAAGCAGATGAACTCGCTGCGGGAAGATACGATTCATGCCGGCTGTCATTTGACTGTCATGTACAGCGGAGCTGTAGGCTGAAGCGGCGTCTTATTATTCTTCCCGCAGGCGGACCTTGTCCCTGGCGCTTCGGCGCCGGCTGTCCTCCAGAGCCGCGTAGTGTTTCTTCGTCGTGTTGACGTCGGAGTGGCCCAGCACGTCGGCTACCAGGTAGATATCGCCGGTCTCCTGATAGAGAGACGTTCCGTAGGTGCTCCGAAGCTTATGAGGGGTTATTTTTTTCAGAGGAGTTACGATTTTGGCATATTTTTTGACCAGATTTTCTACACTGCGCACGGATATCCGCTTCATCTGGAGGGAGAGGAACAGGGCATTCTCATGGCCGTCCGCCGGAATCATATGTTTCCGTTCTTCCATATATGCGGACAGGGCATCCTCCACCTCCTCGCCGAAGTAGACGACTACCTCTTTGCCGCCTTTCCGGTGAATCCGTATGCCGCTGTTTTTAAAATCAACATCTGTGATATCCAGACCCACACATTCCGAGACACGGATTCCCGTTCCCAGAAGAAGAGTGAGGAGTGCCAAATCGCGCACCTGAGTCTTATTATGGAACGCCTGCTGTTTTTTAGTGAGAGAATCGCCGTTTTCTACGGCATCCAGCAGCATGGCTACCTCATCCGCATCGAGGCGGATGATTTCCTTTTCGTGAAGCTTGGGGAGTTTTATAATGGCCGCAGGATTGTTGGAAAGCCGTTCTGTCCGGTAGAAGTAGTTATAGAAGCTTTTCAGAGAAGATATTTTTCTCATGATGCCCCGCTCCTTGTTGACTACCTCCTGATTCTTATCGTTAAAGCGGTATTTCAGATATTCCATATATTCTTCCAGATCCGGCACCGTGATCTGATCCAGGTGGGAGAGAGTGATGTCTTTCATCTCCAGCCTGGCGAAGAAGGGATTTTCTTTTCGCAGGAAATCAAAAAATACTTTCAGGTCATAGGCATAGGCAATTCTTGTCCTGGAGGATGTCTGCGGTTCGATTCCGCGGAAGAAATCCACGCAGAAGAGTGGAAGTTCTTTTAAAAGTTCCCTGAGATGCAGCGTATTTTCACGGTCTTTCTGTTCATAATATGGCATCTGCATCTTGATTTTCCTCCTTTTCGTTACAGATATTGGAATTATCCGGCCATCCGGGGATATGACCGCTGATGATCGCGTGGAACATATGATTCTTTGCGTCATGGTTTTCTTGAAGCAGCTGCTTTGTTAATTTTTTAACATATTCCCTTTTTGTAAAACCGTCTGCCGGACAGGGATTTTTGCAGACAGGCAGCTGATATTTATTCCGAAAACCGATAATATCCGGTTCATCTATGTAGATCAAAGGCCTTATGACAGTCAGTCCGGTGCGGTCCAGATAAGTATTCGGCGAAAAGGAATAAAATCTGCCTTCATAAAGCAATGACAACAACATAGTTTCCACCAGATCGTCTTTATGGTGCGCGTAGGCAACCTTATTGCAGCCGGCTTCCAGAGCAGCCTTGTTGAGGGCTCCCTTGCGCAGCTTTGCGCAGAGAGAACACGGATTGGTTTCCTGGCGGATATCGAACAAAATTTTTCCGATATCCGTAGAAATTATCGTATAAGGAACTGAAAATCGCTCACAGAGCCTTTTGACCGGTTCCAGGTCAAATCCCTCAAAGCCAAGGTCCACAGTGATCGCGCATAATTCAAAAGGTTTCGGATAAAACCTTTGAAGTCCATGCAGCGCATATAATAATGTCAGACTGTCTTTGCCTCCGGATATTCCCACGGCAATCCGGTCGCCGTCGCTGATCATATGGTAATCATCGACGGCCTGCCTTGTCAGGCTGAACAAACGCTGTAACTTCATAAAACAGCTCCTTTTCGCCACAAAATCACTACCAACTATTCGTTAAACTATTCTTTCGCGAATAGTTCGATATATCTGCCTCTGCTTCTGTTTTCCCTAATCGCCGATCAGATCGCGGTTATAGGGCCAGTCAACATTGTAGATGCCGATGGTTACATTATTGGTAATTCCGCCGGTCTCATGAATCAGATACATGGAATCGCCGTCAGCCCAGGCCAGGAACATATATACATGGGCGTCTGGGCCTGTGCGGACGATGATGTCGCCCGGACGCAGCTGGGAGCGGCTGATTCCTGTGCCGAGCGTGCTCAGTCCGCTGGTGCTCTGATAAGGCAGGACACGTCCCAGGGCGGTCCAATATACCCAGGCGATCCATCCGGAGCAATCCAGGCCCCGAAGCATTCTGCCCTTGGTATCAGGAGCAACGACGGTTCCGAAGCCGTTGACTTCAAATCCGGGGCCGCTGGGTTTGCCGCCCCAATAATACGGAATGCTTCCCACGGTCTGAAGAGCCTGTCGTACCAGCGCTTTTCTTGTATCGCTTGTATTCGCCGGAACAAGACTCATATAATGCTGAATCTCAGAACCGGTCAGGGGATTGCGGATGTACATGCTGGTCGATATAGTAAGACCATATTCCGCATACCAGTCCTGGCTGTTGATATCCTCCGCATATGCTCTTCTGCTGTCGCTCCATCCATACCAGTTGCCCGAAAAATTATTCTGGGCGTTGCCGGTCGAATCAATAGAGAACAGATTTTTTCCCGCATTGAGTCCAATGATGGTTGCGCGGATATTCAGATCTACATGCCCCGGGCATGGGCCGTGATCTTTATTCTCTTCCGAAGCTGCTGATTCAGCGGAGGAAGACGCGGGGACAGCTCCGGGACCGGCGGCTATATTTTCCGGCGTTGCCGCTATATTATTTGCCGGTGTTGTCGTCTCTGGGGCTGCCGCATCTGCCTGTGGACTTTCCTGACCGGCTGCCGAATCGCCTTCTGAAGACCCAATTTCCGATGCAGTTGGCGGCAGTTCCATTCCCGGTCCGAATTCTGTGGTGGTTTCGATGGCGGGCGCGGTCTCTCCCGCCGGCGCTTCTGTCGTCTCCGGAAGGGCCGCCGCAGTCTCCGGAAGGGTTTCCGGCGCGGTCTGCGCTGCTGTCTCCGAAACTGTCTCCGGAACAGTTTGAGGCGTTGTCTCGGGCACTGTTGTTTCCGGCACAGTCTGAGGTGCGGTCGCAGCCGCCGTCTCAGTCACAGTCTGGGCCGCGGTCCCGGCGGCAGCGGCTCCTGACTGAGCTCCATCACTGCCAGCGTCCCCTGACTGGGTTCCATCGCTGCCGCTTCCTTCTGTCGGCGCGGCACCCGGACCCTTCCGTATCCATTCCGGCGTCGTCTCTGTCTCGGCCTGGGAGGTTTCCGTGGTTTCCGAAGAAGTCTCCGGCTCCGATTCCTGCAGGAATATGCCGGGTCCCACGGAGTAGTCGATATCATCCTCCTCATCATCCAGAGAAGACAGATCGGGAGGAAGATCCTCTGCCTCATGTTCCTCATTGTCAGAAGCCAACAGACAGCTTCCGTCACAGTAATACAGATCGCTCATAGAGACGCTGTAGCTGTGGGAAGCGTTCCACAGCTTTTCCGCATACGCATAGAATTCCTCACGGGATTTGATACCGTTAAAATACGCATACACACTGGCCATGGACAGAATCTCCCGGGCATTGGAATATCCGCTGATAGGAGTCCCGTCTCCGTTGTAGAATGTCACATTGATTCGGTTCCATTGCTCCGGCGCTTCGGGGAGGGACCGGCCCAGCCGGACTGCCATATCGGCCGGTGAAGTTTTAGAATAACTGTATATCTGAGAAATCCAATATACATCTTTGCGGTTTAAGTCTGAGAATGCCCTGCCGGCGTAGCTTTTGGAAGGTTCCGTCGTGCCTTCCGGGTAATAAAAAGCCATATTAAGGCGTGCCGGCGTAGGTCTGGCATCCGGATGGATTACCGGCACATACACGCTGCTCTCCTGCAGAGCGTCGGATCCTTCCGCGGCCTCTGCCGCCGTTGCCTTCAAAAACTCCTTTTCCGCAGCAATGGGAACCGCTGCCGCGGCCTTGCCCTCATCCGGATTGTCCCAGGGCCATGAATGATGGCCGCTCTGTCCGATTCCGATGGAAAGGACGCCGGCCAGTGCCATGATACCAATATTCAGGTTGACAGGTTTCAATTTCTGTTTTATCTTTTCTATATCAATTGCAGATTTTAAATTCATATGGATTCGTATTCCTCTGTATTTTGCTCAACGATAAGAATATACCACATTCTTTTCGGAAAATACAGTAATAATTTTTTAACATCTTCTTAAAAATCTCCCGGCTGTCAATTCATCCAGCCGGGAGATATAAAAAGTCACTTACTGGCAGATTCTGCCTTGATTTTAATGAATTCCTTAATAAGTTTTACTGCTCCGTCGATTCCCGTCAGA
This sequence comes from uncultured Lachnospiraceae bacterium, assembly GCA_947626365.1. GTDB lineage: Bacteria > Bacillota > Clostridia > Lachnospirales > Lachnospiraceae > UBA3402. The sequence continues at coordinate 49,539 of CANQRW010000012.1, forward strand.
CTGCTGTTGAAACACAGATCGTAACCTTTTGCGTCGCCCCATTTTTTGCTGGAGTAATAATTGTAATAACTTGAACGCTTTTTATCCGTCTTGATCATAATGTCTCTGGCCTTGGCCTCATTCACATGATGGACCTCCATCAGATGTCTGATCTTCGCATCCTCGTTGCCGGTGATAAAAACCGTCACCGTGTTGGGAAAATCTGCCAGGGCGTAGTCCGCGCACCGTCCGATAATGACACAGGACTCTTCTGTCGCCAGTTTCTTGATCGTGTCAAACTGGGCCAGGAAGATCTTGTGATTGATCGGCATATCCATATAAGCGGATGTATTGTATCCCAGAGAATAGGTGTCCATCACAAGGGAATAGAGAAAACTGTTGGTCGGCTTCTCATCATGCGTCTGGAACAGTTCTTTGCATAGTCCGCTGTTTTTGGCCGCTTCTGTGAGAAGTTCGTTATCGTAACATTTTACCCCCATATCTTCAGCCAGTTTTTCACCGATCAGCCGCCCCATGCTGCCGCATTGCCGGCCGATTGTAACAACAAGATTGCCACCCATATACCTCTCTCCTTTCTGAAACATAAATCGAAACGCATGACCTTTTAACCGCAGTGTCATAAAAATATTATAGCACAAGAAAAGTGAAAATGGTAGTAAAATTACTTGATTTTTCTTAACTTTTCTAAAAGCTGACTGAAATATTCTGGAAGCGGAGCCTCAAATTCCATATATTCTCCAGTCCTTGGATGGAGAAGGCCCAACACGCCTGCATGGAGCGTCTGGCCTTCCAGATGAAAGGGATTTTTCTCCGGGCCGTATACCGTATCGCCCAGTACCGGATGATGTATGGAGGCCATGTGAACCCGGATCTGATGGGTACGGCCTGTTTCCAGCCTGCATTCCACATAGGTGTATCCCGCGAAACGTTCCAGCACCCGGTAATGGGTGACGGCATTCCTTCCGCTTTTGAGATTCACACACATTTTTTTCCGGTCTGAAGGATGACGGCCGATGGGAGCGTCGATGGTCCCCTCTTCTTCTTTTATCACTCCGTACACGACAGCCTGATATTTTCTGGTAATGGAATGAACCTTCAGCTGTTCCGCAATGCAGCTGTGGGCCAGATCGTTCTTGCAGACTACCAGAATGCCGGTGGTATCCCTGTCGATGCGGTGGACGATACCCGGTCTCATGACGCCGTTGATGCCGGACAGATTTCCCCGGCAGTGTTCCATCAGACCGTTGACCAGAGTATCGTCAAAGTGTCCCGCCGCAGGATGCACCACCATTCCTTTAGGTTTATTGACGATCAGAATATCATCATCCTCGTAAAGGATATCCAGATCCATTGGCCGGGCCGTGATCTGAGGCTCTGATGCCTCCGGGATCTCCAGCTCCACACAGTCGCCGGAGGCCACTTTATAGTTAGCCTTCACGACAGAACCGTTGACCTTTGCCTGGCCGGATTTCAGCAGCTTCTGAAGATAGGAACGGGACAGCTGTCCGCATTCCCCGGCCAGATACAGGTCGATTCGCCGGCCCGCTGCCTCTTCGCTGACAAGATACTGCTGTCTCACTTAGGACTCCTTTCTCATCCGGAGAAATTCCAGATCCTCTTCCCGGTAAAAGCCTGTAAACAGAAGAAGGCACAAAACGGCTGTGGATACGGTTACATAACAGTCCGCCACATTAAAAATCGGAAAGTTGATCAGCTTGAAATACAGAAAGTCCACCACATAATTCTGCGCCAGACGGTCCATAAGGTTCCCGGCTGCGCCTGCGGCGATTGCCACGGCGCAGGATGCAAGAGGAATATATTTTCCGGAATCCGGAAGCTTCCAGAGCACATAGAGTACAGCAACAAAGACAATCACGGCCACGATAACAAAAAATGGCCGTCCGCCCTGCATCATACCGAAAGCCGCTCCCCGGTTCTCTGAGTAAAGCAGTTCAAATACATTGTTCCAGATCACAAAGGGCTTTTGTCCCATAAGATTTGTTTCTGCCAGCTGTTTTGTCCACTGATCCAAAGCCGTGAGGATGCCAAAGGCTATAAAAGACAGCAGCATCCGTTTCCATTTCCGTGACATAGTTTTGGTTCCTCGCAAAATGTTGTTCCGCGTCATTTAAGCATCTATAATTGTGTCCAGTCCCAGCGCCATTTCATCCATGGTCACGCTGCTGTCAATGCAGGCATCGCCTATATGCTTCAGGAGAATAAAACGGATCCTGTCTCCGTCCATCTTCTTGTCGCTTCTGGTTGCTTCCAGGATGGTCTGTTTGTCAAGGCCTTTTACACTGACCGGCATATGAAAGGCCTGAAGAAGTTCCCGTATCTGTCTCACATCATCGGAAGTCAGGCCGCCTCTTGCCTGGGATATGGCGGCCGCGGCCAGAAAACCCAGCCCCACACAGTGACCGTGGAACATCTGAAAATCCATGAGCTTTTCCATGGCGTGGCCCAGGGTATGGCCGAAATTCAGAAGAGCCCGGTCGCCCTGCTCCGTGGGGTCTTTTTCCACCACATCCCTCTTGATCTCGTCGCTTCTCAGGATCATGGCCTTGCAGGTGTCCAGATCCCGCTTCCAGATCTGCTCCCTGTGATCGATAATCCACCGGTAATAGGCTTCGTCTTTGATCAGGCCGTGTTTGATGATCTCTCCCATCCCGGAACTGAACTGGTCGTCGGGAAGGGTCAGAAGGGTGCGCACATTGGTGTAGACCAGTCTGGGCATGTGGAAGGCGCCGACCATATTCTTGTAAGAGTCAAAATCCACGCCGGTTTTGCCGCCGATGGAGCTGTCCACCTGGGATAAAAGGGTGGTTGGTATCTGGATAAAGGAGATTCCGCGAAGATAGGTGGCCGCCGCGTAGCCGCACAGATCGCCTGTGACTCCGCCTCCCAGGGCCGCCAGCATGTCCCGGCGGTCGAAGTGCTGCTGGATCAGAAACTCATACAAGTTCCGTACGGTATCAAGATTTTTATGCTCCTCTCCCGCCTCAAAGACAAAGGCCGTCACTTTTCTGCAGCACTGCTCCAGAATCCGGCGCACCTCCTCAAGATAAAGGGGAGCCACCACCGAATCGGTCACGATACAAAGCCTGCGGCCGGACACATCCAGCTGCTTTACCTCACCGGCAAGGCCCTCGAAAGAATCAGACAGCACAATATCATAGATCGGCATACCGCCGCGGTGTACAGTTAATCGGTTATCCATATTGGCTCCTTCCCAACAAATCTGATTAATAAGTCAAAAAGCAGACACTCCACTCAGCCGGCCCGTCACCGTCCCGCAGCAGCATCTGCTTTACGTGAAATCCTATTTATCTCACCGGAATCATGAATTCCGTCAAAACGTATCCGCTTCTCAAAGCTTAAGATTCAAACCGGAGATATCCATCCCGCCTCCCAGAAAATCCTGGAAGTCGCCGGACAGCTCTACCGATTCCGGAGTGGCAATGAAAATGTAGTTGGAAATCTTCTGAAGATTACCGTTCATGGAATATGTCGCGCCGGAAGTAAAATCAATGATCCTCTGAGCAATCTCCGTATGTAAGCCTTCCATATTCAGGACCACGGATTTGCCTGCCAGAAGATAATCACAAATCTCTTTGGAATCATCCATGGAGGTTGGTTTAATCATAGACACTTCCATGCTTCTCTTCATGGGAACGACTTTGGAGGAGGAACGTCCGCCGCCGATGAATCTGGGTTTGGACTGCTGCGGTTCCTCTTCTTCCAGATCGTCATAATAATCATCGTCTTTCTTTCCGCCGAAGAGTCCCTTCCTGGCAGGCTTCTCATCCTCGTAGTCATTATCTAAAAAGTAATCGTCGTCATCATTCTCGCTTAAGCGAATGCTGTCTACAAATTTACCAAACAGGCTCATAACCAAATCTCCCATTATTATCGTACACCGAAAATACCGGTGCCCACTCTTACCATAGTAGCCCCCTCTTCTATAGCGGTTTCAAAGTCGCCGGTCATACCCATGGAAAGAACACTCATATTGATATTATCAGCTTTTTTGGCCTGCATGTCAATATAAAGTTGCTTTAATTTTTTAAAAAATTGCCTGTTTTCTTCTCCGTCTTCCACAAATGGTGCTATTGTCATCAGCCCGGATATCAAGATATGGGATAGAGCGGTCATTTCATCTATGGCGGCGTCCACCTCGTCCGCGTGAAATCCAAACTTGCTCTCCTCTTCCGCCACGTTTACTTCCAGAAGGATCGGAGTTACGATCCCGTGTTTGGCGGATTCCTTATCAATCTCTTTTGCCAGCTTCACGGAATCCACGGAATGGATCATGCACGCCTTTCCTACCACCTGACGCACCTTATTGGTCTGCAGATGCCCGATCATGTGCCACCGGATATCTTTCGGAAGCTCCGGATATTTTTCCAGGATTTCCTGAACCTTGTTCTCGCCGAAATCCCTGGCGCCGGCCTGATAAGCCTCCAAAAGCATGGGAACCGGCTTGGTCTTGCTGACCGCGATCAACGTCACCTCTTCCGGGGAGCGGCCTGCGCGCCTGCAGGCTTCCTCCACACGTTTCTGTATCTGATGGTAATTCTCCGCTACCATAACAATCGCCGCCTTTCCGCGGACAGATTCCATTCATCATCTGTCCGTCTATTGATAGATTAACACGCCTTCGCCTTCTACGGACGCCGCGTTGAGCACAATATGATCGTAGACATTCAGGCCATAGCTGGTGCCCTTCTGCACCGTATAGAACTCGTCGTTCTGGGCCAGGATCTCAATCTGCTTAAACACCGAATATCCCCGGTTGATATTGTAAACGCCCTGAAGAGATGCCGTAGGACCTACCTGGTACCGGTCAGAGGATGCTGGCTTCACCAGATAGTCTCCCGCGTGAATCTCCGCATCTTCATCCGCGTCAAGATAATAATACTCATCCGTCTTATAATAAACAGTCGTCGGAACAAACACGACGGAGGTTCCGTTCTCCGAATACACTTCCTTGTTGAAGCCCTCCTGGTCGCTGTCGCCTCCCGTAGTCAGATAATCTACGGGAACCAGATAGAAATTCTTCTGGGTCACAGAGCTTACGGGAATCTTAAGCCCCTCCGCCACCTGCATGATGACCCGGAAATCCACGTATCGTTCCGAGATAAACTGAACCATATACTTGCTGAAATCCAGCTTGCCGTAGGATTTGCCGTCCGTGCCTGTGATAATGGAAAATGCCCCGTCCGTAATCAGGTCTCCGCCGGAAAAACGGACCTGCAGGCTGGTATCATCGGAAAAATCCGCTATGTCCTCCTCGGACAGGGGAAATACGACAGACCAGTTGTCGTCGGTAATAACCTTATACACAGCGGCTCCCTGCTCCACCAGGTCTCCGGCTCTTGTGATTGCTCTGGAATACTGGCTTCGGTCAAAGACCGATTCCGATATCTGTGTGGCATCCAGCCCCTCATAGCCATCTACGGAATAAGAGATGATTCCGCTGACCGGCGTACTGACACGGATCAGCCCGCTCTCCATCTGTGCCGCCAGAAGCTCCTGATTGGACATGGCGTTAAAGTTGGCGTACTCCATCACCATGGAATCGAGGGAGTATTTGGTATCGTAGATCTGACGGAAATCCTGATCGCTGTAGGCCATACTGAAAGCGGAAAGCTCCTTCTTTACACTTAACAGATCTTCATCGGTCAGAAGATTCCGGGTCTGCTCATTCTCCCCCAGGATTCTGGAGAATTCCCCGGTCTCATCCATGGAATAGATGGTAGAACCGTTGGCAGCGCGTCTTCCCTCACGTATGTAATAGTTGATGTAACCGCTCTGGACCGCGTATTCCGTGGTCTCCTGCCGCAGGATGATGCCGGTAAAGCTCTTATCATTGACGATGGAGCCTTCTGTCACTTCGTAAGGCTGGACTTTTTCCCTGGTCACGTATTGGTAAACATAAAATGCCATGTACACGAAGATCAGCGCAAAGATGATCATTCCGATATTGATCCTGAGCGGCCGGCGGTACCTGACGATCTTTTTATCCTTTCTTGCCATAAGGGTACAGCCCCCTTCCCTCTAGTATTATAAGGGCAATCCGCGAAAAGTTCAAGCGTAATACAAAAACGCATCACTGGCGCGTTTTTTGCATACTGACGTAATAAAAGGACCTGGCGGGCAGGTCCTCTCATCTGCAGAATCATTATAAAGAAACGATAACTTTATCCTTTACGCCATCAGGGAGCTTCTCCGCATCAAGGGATACGCTGAGAATAAAGGTTACGTGGAATTTCGCTCCAATCTTATCCAATGCGTTCACTGTCTCTGTAATATCTTCGCCCTCCAGGCAGGCCAGCTTAAGGAAACTGTCCAGGAACATCATCTCCAGATCATGATCCTGGGAAATAATGCCGCATATAAAACCGAGAAAACCGGAACTGTCTGTAATGTCAAATCCTTTTACGTTGATCAGACGGATTTTGTTGCTAAGTTCATACATGTGCTTGGAACTTTTATCAAGATAAACGATAGAGCCGTTAGCCTCCTTGATCGCGGCATTGGCCTTATCAAGCAGATATTTTGTTTTACCTTTACCCTTGTCACCTGCAATAATCTGCACCATACTTTTAGTCCTCCTTGAGTTTATTGGTTATGTATAAAAAGTATCATGTTTTCATTTCAATTATAGTCGAAAGGCTGAAAAAAGGCAATCACTAATTGACGATTTTAGTAATTAACTTCGACATGTTCTCATACAGCTTATCTCTGTTCTCAGCCTTAAGGACGACAGATATATACTCCCTGTCCTGACCGCAGGAAGAAGCCATGATCAGGCAGCTGCCTGCAGCCTTGGTCGTACCGGTTTTTCCGGAAAAAACAGTCACGCCATCCGGCGTCTCCTTCCTGCCCAGCATATACATATTGCTGCCCTTCCAGGTCTGGGTGACAGGCGCGCCGTCCTTATCCACATAGGAGGCCTCATAGGAGCTTACGCCGGTTACCTCCCGGAATTTGGGAAGCTTCAGGGCCTCATTGAAGATCAGATACAGATCGTAGGCCGTCGTGTAATGATCCTCGTCGGTCAGGCCGTGGGGATTGACAAAATGGGTATCCGTGGCCCCAAGAGCCTGGGCCTCCCGGTTCATCATCTCCGCGAAAGCCTCGATACTCCCGGCCATATGGACAGCGATAGCCGCGCCGGCATCGTTGCCCGAGGGGAGCATAAGCCCGTAGAGAAGCTGTTCCAGCGTCAGCTGATCCCCGGGATTGATATGGCAGAGGGACGCCCCGGGTTCTGTGATGACCGCATCCTCCGTGACCGTCACCATATCCTCCAGATTCCCATACTTGATGGCAAGAAGCGCCGTCATCACTTTGGTGATGCTGGCGGGATACAGACGCTCAAAGGCATTCTTGCTGTAGAGGGCGCGCTTTTCCTGCAGATCAAACAGAGCTCCCGCCTCGGAATCCAGCTCCGATGGAGAAAAAGAAGCTTCATCGGATACCACGCACAGATCTTCCGCGAACAGATGGCCAAGCGCCTCCTCTTCGTTCGCATCTGCAAAGACAGGCCTGTCCTCAAAAGAATATGGATTTGTAAGTTCTTCGCCTCTGCCGCAGCCGCAGACGGCAAAGGAGGCCGCGAGACAAATCACTGCGGCAGCCGCACGTTTTTGCAGACTGCCACTTGGGCAGAATCGGTTTCTCATATTCGGATACGCTCCTACTTGTACATCTCTCTCCATTCCAGGTCTCCCCGCTCCAGGGCCTTCACCAGCAGCTCGCCGGTAGCCAGGTTAGTAGCAATGGGAATATTGTGGAGATCGCACATCCGGATAATACTGCTTCCATCCGGGTCGGTCCGCTTAGGCGACACCGGTTCCCGAAGAAATATCACCATATCCAGCTGGTTCTGCTCGATATCCGTACACATCTGCTCGGTTCCTCCCAGATGTCCCGCCAGATATTTGTGAACCGTCAGATTGGTCACTTCTTCAATCAAACGCCCAGTGGTTCCCGTAGCGAAAAGCGTATTTCTGCTTAAAATCCCCCGATAAGCGATACAAAAATTCTGCATGAGCTTTTTCTTGGAATCGTGGGCAATCAAACCTACGTTCATGTAAGCTCCTCCTTCATTCGTTGTTGAATCTTCGTTGCAACCCTACGTTTAATACAATCCCCATGCCGATAAACAGGCTCAGCAGGGAACTGACTCCCGAACTGATAAACGGAAGCGGAAGTCCCGTATTGGGAAAAATGGCAGTGGCAACCGCGATATTGGCGAAGCTCTGAAAGCCGATCAGAGCCGCCATCCCCACGCAGATCAGCCTGCCGGACAGGTCAGCCGTTCTCATAGCCATAATCAGGCATTCATAGATCAGAAGAAGGTACAGCACGATCACTATGACGGCGCCGATAAATCCCAGTTCTTCCCCGATTATGGCGAAAATAAAATCATTCTGCTCTTCCACCAGGAAATTGCCGGTCTTCACGGAAATGATATCCGTGTTGTTCCAGCCCTTTCCCCAAAGCTGGCCGGAACCGATTGCCATAATGGAATTCTCCTGCTGGTAGAACGTATCCGAATACTGTTCCGGATCGATCCAGGCCAGGATCCGGTTCGCCTGATATCCCTGAAGAAAGGGGATCATTCCCTTCTGCAGAAGGTAGATGAGCAGAATCCCTCCCGGAATCACAATGGCCAGCACTCCCAGGATCCACTTATAACTGACTCCCGCGGAAAAAACAATTGTGGCGACAATAACCGTAAGCACCAATGTGGTGGACAGGTTCGGCTGCTCAAAAATCAGATAAGCAGGAAAGGCAAACAAAAGAGCTGCCATTCCGATTACCGACACCTTATTTATCTTCTCCTCGTACCGCTGAAAGTACCAGGCGAAAAACAAAATCATACCGATCTTGACAAACTCCGACGGCTGAATCTGGCCGATGACGGGAAGCACCAGCCATCGGGTAGAGATGCCCCGGCTTCTGCCGAAGAGCAGGACTGCCAGAAGAAGGACCGCGCAGCCTCCGTATATGATCCATCGGAAGGAAAGCAGCCGGTGGTAATCGATGAGGGAAAGGACCACAGCGACTACCAGTCCGACTACGATTCCCATAATCTGTCTGTTCAATGTACTCCGGCTCTGGTTGGTGGCGCTCCAGATGGCCATCAGGCCGATTCCGCTCAGCGCCATCATATAGAGCAGTATCCGAAAATTGTATCTCTTAAAATTGTAATCAAACAGCATATTCAGAACGTCCCCTTAAAGTTCAGGTTCTTCACGGGAATCCGGGTGCAGAGAACAGGAAGCGGTTCCCTCTTCCGCCCCGGACTCTCGACAGTTACCTCCAGATCTTCCGGAGCGATATCCATATATCTGGATATGGACCGGCACAGATCGTTCCGAAGCATGTCCAGAAGCTCCGGGGTAATTCCTGTCTTGTCCGTTATCATGAGAAACTTCAGCCTGTCTCTGGCGATGTCTCCCGACCGCCTCACCGGCGGCCGTCTCATGGCCCATCCCATACGCTGACCTCCTATGCCCGTTTCAGCAGGCCGGTCAGTCTGTAAATCAGGCCCCGGGACGCGCGCGGCATGGTCAGCGGAACCTCCTCGCCAAGAAGCCGCTTGCAGATGTCCAGATAGGCCTGTCCGGAGGGAGTGTCTGTCCCTGCCAGGGGTTCTCCCTGGTTGGCAGAGATCACGATCTCCTCGTCATCGGGTATGGCTCCCAAAAGGGGGATGGACAGAATATCCATCACATCATCCACCGACATCATATCGCCTCTCCGGACCATATCCGGCCGGATACGGTTGACGATCAGATGGATGCTCTTCATCTCATAGTTTTCCAGAAGACCGATGATCCGGTCCGCATCCCGGATGGCGGACACCTCCGGCGTGGTTACCACCAGCGCCCGGTCCGCTCCTGCCACGGCATTCTTGAACCCCTGCTCGATTCCTGCCGGACAATCCAGAAGTATGTAGTCGAAATCATCTCTTAAGTCGTCTGTCAGTTTCATCATCTGTTCGGGATTTACTGCCGATTTATCTCTTGTCTGTGCCGACGGGAGTAAATAAAGGTTCGGGTATCTTTTGTCTCTGATCAG
>CANQRW010000013.1 GCA_947626365.1 uncultured Lachnospiraceae bacterium
TTATAATTATAAAATATCTGTGAAATGATTTTCGGTCATAAAAGACTTTCTATGGCACGTCTTTCAGGCAACAAAAATGCGTCTGATAGGAATCGAACCTACGCACGCGGCTCCGGAGGCCACTGCTCTATCCACTGAGCTACAGACGCATCATGCATATCATACTATGTTCTGGGAAAAGTTGCAAGCAAAATTTTGTGATTGGAGTGAAATTTTCTTTGTGTTGCTTTTTAGGTTGGATTTTGCTAGAATAGAACAAGGCTTATTTGGAGGAGAAGAGCAGCCGGGGTATTCTTTGGCTGGGGAGAGGGATTTATGCTTAAAAAAAAGAAGAATTTCGGCAGGCCTCTGCCGGATAGCGATATTGTTCATTATCTGAAGTTTGCGGCGGTTCCGCTGGCTGCGGTTATATTGATCGCGGTAATCATGGCGGCGGACTCCGGGAAGAAGGAAGAGACGGTTTCTGTGCCGGCAGGCGAGACTTTGGAGGCGGATGGGGCGGCAGAGAATGAAATGCCCGAAGGGGATGGCAGTGACGGCCAGATTGGAGAGGATGGGATGTCTGCCGGAACCGGTCAGGATACGGCACCTCAGGATGGAGAGATTCCGGCAGAGGGAGAGAGCACGGCAGGAGGCGATCAGCCTGCTGAGACAGACGGTTCGGAGGATACGGAAACGGTCAGTTATGCGGATATCGATATTTCCCAATATACCCTGAAGCAGGACGAGGTGCCGGAACTGTCGGCTCTGGTTCACACCTACTGTCAGGCCAGAGAGGACTATGATGTAGAACTGCTGGCCAGGTTATATGGGATTACGGGTCTGAGCGAGGCAGAGATTGCGGAGGAAAAAGAAAAGCTAGAACTGGTTCATGCAAGTATTCGCCGGTATGAGAATATGAGCTGCTATTCCATCGAAGGGCCGGAGCCGGACTCCTATGTGATGTTTCCTTATTTTGAATTGAAATACCGGGAGGCGGAGGTGAATATGCCGCAGCTGACCTGGGCCTATGCAGTGAAAAATGAGGATGGCAGTTATATCATGACCCAGGAGGTCAGCAAACCGGTGGCGGATTATATTGCCAGAATTGCGGAGAAGGACGATGTGAAAGCGCTTATAGCTCAGGTTGAGGAGGCGAAGGCGGCTGCGGTGGAGGCTGATGAGAAACTCAGAAGTATCTATGGCAGCGGCAGCGGTTCAGAGGTAGTGATATCATGAATGTATCGGATTTTTATTTTGATTTGCCCAGGGAACTGATTGCGCAGGATCCGCTGGAGGATCGTTCGTCCTCCAGGCTGCTTGTGCTGGATAAGAAGACCGGTGAGATCCGTCACAGGAGTTTTCGCGATGTGGTATCCTATCTTCGCCCCGGAGACTGTCTGGTGATCAATGATACCAAGGTGATTCCGGCACGGTTGTTCGGCCTGCGGGAAGAAACTCAGGCTAAGATTGAAGTTCTGCTTCTGAAGCGGAAGCAGGATGATATATGGGAGACTCTGGTGAAGCCGGGAAAGAAGGCCCGGCCGGGAACCGTGATTTCCTTTGGCGGCGGTCTTTTGAAGGGAACGGTCATTGATGTGGTGGAAGAAGGCAACCGCCTGATTCAGTTTTCCTACGAAGGTATTTTTGAAGAGATACTGGATCAGCTGGGTCAGATGCCTCTGCCGCCTTATATTACCCATCAGCTGAAGGACAGGGATCGTTATCAGACGGTTTACGCGAAGCATGAAGGTTCTGCGGCCGCGCCTACGGCGGGGCTTCATTTTACAGAGGAGCTGCTGCGGCAGATAGAACAGATGGGCGTTCATATCGCCAGAGTTACCCTTCATGTGGGCCTGGGCACGTTCCGGCCGGTGAAGGTGAAAAATATTCAGGACCATCATATGCATTCAGAATTTTATATGATCGATGAGGAGACGGCGGAAAAGATCAACAGGACCAGAGAGACCGGCGGGCGGATCATCTGCGTGGGGACGACCAGCTGCCGTACTGTGGAATCGGCTGCGGATGAAGAGGGCCGCGTGAAGGCCGGAAGCGGCTGGACGGATATTTTTATCTATCCGGGGTATAAATTTAAGGTGCTGGACGGCCTGATTACCAATTTCCATCTGCCGGAATCTACCCTGATCATGCTGGTGTCGGCTCTTGCGGGCAGAGAGCATGTGCTGGCGGCTTACGAGGAGGCAGTCCGGGAACGGTACAGATTCTTTTCCTTTGGAGACGCCTGCCTGATCATAGATGATATTCACAGTTTTGACTGAGGTGGAAGGGTTGGAAACGGTTCGTCTGAATAAATATTTAAGTGAGATGGGCGTATGTTCCCGGAGAGAGGCGGACCGGCTGATTGAGGCCGGAAAGGTACTGATCGATGGAAAAAAGGCGGCTCTGGGAGATAAGGTGGCAGAAGGACAGCAGGTGCTGTGTGACGGAAAACCGGTTTTCTCAGGGACATCTTCAGCTGATGCGGCCGGTAAGGGAAGACCGAAGCCGGTTCTTCTGGCAGTCAACAAACCCAGGGGAATTGTCTGTACAACCTCCGACCGGGACCGGGCTCCCAATATCGTGGAGATGATACATTATCCGGATCGGGTTTATCCTGTTGGAAGGTTGGACAAGGACTCGGAAGGATTGATTTTCATGACCAATCAGGGTGATCTGGTTAACCGGCTTATGCGGGGAAGCAATGGCCATGAAAAGGAATACCAGGTGACGGTTGACAAGCCGGTGACCGGTGATTTTATCCGGCAGCTGCAGCCAGGCCTGTGGCTGGAGGAGCTGAATGTCCGGACAAAACCCTGCAGAGCCTGGGCTACAGATAAGAGAGAGTTTCATATTGTTCTGACTCAGGGACTGAACCGGCAGATCCGCCGGATGTGCCAGGCTCTTGGCTATCGTGTGCAGGAGCTGCGGCGAATACGCATTATGAATGTGCGGCTGGGCAATTTAAAAGAAGGAACTTTTCGGAAGGTGACGCCGGAGGAGTACGCGGAGCTGCTGCGGCTTCTGGATGAGGATAAAAGATCGGACAACGGAGCAGAGCAGCATTCTGAAAGCGGCGGCAGAATGAAGCGGTGCCGTGGAAACACGGACCGTACGGAATAGAGACAAAGAACAGATTATTAAGAGGTCGTATCATGCAGGATAATATTTCCAGAATGAGGGAGCTGGTTGCCCGGCTTTCCCAGGCAGCCCGGGCTTATTATCAGGAAAGCCGGGAAATCATGAGCAATTTTGAATATGACAGGCTGTATGATGAGCTGACGGCTCTGGAATCCGAGACCGGCGTGGTTCTGTCGGGAAGCCCTACCCAGCAGGTGGGGTATGAGGTGCTCAGCGAACTGCCCAAAGAGCCGCACCCGTCTCCGATGCTTTCCCTGGATAAGACGAAGGAGGTTCCGGCGCTGCAGGAATGGCTGGGACCGCAGACAGGTCTTCTCTCTTGGAAACTGGATGGACTGACGGTTGTGCTGACCTATGAAGATGGTCAGCTTGTGAAGGCTGTGACCCGCGGAAACGGCGAGGTAGGCGAGGTGATTACGCCTAACGCCAGGACATTTGAGAATATCCCGCTGAAGATTGGATTTAAGGGGAATCTGGTTCTGCGGGGGGAAGCGGTCATCCGCTATTCAGATTTTGAGAAGATTAATGAAGAGATTGAAGATGTAGATGCGAGGTATAAAAACCCACGTAACCTGTGTTCCGGTTCCGTTCGGCAGCTGGATAGTAAGGTTACAGCGCAGCGCCATGTAAATTGTATGATTTTTGCTCTGGTTTCCGCGGAAAATGTGGATTTTCACAATTCCAGAAGCTTCCAGTTTTCCTGGCTTAAGGAGCAGGGATTCGAGGTGGTGGAACACCGACAGGTTACGGCGGCCACACTGCTGGAGGCAGTGGAGTATTTTGCGGAAGCTATTTCGGATTATGATATTCCTTCGGACGGTCTGGTGCTTACCTTTGAGGATATCGCTTATGGAGAGTCGCTGGGACGCACTGCCAAATTTCCACGGAACTCCATTGCGTTCAAATGGAAGGATGAGACGGCTCAGACTACCCTTTCCTACATCGAGTGGAGCCCGTCCAGAACCGGGCTGATCAATCCGGTGGCGGTCTTTGAGCCGGTGGAGCTGGAAGGAACTACGGTCAGCCGTGCCAGTGTTCACAACATCAGTATTATGGAAGGACTGGAACTGGGGGCTGGCGATACCATCACGGTTTATAAGGCCAACATGATCATTCCGCAGATCGCGGATAATCTGACACGGAGCGGCGTGCGGGATATTCCCGGGATTTGTCCCGTTTGCGGCGGCGAAACGGCGATTCAGCAGATGAATGATGTCAAGTCTCTTTACTGCATGAATCCCGATTGCCAGGCCAAGAAGATTAAGAGTTTTACCCTGCTGGTCAGCCGTGATGCGCTGAACATTGACGGTTTGTCAGAGGCGACTCTGGAGAAATTCATCGGCGCCGGATTTATTCATGAGTATGCGGATATCTTCCATCTGGACCGCCACAGAGATGAGATTGTGAAGATGGAAGGTTTCGGTCAGAAGTCATACGACAATCTGATTCAGGCTGTGGAGAACGCCCGGCACACAACTCTGGTGAGAGTGATCTATGGCCTGGGTGTGGCGGGAATCGGTCTTGCCAACGCTAAGGTCCTGTGCCGCCATTTTGAATATGATTTTGAAAAAATGCGCCATGCTAAGGCGGAAGAGCTTGCGGAGGCAGATGGAATCGGCGGCGTGCTGGCGGAAGCCTGGTGCGGATATTTCGCTTTGGAGAAGAATAACCGGGCGGTGGATCATCTGCTTGCAGAGCTGGATATCGAGAAGGCGGCGGTCAGCGACGGTGAGGGCGGCGGACAGCCCTTTGCGGGGATGACCTTTGTGATCACCGGTTCCGTGAACCATTTTGCAAATCGGAAAGAACTGCAGGAACTGATCGAATCCAAAGGAGGCAGGGCCACTGGTTCGGTCACGGCGAAAACCACGTATCTGATCAATAATGACGTAAATTCCACATCATCCAAGAATAAAAAGGCCAGAGAGCTGGGAATTCCGATTCTGTCGGAGGAGGATTTCCTGAAGCTGTTGAATGGCGGAGAATAGCTGACTGGCGAAATACCGGATTTTCCGTGTGGAAGAAAGTTGAAAACAACCTGCTGAGTTAGGCAAGGAGGGGAAATATATGCCTGTAAAAATACAGAAGGATTTGCCGGCCAGAACAATTCTGGAATCGGAAAATATTTTCGTCATGGATGAGGAGAGGGCCACGAGTCAGGATATCCGTCCTCTGGAGATTCTGATTCTGAATCTGATGCCGGTGAAGGAAGAGACAGAGCTTCAGCTGCTGCGCTCTTTTTCCAACACGCCTCTTCAGATTAACTGTACCTTCATGATGCTGGCTTCCCATGTGTCCAAGAATACTTCTGCCAGTCATATGGAACATTTTTACCGAACCTTTCAGGAGATTCACCGGAAGCATTACGACGGCATGATCATTACGGGAGCGCCGGTGGAGATGCTGGAATATGAGGAAGTCAATTACTGGCAGGAGCTGACGGAGGTCATGGAGTGGAGCAAATCCCATGTAACCTCCACTCTGCACATCTGCTGGGGAGCCCAGGCGGGACTTTACTATCACTACGGAATCCCCAAATACAAGAGAAAAGAGAAGCTGACCGGCATCTACCGCCATAAGGTTCTCCACCATAAGGTACCCCTTATGAGAAACATGGATGACTACATCATGGCCCCCCATTCCCGTTATACGGAGGTGCGGAAAGAGGATGTGGAGAAGCACCCGGAGCTGCAGATTCTGGCAGAGTCCGAGGAGGCCGGAATTCTTCTGATCATGCGGCGGGACGGCAGCCAGATCTTCGTACAGGGACATCCGGAGTATGACCGTATGACTCTGAACAATGAGTATCAGCGGGATATGAGCCGGGGCCTGAATCCCAGAGTGCCATGCAATTATTACGAGAACGACGATCCTTTGTCTAAACCGGTGCTCAGCTGGCGGAATATGGCCAATACTCTTTACAGCAACTGGCTGAATTATTACGTGTACCAGGTGACTCCTTATGTGCTGTCGGAGGACCCGGAGAAATCGTAAGAAAAAATCGCTGGAAATTAGGGCGATAAAATGCTATAATTATTTTGTGGGAAGGATGAACGAGTGGCGGGCAGAAAGGAGTTTTTCATATGTTGGATCAAAATGATTTGAAAATGATTGCCCGTGTAGTTTCGGAGGTTGTAGAACCAATCAAGCAGGATGTATCTCAGCTGAAGAGCGATATGGCGGAACAGAAGCAGGCGATATCTCAGCTGCAGGACGATATGTCGGAGCAGAAGCAGGCGATATCTCAGCTGCAGGATGATATGGCGGAACAGAAGCAGGCGATATCTCAGCTGCGGGATGATATGTCGGAGCAGAAGCAGGCGATATCCCAGCTGCAGGATGATGTGGCGGAGCAGAAGCAGGCGATATCTCAGCTGCAGGATGATATGTCGGAGCAGAAGCAGGCGATATCCCAGCTGCGGGATGATATGTCGGAGCAGAAGCAGGCGATATCCCAGCTGCAGGATGATGTGGCGGAGCAGAAGCAGGCGATATCCCAGCTGCAGGATGATATGGCGGAGCAGAAGCAGGCGATATCCCAGCTGCAGGATGATATGGCGGAGCAGAAGCAGGCCGTGGTGAAACTGCAGACAGATGTCAGCGAGATTCATTTGATTTTGGAAAATGATGTCAGAAGAAGGATTGATATCATTGCGGAAGGGCACCTGGATCTGAACCGGAAGCTGGATGATGCGCTGAGGGTTGAGGGTGAGAAAGAGATGACCATTCTTCGGGTAACGAAGATGGAGAATGAAATCCGCCAGCTGAAGACACGGATTGGAGTAAAAGTATAATCGAGAAACGGATACATAACAGAGAGTGTTGTAAAAGCGCTCTCTGTTTTTGTAAATGCTGAATTTACCGGGTATGTTTTTTGGAAGATATCGTTCAATCCTTAGAACAGATTTTCTTGCATTATGTATATAGGCAAGGTAAAATATAAAGGAAGGGATACGTGTGAAAGTTATAGGCATGTCGTAAAGATACTTATTCTAATAGTTATTAAGGGAACGCTGTACCACAGAAAGATAAAACAAAAAAGACCTGATATATCAGATCTTTTAAGCTCTGCACAATGCAGCAAAAGGATTTGAATAAATTTTTATTTGAACTTGTAGTGTGATCCCGTAATGGTAGTGAATCATTCGAGATATTTGCACTATAAGGCAAAACGATGGATTTGTCAAGAGTATTCCTGGATTCGTGAATCTTTTTGGAGAAGACGTTTTTGGGGGATGAAGCGTGGATTGATGAATGAAATGGAGGAGGGGAAATTATGACGAATGAAAAAATAGAAGAGTATTTTCTGGGACTGGATATTGGAACGGATTCCGTAGGCTGGGCGGTTACTGACTCTCAGTATCGTATTCTGCGCAGGAAGGGAAAAAGTCTTTGGGGTATTCGCCTGTTTGATGCGGCGAATACCGCGGAAGAACGAAGAATGCACAGGACCGGGCGAAGAAGGATTCAGAGAAGGCGTCAGCGGATACAGCTGCTTCGTGAGTTATTTGCAAAAGAGATTGCCAGGGTTGATGAAAACTTTTTCCAGAGAATGGATGACAGCGCTTTCTGGATGGAGGACAAGCAGGAGCCACAGATTTATTCTCTGTTTCATGACGCGGATTATTCGGATAAGCAATATCATAAGGCATATCCTACGGTCTATCATCTGAGAAAGGCGCTTATTTGTGAGCCGGGACCGTTTGATGTCCGACTGGTATATCTTGCGATCCATCACTTGATGAAAAACCGCGGGCATTTTCTTTTTCATGGAGAGATTGGGAATGTAACCTCATTTCATACGACGTTCCAGAATTTTTGCGACTGCCTGGCTGACGACCTTGGGATTGAGCTGGAATGTGATTCAGAGGAAGAATTTGAGACGATTTTGAAAGAAAAATCGATGGCGAAGACGACGAAAAGCGCGAAACTGGAGGAACTCTGCCATATTGAAAAGACAAATTTGCAATTAAGAGAGATTATTAAACTGATCGTAGGAAGGAGCGCCAGCTTAAGTGTAATTCTGGATGGAGACGAGAAGGAACTGGAGCATGATAAGATCTGTTTTTCTGACAGCGGGTATGACGAGGTTCGGCTTTCTCTGGATGATGAGCTGCAGGAGAAGGCCGGTATTGTGGACCGCATGCATGCGCTGTATAGCTGGGTGATTCTGGCGGATGTGCTGGAAGGTGGTGAGTACGAGGGGAAAACATTTCTCAGCGTCGCTAAAGTAAAATCATATGAAAAACATCATCAGGATTTGCGAGAGCTTAAGGCACTGGTGCGAAAATATTGCCCGCAGGAGTATCATCAATTTTTTGTTTCGGAATCAAAAGATAATTACTGCGCGTATGTCGGGTTTTATAAAAAGAACGGAAAGAAGAAGCAGGTAAAACGCTGCGGCCGGGATGATTTTTATAAATGCCTGAAAAAACTGCTGGATAAAATGCCGGAGGATGACGCCATCGCAGCTGAAATGAAGAGGGAGCTTGGGATGGGGACTCTTTTCCCGCTGCAGGTGACAAAAGATAATGGCGTGATTCCCTATCAGGTGAATAAAATCGAACTGGAACAGATTCTTCGAAACGCAGAGAGTTATCTTCCGTTTTTGAAGGAAATCGATTCCGAATGCGGGAAAACGGTCAGTGAGAAGATCGTCATGCTGTTCGAGTTTCGGATTCCCTATTATGTCGGTCCTTTAAATACGGCGAAAGGCGAGAATTGCTGGATGGTACGGAAGGCACAGGGAGAAGTCCGTCCCTGGAATTTTGATGAGAGAGTGGACCGAGACCGTTCTGCTGAGAAGTTTATCCGGAGAATGACCAATCAATGTACGTATTTGATTCATGAAAGCGTTTTGCCGAAAAATTCGCTGCTTTATTCAGAGTTTATGGTGTTAAATGAACTGAATAATGTGAAAATTCGGGATGAAAAATTGCCCGTGGAGCTAAAGCAGAGGATTATGCGTGACCTTTTCAGAAAACAGAAACAGGTTACAGGGAAAAGGTTGCTGGAATACCTTCAGTCCTGGGGATATGATGTGAAAAAAGAAGAACTTTCCGGGTTTGATGGTAATTTCAAGGCATCATTGTCTTCCTATCTCGCGTTGAAGAAGATACTGGGAGAACAGCTGGAAGAGTACTCTGTTCAGCAGATGGCGGAAGACTTGATTTTGTGGATTACATTGTATGGAGAAGATCCCCGAATGCTTGGTCGGGTAATCCGGAATCATTATTCGGAAAGGCTGACGGACAGTCAGATCAGAGCCCTTTCCAAATTGAAATTTCAGGGCTGGGGCCGTCTGTCCAGGAGGTTTTTGACTGAAATAGAGGGGACGGACCGTTCCACTGGGGAATGCATGACGATTCTTTCAGGTCTTAAAAATACACAGGATAATCTGATGCAGCTGTTAAGCCAGCAATACACGTTTCAGGAGGCGATTGAGGAGGAAAACGGCGGTTATCATGTAGAGGAGCTTACGTATGAGCATTTGATGGAGGATGTAGTGGCGTCGCCTTCTGTCAAGAGAGCCATCTGGCAGACCATTCAGGTGACGGAAGAGATTAAGCGGGTAATGGGCTGTGAACCCAAACGGATATTCATCGAGATGGCCCGCGGAGAGGATGAGAAGAAGGAACGGAAAATTTCCAGAAGGGAGCGTCTGCAGGCATTATATGAGAATATCGCGGATGAATCCCGGGAATGGAAGAAGGAGCTTGAGAAATACGCGGACGGTGATTTCAAAGCTATCAAGCTGTATCTGTATTACACCCAGATGGGAAAATGCATGTATACGGGAAAGCCGATCGACTTGTCCCAGTTAAACGATGCTAATATATGGGACCGGGATCATATTTATCCTCAGTCGAAGACAAAGGATGACAGCCTGGATAATCTGGTGCTGGTAGACAGACGGGTGAATGCCAGGAAGGGAGATGGATTGATTTCTTCTGAAATACAGCAGAAAATGCGTCCGACCTGGAAGTATTTGCTGGATAAAGGACTGATTTCCAGAAGAAAGTATGAGCGCCTGATCCGGACAGCTCCGCTCAGCGAGGAAGAACTTGCCGGATTTATCAGCCGCCAGCTGGTGGAAACAAGGCAGTCTTCCAAGGTGGCGGCGACTCTCTTAAAGAGAATCTATGAAAAGTCGGAGATTGTATATGTAAAGGCGAAAGCGGTGGCCGATTTCCGGCAGGATGAGCAGGTGGATTATGTAAAGGTGAGGGATCTGAATGACTATCACCATGCGAAGGATGCGTATCTGAACATCGTCGTGGGAAATGTTTATTACACCAGGTTTACCAATAATCCGCTTCGCTGGCTGAAGGAAAATCCGCACGCGGAGTACAGTTTGAATCAGATGTTTAAGCGGAATCTGAGTATAAATGGGACGGAGGTCTGGAAAACGGGGAAAAACGGAAGTCTGAAGACAGTGAATGATACATTGAGGAAGAATGATATCCTGTTTACCCGCTATGCTTACTGCAATAAGGGAGGCTTGTTCGACCAGAATCCGGTAAGCGCTCCTGAAGAGAAAGAAAGGGCGGCGATTTTGGTCCCGATTAAAAAAGGCATGGAAACCTGGAAATACGGCGGGTATACATCGGTGACGCCATCGCATTTCATGCTGGTAGAATCGGAAGGCAAGAAGGGAAAGAAGATTCGTACGATTGAAACCGTCCCGCTCTATCACCGGAGAGAGTTTGAAAAAGAACCGCAGGCGTTGGTAAAATACTGTGAAGATTTTTACGGATTAAGAAATCCCAGAATCATTTTGCCCTGTATCAAGAAGAATGCTAAATTGGTTATTAATGGTTTTCCGATGCATTTAAAAAGCAGCACAGGCAAACAGCTGAGTCTGCAGGGAGCGGTGCAGCTGTGTATCGATGCGGATCAGGCAGGTTACCTGAAGAAGGTGACAAAATATCTGGAGGAGAACGCGCAGAGGCGGGATAGGAGAAGTGTGTTGGAAATCCGTGATGCCGACGGTATTATAAAGGAAAAGAATCTGGAATTGTATGAGCTTTTTATCAGGAAGCTGGATCAGACAATTTATCAGTACAGGCCGGCCAATCCCGGAGAAACCTTAAAAGAGGGGAAACAAATCTTTGAAGAGCTGTCCTTAGAAGAACAGTGCCTGGTTTTGGGGGAGATTTTGCATTTGTTCCAGTGCCGCCCGCTAAAGGCAGATCTTTCCAGGATTGGCGCATCACGAAATGCAGGAAATGTTCAGAGTGGAAAGGAGATTAGCAACTGTAAATCAATAAAACTGGTGAATCAGTCTCCGACAGGTATATATGAGCAGGTAATCGACCTGTTAAAGATATGAGCTGGAGAACCGTTGTAATATCCAGAAGCGCCAAATTGGATTATAAGCTGGACTATCTGGTAGTGCGGCAGGAAGAAATCCGCAAGATACATCTGAGTGAAATATCGATACTTCTGATCGAATCTACACAGGTGTCTCTTACTGCCGTGCTGCTGAACGAGTTGATGAAGCGGAAAATAAAAGTTATTTTCTGCGATGAAAAGAGAAATCCATCCTCGGAGCTGATTCCTTACTACGGAAGCCATGATACCAGCGCGAAAGTCAGAAGACAGGCCGAGTGGTCCAAAGAAGTGAAAACGATGGTCTGGACAGAAATTGTGGCAGAGAAGATCCGCAAGCAGGCGGATTTTCTGAAACGGCTCGGGCAACCAGAGAGTTCACTGCTGTATCAGTATGTAGATCAGATTCAGCCGGGCGACGCTACGAATCGGGAGGGACACGCTGCAAAGGTCTACTTTAACGCCCTTTTTGGTATGTCATTTTCCCGTGCTGCCGACAATCCATGTAACGCCGCGCTGAATTATGGATACGGGATTTTGCTTTCCGCCTGTAATCGGGAGATTGTGTCCAGCGGTTACATCACGCAGTTGGGGTTGTTCCACGACAATATGTTTAATGCATTTAATTTTGGCTCGGATCTGATGGAGCCCTTTCGAAGCCTGGTTGATGAACAGGTTTACTGGATGCAGCCGGAAGTTTTTGAGCATGATGAAAAAATGCAGATGGTAGCGCTGCTAAATAAAGAGGTAATCATTGATGGGAAGCGCAATTATCTGAACAATGCGATTAAAATATTTTGCAGGAGTGTTTTTGACGCCATAAATGAACAGGATATTTCATTGATCAGGTTTTATAAAAATGAGTTATAGGTATATGAGAGTTATGGTATTTTTTGATCTGCCGACGGTTACGGCAGCCAATCGAAGGGCATATGCGCAATTTAGAAAATATCTGGTAAAAAATGGGTTCCTCATGCTTCAGGAGTCTGTTTACTGTAAACTGGCATTGAATGCGACGGTGGCAGAAGCAGTTGCTCAGGGCGTGCGAAAACATAGGCCGGAGGAAGGAATCATTCAGCTTCTTACATTGACGGAAAAACAATTCTCAAAAATGGAAGTGATAACCGGAGAATATAAGTCTGAAATTCTGCAGAGCGATGAAAGGCTGGTAATTCTATGAGACTGCTGCATAAGGATTTTGATTTTTTCTTTGAATTTAAGGAGAATGAGCAGAATCTTCTGGTTGTTGAGCAGCCTCAGCTATTCTGCACATTTGTAAGGGAACTGTCTTCTGAGAATATGGAAGATGCCGGAGGATTCATATTATCCGACCATGATTGTCCGATTCGCAAGAAAGATAACCTGATGTGTATAGTTAACCCGTTATTACTGTCGTTTAATGACAGAAGACTGCTCCATGGGCTGTATGAGATATTGCAGAAGGATATTTCCTCATCTGACCTTCTGGACGGGTATAATCGGTTGGTAACGTCAATGGAAAATTATATCATGCAGGTTTTGCAGAGTTCAGATTTTGAATTGGTTTACTCAGAACAAATGGATATTCAAAGTCTGCTGAAGGCCCTGAATGTCAGATTTGCGCAGGAACAGGAGACGCTGATTGAACAATTGGTTGACTATATTCGGGTGGTATGCGGGATATTGGGGATTCGCTGTTTTATATTCGTGAATCTTTATTCTTACTTAACAGAATATGAGATAAAAAAATTGTTCGAATTTTCTTGCTATCAAAAAGTGAATATATTATTATTAGAGAGCAGGCAGCCTGCTGATATAAGCATTTTCGCGAAAACAGTGCTGATAGACAGCGATGCCTGTGAGATTACATGGAATGGCTGACTGCCCCATTCAAAATCACGGTGTTGTAGTGGCACATATACTCGGCCTGTCGAATTGGAATTTGAGGTTTGAGAGTAGTGTGATTTTGAATGGTAGTGAGGCTACTGGCTTTGGCGCCCGCTTCTCAATGCTGTTTGAGAGTAGTGTGATTTTGAATGGTAGTGAGGCATGACCGCGTGATTCTCAGCATTGGCCGCGGTTTGAGAGTAGTGTGATTTTGAATGGTAGTGAGGCCAGTTCGTCCAGCGTCGTTTTCTTGTAGTGGTTTGAGAGTAGTGTGATTTTGAATGGTAGTGAGGCCATGATACCGGACGGGGACGGAGAGGGCTAGTTTGAGAGTAGTGTGATTTTGAATGGTAGTGAGGCCCAGCGCGCGCGCAACCGCGGACGACGTGTGTTTGAGAGTAGTGTGATTTTGAATGGTAGTGAGGCTCAGCGTATGCCATAGCCGTCTACTCCTTTGTTTGAGAGTAGTGTGATTTTGAATGGTAGTGAGGCAAACTGATATTCTCTGGCTGTTTCTTATCCGTTTGAGAGTAGTGTGATTTTGAATGGTAGTGAGGCTCTGCGTGGCGAACGTCCACCCTTCCAGTTGTTTGAGAGTAGTGTGATTTTGAATGGTAGTGAGGCTAGTCGGCGTTCTCAAAAATTACCTCACGGGTTTGAGAGTAGTGTGATTTTGAATGGTAGTGAGGCTGTGTTCGTTTATCATGACACGCGCGTCTAGTTTGAGAGTAGTGTGATTTTGAATGGTAGTGAGGCTTCCCCTTTCGTTTATGCCCCTGCAGGGCTGTTTGAGAGTAGTGTGATTTTGAATGGTAGTGAGGCTATGATTTTTACCTGGACAAATGCTTATTGGTTTGAGAGTAGTGTGATTTTGAATGGTAGTGAGGCTGTGAGCTTATAAAGGTTTGAATCTGTCAACGATTAAAGTGAGAGGAATCTCATATGATTTAATTACGATGCGTATCAAGAGGCTCTATACATCCTTTTGGAAGATTCGAAGAAATCGTAAGAAAAAACACTGGAAATTAGGGCGATATAATGTTATAATCATTTTTGTGGGAAGGATGAACGAGTGGCGGGCAGAAAGGAGTTTTTCATATGTTGGATCAAAATGATTTGAAAATGATTGCCCGTGTAGTTTCGGAGGTTGTAGAACCGATCAAGCAGGATGTATCGGGCCTGAAGGCAGATGTGTCAGTTCTGAAAGAGGACGTGTCTGGTCTGAAACAGGATGTATCTCAGCTGAAGAGCGATATGGCGGAGCAGAAGCAGGCGATATCTCAGCTGCAGGATGATATGGCAGAACAGAAGCAGGCGATATCTCAGCTGCGGGATGATATGGCGGAGCAGAAGCAGGCGATATCCCAGCTGCAGGATGATATGGCGGAGCAGAAGCAGGCCGTGGTGAAACTGCAGACAGATGTCAGCGAGATTCATTTGATTTTGGAAAATGATGTCAGAAAAAGGATTGATATCATTGCGGAGGGACATCTGAATCTGAATCGGAAACTGGACGATGCGCTGAGGGTTGAGGGTGAGAAAGAGATGACCATTCTTCGGGTAACAAAGCTGGAGAATGAGGTCCGCGGATTGAAGGCAAGAAGCGGAGTGAGGGTGTGAGAGAAAGAATTGATATATAATTAAGGGCCGCGGGAGAGTCCTCTTCGCGGCCCTAAAGTTTACATCAGTATGCAAAAAGAGCGCCAGTGACGCGTTTTTTGTATTACGCCAGGGACCCCATAGGATCCCAGGGATTCAGCATGATGGTTTCCGTATCCAGGACAGCCAGTTGTTCTTTCGTCAGGTATTTTTTGTTGACGACTACCTGGTACATGTATTCGGAAAACCAGTCGTCGCTCATGACGTAGTAGCCTTTTTTGCCGGCATCCTCGCCCCAGCTGTTCTCCACGCGCCAGCGGGTCGGCTTGCCGTCAGGGGCCAGGTTTACGCCCTGGAAGACCATGGCGTGGGTCATCTTACTCTGGCCGTAGTCCAGACGCTCGGCCTTTGACATGGACAGATCAATCTGCAGAATATCTTTGAAATCATAAATGTCCAGGTCCATGACGCCGGTGTCGCGGTTGATGCGCGGTCCCATATCGCAGCCGAACCATACGGGTTCCCCTGCCTTAAGCTGCGCGATGGCGGCAGCTTTCAATTCTTCGATAGGAAGGTTGATGTAGCAGACCGGCGCGCCTTCCTTTACATTGCCGAGCATTTTTACGGTATAACGATGGTAGAACGGCTTGTCGGCGGTGGGAGCGTTGATCAGGCTTATGTAATCGTGCAGATCCATGTCCACGTACTTTTTGAAAAAGTCCTGGGGGGTCATATCGTATTCCTGAATGAAATTGCCCTCTTTGTCCCGAACCTCCATATTCACCGTTCTGGGCGGTTCGCCCAGGCAGATACACAGAACGCGGTAAATATTGTTCAGCATGTCGGTCTTGGATTGTTCCAGTGTATCCCGGCCGGCCCCGGCCTGTGCTTCTTTGCGGAGGCTGCAGGCGTATCCTCTCAGAAGTTCCGTCAGAACGCGGTTCATCTCTCGCGTGCTGCTGGAAACAGTGGTTTCCGGCATGGAGTATTTTGGGACGACGCCGTATTTGTTAACCAGATTGGCCATCATGTCCCACTGGCCGCCGTCGCCTAATGGGTCAGACAGTAAAAAGGACAGGAGACGGCTTTCGCTTTCCTCCTCCAGAGTGTCCAGAATATTCTCCAGGAACCAGTTGGATTTCTCAAGCTTATCCCAGAACATCATATAGTTCTGCGACAACTCAAACGTGTCAAGGTTACATTTCTGGATGATGCGGGCACGCATAACATTCATGGCCGCGAACAGCCAGCACCGGCCGCTCTGCTTCTGGGAAGTGATAGCGCCCTGCTTTAAGGTCAGGGAAAATTCGTGGTTATTCTTCCAGGCAACAGCGGGATTCACGCTGCTTTTGAACAGCCCGTTGCCGGTTACGGCATCACATGCGGCTCTGCTGGTGCGGTCGGACCGGAAATCCTGACTGTATCTCTCCAGAAGTTCCCGGTTAATTGCTTGATTCATTCGTAAAACCTCCTCTGAAAATATATCTCATAGAAACGCCGAAAAGGCGCACAGCGGTAAAACCTTCTGACCGTTTACTTACTATACCATGAAAATGCAGTTCTGTAAAACTTTTTTTGACGCATTTTTGTGACCTGTTTTTTGTGACGGTTGCAGAAAAGTCCAAATAGAAATATAATGATGTTGGGGTCAAAAGGTATTTTGCCCCCTATGATGCACGGATTGCTCCGTGCTTTGCGCTCCCGCACCTGGCATCACATAATACATATAACGGACATAATTACAGAATGTTATTCGTAAGGGGAGATGATTATGAATGTTCATTTTGATCAGGAGCAGCTTTTAAATCTGGTGTCCAGCCTGTACGCTCTGACCGGCATTCGGGCCAATATTCTGAATGGACAGGGGTTGGATATCTGCCTTACTACGGATCATGCGCCTTTTTGCGAGATGATGAATGCCAGGCCGGAAGGCCATGAACGATGTATCAATTGCGATGGAAGGGCTGTTCAGGCATGCGCCGGCAGGAAAGAGTTCTACAGATATCGGTGTCATGCCGGAATCTGTGAGGCGATGCTGCCGATTCGGTCCGGTGATGATCAGAAGCCGCTGGCGTATCTGGTCTACGGCCAGCTTCTAAATGATTCTTCTCTGGAAAAGCAGTGGGAGAACAGCCGAAAGCTGCTGGACTGGTGGCCGGGAGATATGGAGGAGCTGCGGAAGGCGTATTTCCGGTTCCGTCAGTACAGTGAAGCGGAGCTGAAGGCTTACTCGGAGATACTGGAGGCACTGGCTTCCTATATCCGGCTGGAGGGAATGATACTAACTACGGAACAGACGGATCTCCAGAGACTGGAACTGTATCTGAACCAGCATTATATGGAAAAGCTGTCCCTCAGTTCCATCTCGGCGCAGCTGCATCTGGGACGGACGAAACTCTGCATGCTGGCCAAGGAGCTGAGCGGCGGCCAGACGCTTTCTTATCTGATCACGCAGCGGAGAATCGAGGCGGCTAAGAATCTGCTTCTGCAGAGCAACCTGCCGATTTCACAGGTAGCGGAGCAGGTAGGAATCGCAGATTATAACTACTTTTCTAAGGTCTTCCGGTCAGTTGTGGGGACAACTCCCAGTAATTTCCGAAAAGCGGCCAGAAGAAACGGATTTGTATATAAAAAGTAAATTATTTCAAAGTTCGTACGATTTTTCTATAATATGTACGTTTTGTCCTATATATTTGCATTTTTAACAAGTATAATGGAAATTGCAAGGTTGGCTTTGTTGATTGTGCATATTAAAAAAGGAGGAAGTAAACATGAAGAAAATTCTTGCTATGACCCTTGCGGTTTCCATGGTACTGGGGCTGACAGCCTGCGGCGGATCGGGCTCATCCTCATCTACGGAAACGACTGCGGCTGCTACGGAAGCCGCAACCGAAGCCGCTACAGAAGCGGCTGCCGAGACTGAGACCGAGGCCGCTGCTGAGGCCACCGGCGACAAAGTGCCCCTGAATGTGATCATTTCCCAGTACGGCAATAACACTCAGGAGTGGTGGGACGGCGTATTTGTACCCGGCTTTGCCGAGGCCCATCCCGAGGTTGATCTGACAGTGGAGATTGTCTCCTGGAACGACCTGTATACTGTGGTCGCCAACCGGATCACCAACAACGATGCTCCCGACATTCTGAACATCGACACATTTGCCGATTATGTGGCGGACGATCTGCTGATGCCTGCCGAGGATTATACTTCGGACGAGCTTAAGGCAAAGATCATTCCCAGTTTCTGGAACGCCAATGAACTGGATGGTACCGTCTGGGCGCTGCCCATTCTGGCCTCTGTCCGTTCCCTGTTCTATAATAAGGACATTCTTGAGGCTGCCGGTGTGGAGAATCCGCCGACTACCTGGGACGAGGTGAAAGACGCCTGCGCTAAGATCAAAGCCTACAATCCGGACATCACTCCCTGGAGTCTTGACGTATCTTCCGATGAAGGACAGGCCGCGTTCGGTTATTACACCTGGAACAACGGCGGCGGTTTCGTGGATGAGAGCGGCAACTGGGCTCTGAACAGCGACGCCAACGTGGAATCCCTCAACTTCATCAAGGAGATGGTGGATGCCGGTTACTGCTTCGCGGATCCCATGAACGCGACTCGTTATCCCCAGCAGGATGCCTTCAATGCCGGTTCTCTGGCCATGATGATCGGTCCCTGCAATATGATTAGCGCCGATTCTGATGTCAACTACGGCGTGGCGCCCATGCCCACCAATGGCGGCAACAGCCCCGTGGCCTTTGGCGTGTGCGACCGTCTTATGGCGTTCAAGGATGATTCTGCTCCTGATCAGGACGCCCGGACAGCTGCCATCAGCGCGTTCTTCGATTACTTCTACGATCAGGAAGTGTATTCCGAGTACATGGTTTACGAGGGCTTCCTTCCTGTCACAAGCGACTCCTCAGAGTATCTGCCTGAGAACGCTGAGAAGTTCAATAAGTGCGAAGCTAACGGCGGAACACCTGGTGAGAACGACTACTTCGCTACCTGGTGCGGCATGCTTGCCGACTGTGATTTCTATCCCGCTTCCCGTGCCGAGTGGATCGACGTGAAGCAGGGTGTCATTGACGCCGAGCAGCAGGTGCTTGAGGGCGCCGATGCCAAGGAAGTTCTTGATGCTCTTCAGGAAGATATCGCCGGCTGAAGTTAAGGCTGAGACCAGGGCTAATGTTAAAGCTAAAGTTAAGGCTAAGGCTAAGGCCTGCGCGGCTGTATGTGAATCACCCGTAAATGACCCGAGGGGCCGGACATGGTCCGGCCCCTTTCTTTCTTCTCATAAGCTGAGAGTCCCTCGTTCTGAGAAAGGGGGTAAATATGAAAAAATCCGCATTTAAAAAGATTGAGCCTTATATCTGGATGCTGCCCAGCATCATCCTGATGGTTACGATGATTGCCGTTCCGGTGTTCACCGTATTTAAATTGTCCGTATCGGATATCAGCCGTTCCGGCGTGGTTAAGGGCTTTTCCGGTCTGGAGAATTTCCAGTCCATTTTCGCTTCGGCCAAGTTCTGGCATACCCTCCAGAACACGCTTGTATGGACGGTGGTGGTAGTAGGTATGTCCACGCTGCTGGGCTTCATCATCGCCATGGTACTGAATCAGAATTTTGCATGCCGTAAGATCGTCCGGGCCATTGTGGTATTTCCCTGGGCGACCAGCCTGATTATCCAGTCAATCGTCTGGAAATATATTATCACTGCCGATTTTGGCTCTCTCAATGTCATTCTGAAGAAGCTGGGCATCATCAGCCGGAATATTAACTGGACGCCTAACGCCGCGGCTTACTTCGCCTGGGAGTGCTGGATTGGCATTTTCGTCACAATACCGTTTGTCACCTTCTGCGTGCTGTCGGGACTCCAGAGTATCGACGATACCTACTACGAGGCGGCGGATATTGACGGAGCCTCTTTCTGGCAGAAGCTGTACAGGATTACTTTGCCGCTGCTTCGGCCCAATCTGACGGTGTCTACGGTGCTGAACATTATCTATGTGTTCAACTCCTTCCCGATTATCTGGACCATCACCAAGGGCGACCCGGCGGACAAGACCCATACCCTGGCCACATATCTCTATAAGCTGGCCTTCACCAACGGACGTATGGGTCAGGCCGCGGCAGTATCGGTGGTCGGCTTCGTCATCTTGTGCTTCTGTGCCGGTATCTACATGATCCTGTCGCTGCGGGCGGAAAAGGAGGAACAGTGATGAAGAAGAGCAGAAAAGGACTCATCAAAAAGATTGCCCTGTATTTGTTTGTTCTCGTGCTGTGCGCGGTGATCCTGTATCCTTATTTTGTCATGTTCACCACCGCAGCCAAGACCCGTGAGGAGATGTACGCTTTGAATATGACCATTCTCCCCAAAGACTGGAAATGGTCTAACTTCGTGGATGTGTGGAGCCAGGCGCCGATCCTTCGGTATTTCCTGAATTCTGTGATCGTAGCGGGCGGCGCCACCTGCATCGCCATTCTGTGCGGCGTTCCAGCAGCCTACGCCATGAGCCGGATGCAGTTTAAGGGCAAGGGATTCTTTCTGGGTGCCGTGATCATGAGCCAGATGTTCGCTCCCGTAGTGCTCCTTATGGGAATTTACCGGCTGATGCTGGATCTGAATCTTACCAACAATCTGCTGGGGCTTATCCTGCTGAACGCCGCCTTTAATCAGGCTTTTGCCATATGGCTTCTGCGGGGCACGTTTTTGTCCATTTCCCCGGAGATGGAGCAGGCTGCCAAGATTGATGGCTGCGGCTCTGTGGGTTCTCTGACCCGTGTGCTGCTTCCCATGGCCGCGCCGGGCATCGTTACCACGCTGATCTTCGTCTTTATCAACGCCTGGAACGAATACACCATGGCGCTGACGCTGATATCTACAGACACCTTAAAGCCTATTACCGTAGGCATTAACGTATTTAACGGCTTCAACATGATCCAGTGGCAGTATATGTTCGCCACGTCCCTGTTTGCCACGGCCCCGGTTATTATTCTGTTCCTGTGCATCGAGAAGCACCTGGTGGCGGGCCTGACTTCCGGCGGCGTGAAGGGTTAAGGCTTTTCGGGCCGGGAGAACGGCAAACACAGGAAAGTATTCATATAGGGAGAATTAATTTTGAATATTCAGGCTGAACTTTTTAACGGCCCCTGCGCCTGCGGCCGCTCACACAGAATTGAAGTAAAAGATATTGTGATCGGAAATCATGCCGCAGACGCGCTGTTTCAGAAATTGAAGGACGGCAGTCTGGCAGGATACGGAAATCCGCTGATCCTGTGCGATACCAACACGGAGAAGGCGGCCAGAGAAAAACTGCAGGCGGCCTGGCAGCTGTGCGGAGAGCTGAAGCTTCCGGCGGACAACCTTCACGCGGATAATCACGGTGTGGAGCTGGTTCACAGGGCCCTGGCGGAAAGTAAGGAGAAAGGAGAGCCTGCGCCGGGGCTTCTTCTTGCGGTGGGCTCGGGAACGATTCACGATCTCACCCGATACATTGCCCATGAGAAGGGGATTTCCTTTGTGTCTGTGCCTACGGCTGCCAGCGTGGATGGATTTGTGTCCACGGTGGCGGCCATGACCTGGAACGGGATGAAGAAAACCCTGCCGGCGGTGTCTCCCATCGGCGTGTTTGCGGATACAGGTATCTTTTCCGGGGCACCCTGGCGTCTGACCGCGTCCGGCGTCTCGGATCTGCTGGGGAAATACATTGCTCTTGCCGATTGGCGGATCGCCCATGAGGTGACCGGCGAATACATCTGTGAGCGGGTCTGCCGGATGGAGGAGGAGGCTATGGAAGCGGTGCGCCAGTGTATGGCCGGTCTCAGAGCCGGTGAGGCGGATGCCTATGAAAAGCTGATGTACGCCCTTCTTCTTTCCGGCCTGGCCATGCAGATGATCGGCAATTCCCGGCCGGCCTCCTGCGCGGAGCATCATGTGTCCCATCTGTGGGAGATGGAGGTCATCAACGGCCATGTGGATGCCCTTCACGGTGAGAAGGTGTCCATCGGGCTGGTTCTGAATATCAGTCTGTATAAAAAGATTGCCCGTGCCATTCGGGAGGGCAGATGCCGTGTGAAGCCCTATGAGGGACTGGAGAAGGAGCTTCTTCAGGATACCTTCGGGGCGAAGGGGCTTTATGAGGCTGTGATTCAGGAGAATACGCCGGATCCCATGGAGACGGTAAATCCGGAGCGGCTGGCGGAGAAACTGCCCCGTATCGCGGAGATTATCGAGGCCCTTCCCTCGGAGGAAGAGCTGGTTCAGCTGCTGAGGGAAAGCGGCTGTATCTATGATGTGAGTCAGATCGGCCTGACGGAGGACATCCTGCCGCTGACCATGAGGCTGTCTCCTTACGTGAGGAATCGGCTCAGCTTCAACAGGCTGGGGAAGATGCTGGACTGTCTACCGGAAAAAGTCCTTATTGGCGAATAGGAATACATTTTCCGAAAACTGCTCCACGTTAAACTGGTCGGACAGTTCCAGATAGCATTTGGCTACGCTGATGTAGAAATCCACCAGCAGATAAGTGAATACCGGCAAAGAAATTTTGGGGGCAAGTCCGCAGGAACTGCCCTCTTTTAATTGTTCGTTCAGAATTTGAAGCAGGCAGTTGCGGAGAATCTCCATGAAGATTCCGTCCCGGTTGATCTGCAGGATTTTCTGAAATGAGGCTTTCTGAGAATCCATGGTCCGAATAACCTCCAGTATGATCTTTCGCATGGAGGCTTCGCTTTTAAGGTAGATGATATCCTCATTCAGATCCGCCTGGTCCAGAAAGCTGCGCATACAGAAATAGAGCAGGTCGT
Organism: uncultured Lachnospiraceae bacterium; assembly: GCA_947626365.1. Taxonomy (GTDB): domain Bacteria; phylum Bacillota; class Clostridia; order Lachnospirales; family Lachnospiraceae; genus UBA3402. The sequence goes on from CANQRW010000013.1 coordinate 22,716, forward strand.
ATTTGTCGTCAAAGTACCGGTAGAAGGTGGAACGGGGCACCATGGACCGGCTGCACAGTTCGGTGGTAGTAATCTTTTCAAAAGGAATTTCCTGCAGCAGCGAAAAAAGGCCGGCTCTTAGAAGGAAGTGAGTGCGTCTTTCGGCTATATTTTCCGTTCGTTTCTCCTGATTCTGACGGTTCATGATCCGGTTCCTCCGCTTATAAATTAGACAAAAATTCTGAAGGTGTTTCAAATGAGACAGATAAGGCCGATTAATTATGGAGTATTTTAACACAACTTTCTATAATAAATCAAGTGGAGCTTTTTTGGCCGGAAAGGACAGAAGACGATTATGGAAAAAGACCGTGAGGGAATCATGATGAGGATTGCCCGCTTTGTCGTGAACAAGCGGAAGGCGTTTATCGCTTTGTTCGCCCTGGCGTGCATTTACAGCGTGCTTTCCATCTCCAAGGTGGAAGTGATCAACGAGCTGACAGAATATCTGGCGGAGGATACGGAGACCAGGCAGGGGCTGGATATTATGGAGGAGGAGTTTGTCACCTTCGGTTCGGCGCGGATCCTGGTCAGCAATATTACCTATGAGAAGGCGTTGGAGCTGGCCGACGAGCTGGAGGAGATCAAGGGAATCTCCGACGTTTCCTTTTACCGGATGGATGATGATGCCTATGAGGATGCAGAGATTGGAGATTCCTATCGTGACGCCTGCGCCCTCTATGATCTGACCTTTGAGGAGGAGGAAAAGACGGCCCTTTCTCAGGCGGCCATGGCTTCCGTGAGGGAAACTCTGGAGGGATATGATTCCTATGTATACACCACGGTGGACAAGGACGACGCCGCTTCCCTGCGCAATGATATGAAGGGCATTATCGTGGTGGTGATCATCGTCATCATCGGCGTACTTTTATTTACGTCCAAAACCTATATGGAAATCGTGATCTTCATGATTGTCTTCGGCGTGGCGGCTGTTCTTAACATGGGCACCAACTACTGGTTCGGCTCGGTATCTTTCGTGACCAACGCGGTAGGAGCGGTGCTGCAGCTGGCACTGGCCATCGATTACGCCATTATCCTGTTCCATCGCTTCATGGAGGAGAAGGAGGATAAAAACACCATAGACGCCATGACGGTGGCGCTGTCCAAGGCCATACCGGAGATTTCTTCCAGCAGCCTGACCACGGTGTCCGGCATGGTGGCTTTGATGTTTATGAAATTCGGGATCGGCATGGATCTGGGCCGGGTCCTTGCCAAGGCCATCGTATTCAGCCTGCTGACCGTGTTCCTGCTGATGCCGGCCCTGATCGTCATGTTTGCCGACGCCATCGAGAAGACCAGGCATCACAGCTTTGTGCCGTCCATCCGGTTCTGGGGCAGGCTGGTGGTGAAGATTCGTTACATAACCATGCCGCTGTTTCTGGTAATCGTGACAGGGGCCTGCATTTTCGCTCAGAAATGTCCCTATATCTATGACGTGAATTCCATCGACACCGATAAGAAGAACGAGTATCTTACCTCCAAAGACCGGATTGAGGAGACCTTCCAGGTGACCAACACCATGGCGGTGCTGGTGCCGCGGGGCGACTATGAGAAAGAGGGTAAGGTATTAAGGGAACTGGAACAGATGGAGGAGATCGACAGCGCTCTGGGCCTTGCCAATGTGGAGGTCAGCGACGACGGGAAATATATCCTGGTGGACAAATTAAATCCCAGGGAGTTTTCCGAGGTGGCCGACGTGGACCTGGATCTGGTCCGGGTGCTGTACCAGTTCTACGCCCTGGAAAACCAGCAGTACAGCGCTTTCATGAAAAATCTGGACGATTACCGGGTGTCCATCATCGAAATGATCGATTTCATCTATGAGCAGAAGGAGAACGGGGGAATCGATTTCGATGAGGAGAAATCGGAGGAGATCGACGACCTTTACCGTCAGATCTGCGACGCCAGAAAGCAGCTGGAGGGAGAACATTACGACCGGCTGGTCTTCCAGCTGAAGGGCCCGGTGGAAGGCGCGGAGACCTTTGCCGTCATCGACCGGATCCACGAGATGATCTATAAATATTACGACGAGGCCTATGTGGTGGGAGACGCCACCAATAACTACGACTTAAGCAGTTCCTTCCAGACGGACAATATGATCATCAGCGTGCTGACAGCGGTTTTGGTGGGAATCGTGCTTCTCTTCACCTTCCAGTCGGCGGGCCTGCCGTTTCTGCTGGTGCTGACCATCCAGGGAAGCATCTGGATCAATTTTGCCATTCCCTACCTGACGAACAGTACCATGTTTTTCCTGAGCTATCTGATCGTCAGCGCCATTCAGATGGGCGCCACCATCGACTACGCCATTGTGATCACCAGCCGCTACCTGGAGCTGCGAAAGACCATGAAGGACCGAAAACAGGCGGTGGTGGAGACGCTGAATCAGGCGTTTCCCACCATCATCACATCGGGAACCATGCTGGTCTGCGCCGGTTTTGCCGTAGGCAATATGACCTATAACGGAACCATTGCCTCCCTGGGGAAAGCCCTGGGATGGGGAGCGCTGATATCCATCGGCCTGGTGATGACGGTGCTTCCCCAGTTCCTTCTGATATTTGATAAATGGATTGACAGAACGGAACTGACCCGGGGAGAAAAGCGCAGTCATGAGGATGCAGGCCGTAAAGATGCGGACCGTAAGGATGCAGGCCGAAAGGATGCAGGCCATGAAGTTGCGGATGCCGGAAAGGAGGAGAAGTAAGCGATGAGACGATTCAGTTTTGGAAACCGAACGGCGGCATTTACTCTGGCGGCGGCATTGCTGCTTTCCTGCCTCGGAGGGATGCCTGCCGCGGCGGAAAACGCGGACGGGAATTATGCTATCGGCAGCCGGGAGGAATTTCTGGAATTTGCCGCTCAGTGCGAGTCAGAGGAATATTCCAGAGGGAAGACATTTACCCTTACGGGGGATATTGATCTGAGTTCTGACGGAGACGTGATGATTCCGGTCTTTGCCGGAACGCTGGAAGGCGGCGGCTATACGATAAAAGGTCTGGATATCGTGCATGCAGGCTCCAATATGGGCCTCTTCCGGTATGTGTCGGAGGGAGCGGTTGTCGCCAATCTCCGGGTAGAGGGACGTGTGCGGCCGGGCGGCAGCGGAGTCAACGTAGGCGGAATTGCCGGTAGTAACCAGGGAACTATCCGGCTGTGCGAGTTTGCCGGGGAGGTGTCCGGCAAGGAGTCCACAGGCGGGATTGCAGGTTACAACGGAAGCGGCGGAGTGATTGAGGAATGCCAGAATGAGGCCATGGTAACCGCAGATTTGAAAGCTGGCGGAATCACAGGTTACAATGAAGGATATATAGGAAAGTGCTATAACTGGGGGCAGGTGAATACCCAGGTCAATCGCCAGTCCCAGACAACAACATCGGACATGGCGGCCCAGGCCTCCGGGAATATGGATTTGGAGCAGGCCCTGGAGCAGGAGAAGGTCAACGATGTAGGCGGAATCGCAGGCTTTTCCATGGGGCGTATTGAAGGCAGCATTAACTATGGAGAGACGGGCTGTGCCCATACCGGCTATAATGTAGGCGGAATTGCCGGAAGACAGAGCGGTATCATCAGCGGCTGCGCCAATTACGGAACGATCCAGGGGAGAAAAGATGTAGGCGGAATCCTGGGACAGCTGGAGCCCTGGCTGTCCGTTACTTATGGCGAGGATACGCTGAATACTCTGGAGGATCAGCTGGACGCCCTTGGGGAAATAGGCGATCAGATGTCCCGGATTCTGGAAGAGGGCAGCGATACGGCAGAGACCAATCTGGATCAGATTGGAAATCGTGTAGACGATATCAGGGACGTAGGGCGTTTCTATAAGGAACTGTTAAAGAGCGACAAAGATGATTTCGCAGACGATATGGATCCGTATATGGATTCCATAGATGATATTCTGAATAATCTGGAGCTGAAGCTGGTTTCCAAATCCTCAAAGGATAAGGTGGAAAAACTCCGGCAGTTGGAAGACAGGGAAAAGGTTCTCCGGCAGGAATTGAACCAGGGATACACAGGGGACCCTCTGGATATTGAGGCCCGGAGACAGTGGCTTGAGAGAGAACGGCAGATTCTTCAGGAAATGGAACAGAACGCCAGGGAGATGGCGTCGCTCACATCGGAGCTGTCCAGGGAGATGCCGGAGTATGCCCTGAGCAATGGGGAAGAATTTGCGGATGATCTGGATGACCTGATGACAGAGATTCAGAATATGACGGATTCTGCCCGGAAGAATCTGGAGATTGCAGATGACGACGCCGGAAAGACGGATGAGGCCATGACGGCCCAGATAGATCTGCTGTCCGGCGACGTGGATGCCCTGTCCGGCGGAATGAAAGACAGCAAGGCCCAGATCCGCCAGCAGAAGCAGCGGATGGAAGAGCAGCTGGACCAGATTCAGTCTACCATATCCGATGGTCTGGAACGGACTGACGAGAAGGGAGAGACGCTGTTTGAAGATATCTCCGATGAAACAGCTTCCGAGCAGGCGGCGGAGGACGGGACAGTAGAACGGTGCGGAAACGAGGGAGTCGTATCCGCGGATCATCAGGGAGGCGGAATCGTCGGTATGATCGGGACGGAAGTCAGTCTGGATCCGGAACAGGATCTGGATGTGGAGGAGGAACGTACCCTGAACGTGTCCCGCAGCGCCAACGCCCTGGTCCGTTTCTGTGTAAACCGCGGAGAGATTGATGTGAAATATGACTGCGCCGGCGGAATCGCCGGAAAGACCAATCTGGGGACCCTGGCCGGCAATCAGAATTACGGGGACGTGGAAGCCGGCGGGCAGTACGCCGGCGGAATTGCCGGCAGCAGCGGTCATGTGCTGCGGCAGAATTACAGCAGATGCGCGGTTGATGGAAAGGAGTATGTGGGCGGAATCGCCGGATGGGCCTGCGACCTGTATGAAAACGGCGCCATGGCGGATATCGGCAGCACAACGGAGGAATGGCTGGGAAGTATCGCGGGAGCGGCGGATGAGGAAGCTGTAATCCAGGGCAACTGTTATGTGGACGAAGGCCTGGGCGCTGTGGACGGAGTGACCCGCACGGGCCAGGCGCAGGGGCTGTCTTATGAGGAATTTACAGCTATGGAGCAGGTGCCGGAGGAGTTCGGCCGGCTTTCCGTCTCGTTCCTGGCAGACGGTCAGGTGCTGAAGGTGATCGACGGGCGGTATGGAGAAGGAATCGATGCCTCTGAGATTCCGCAGCTGCCCCAGAAGGAAGGATTCTACGGCCAGTGGGAGGATAAGGACCTCTCCAGCCTGCATAACAGTGTGAAGGTTCACGCGGTCTATCATCCGTGGGTCAGCACCATCGCCTGTTCCGAGGATAAGCTGCCGCTTCTTCTGGCAGAGGGTGAATTCTATCCGGGAACGGTGATTGAAGTGGAAGAGGCTGATGCGGAGGGAAGATATGATCAGCCGGGCAGCGCCGCAGGCGAGACAGCTGATGAGGGCAGCGCCGCAGGCTCCGCAGAGTCTCTTCGCATTCCCTCCGGCTACGAGCCGGCAGGCAGATATTCCTATCGGATCCTCACGGAAGAGCAGCAGGTCTTTGACGGTCCGGTCCGGCTTCATGCGCTTGCCGGCGACAAGAGACATACGCTGTACGCGGCGGTCGTGAATGACGGCGCGGCGGAACTGGTGGAAAGCAAAAAGGACGGTTCCTATCTGGTGTTTGACGCGGACGGAGCGGGAGAATTCGTTCTTCTGGAGAAGCGCGGAAGCCTGTGGAAATGGCTGTGGCTTCTGCCGGCCGCGGGAATTCTGGCGGCGCTGGCATACCGGAAGGCATATCGGAAGAAAACAAAAGGTTCTGCCAAATGGGCTGGCAGAAGTTTTACCATAAATTTCAACGATTCCATTGACTTCTCCAGGGAAATCAGGTACAATAATTGTAAGCGCTTACAATCGCGCAGATGCCGCGTACTGCGGTATCTGCCGAATGGATGTGTCGGTATCGATTCCGCGCAGGACAGCGCGATACCGGTTTTCGAGGAGAGCGAGAACTGAAACAGGGGTTGGCAAACTATAATTTCGGAAGGTAAGGAGGTAACCATGCAGGACGTAATCAGGATTAACCAGGAGGACAATGTGGCGGTGGCTCTTCGGCCCATCGCCAAGGGGGAGACGCTGGATATCGCCGGAACGGCAGTAACTGCCCTGGAGGAGATTCCCCAGGGCCATAAGATAGCGATAAAGAATATTCCCGAAGGCGGCGATGTGATCAAGTACGGATTTCGTATCGGTCTGACCAGGGAAGCGGTGAAGACCGGCCAGTGGATTCATGTCCATAATCTGAAGACCGGCCTGGGCGACCTGCTTACCTATGAATATCAGCCCACGAACCCCAAGGTGGAGCCTACGGAACACGCGTATTTCGAGGGATTCCGGCGGACCGACGGCAAGGTGGGCGTGAGAAATGAGATTTGGATTATTCCCACAGTAGGCTGTGTCAATTCCATCGCCAAGGCGCTGGAGAAGAAAGCCCAGAGCCTCATCGGAGGAAGCCTTGAGGACGTAATCGCATTTTCCCACCCCTATGGCTGTTCCCAGATGGGGGATGACCAGGAGCATACCAGGACGGTACTGGCGGATATGATCCACCATCCCAACGCCGCAGGCGTGCTGGTGCTGGGACTGGGCTGTGAGAACAGCAACATTCCGGTGCTGATGGACTATATCGGCGAGTATGACGATCAGAGAGTGAAGTTCCTTCAGTGCCAGGATGTGGAGGACGAGCAGGAAGCGGCCATGGCCATTCTGGAAGAACTGGCGAACTACGCCAAGGCGTTTGCCAGGGAGAAGATTGACGCCAGCGAGCTGGTCATCGGCATGAAGTGCGGCGGCTCCGACGGGCTGTCGGGCATCACGGCCAACCCGGTGGTGGGGGCGTTCTCCGATCTTCTGATTTCCAAGGGAGGAACCACCATTCTGACGGAGGTGCCGGAGATGTTCGGGGCGGAGACCATTCTCATGAACCGCTGCGAGACGCCGGAGCTTTTCGACCAGACCGTGAATCTGATTAACGATTTTAAGAATTATTTTAAGAGTCATAACCAGACTATCTATGAGAATCCGTCACCCGGCAACAAAAAGGGCGGTATCTCCACCCTGGAGGACAAATCCCTGGGCTGCACCCAGAAGTCCGGAAGCGCCCCGGTGAAGGGCGTGCTGGCTTACGGCGAGCCGGTGAAGACCAGGGGGCTGAATCTGCTCAGCGCCCCCGGCAATGACCTGGTGGCTGCCACAGCCCTGGCGGTGTCCGGCGCTCAGATTGTGCTGTTCACCACCGGCCGCGGAACGCCCTTTGCCTCCCCGGTGCCTACGGTGAAGATCTCCAGCAACTCCGCCCTGGCAGGAAAGAAAGACAACTGGATCGACTTCAACGCTGGCCGCATGGTGGAGGACAAGTCCAAGGCGGAGCTGGCTCAGGAACTGTTCGACTACGTGCTGGCGGTTGCCTCCGGCCGGAAGGTGAAGGCCGAGGAAGCCGGATTCCACGATATGGCCATCTTTAAGCAGGGAGTGACGCTGTAGGCGAGGCTGCGCCTTCTCGTGAGGCCGTGCCGTCCCGCCGGACAGTGCCTGCGGAAAAGGAAGAGGAGTGTTCTGATTTATGAAGATGAACCGCACCACCCAGAGAACGGTGGAAATTCTGAAGCTGGTATCCAGGAGGCCGGACGGCATCACCCTAGATGAGATCTGCGGCGCCCTGAATATGCCCAAGACCAGCGCCTACGATATTGTGGCGACTCTGGCGGAGATGGATATGGTTCATGTGAATAAAGGGCAGAAGCAGACCTACACCATCGGGCTGGCAGCTTATCGGATCGGCGTCAACTACACCAACAACCTGGATTTCATCAGCATTATCGAGCCGGAGCTCAGGGTATTTTCTAAAGAAGTGGGAAAAACAGTCTTCTTTGGCGTCCGTTCTGACCATGAAGTGGTGTATATATGCAAATTTGAGCCGGAAAATCCCATTATAACTACGGCTACGGTGGGAACCAAGAATCCCATGTACAGTACGTCCCTGGGAAAGGCCATCCTGGCCTACACCGACGAGGAGACCAGGCAGCAGATCATGGACCGCATTCATTTTGAACCCAAGACGGAGCGTACCATCCGCACCAGGGAAGATCTGGAGAGGGAGCTTGCGAAGGTGCGGCGGCAGGGATACGCACTGGATGCCCGTGAGATGGAGGACCATATGGAATGCGTGGGAGCGCCGGTGTTTGGCGCCGACGGCCATGTCCTGGGGGCCATCAGCCTGTCCAGTCTCTACAAGCCGGCGGAGGATTACGACGGTCTGGGGCAGCTTATCAGCCGAAAGGCGGCGGAAGTCTCAAAAATGTTGGGATATCTGGGAAAAAGTGTGTAATTTCCTATTGACAAGCAGAAGAATATTGTATACAATAACAGTATAAAAATTCGTGTTTACGAAAGCTGTTCGTATATACGAATCAAATAAAAGAAGGGAGAACAAAAATGAAGAAAGAGAAGGTATTGTCAAGGATGCGTGAGGATTGTCTTGTTGCCGTGGTTCGCGCTAAGAACCTGGAACAGGGCGAGAAGATTGTGGACGCCATCATCGCAGGCGGCATCAACTTTATTGAGATCACCATGACCATGGATGAGGGCAACCCCATTGACTTTATCGCCGCCATGGTGAAGAAGTACAAGGATAACGACAAGGTCGTGATCGGAGCCGGAACTGTTCTGGATCCGGAGACCGCGAGACAGGTGATCCTGGCGGGCGCCAACTATGTGGTCAGTCCCGGACTGAATGTGGAGACCGTGAAGCTGTGCAACCGCTACAGAGTGCCCATGCTGCCCGGCGTTATGACTCCCACCGAGGCCATTACAGCTATGGAAGCCGGCTGCGACGTGATCAAGATCTTCCCCGGCAATATCGTGGGACCGGCAGCCATCAGCTCCTTCAAGGGCCCCCTTCCCCAGGGTGAGTTCATGCCCTCCGGCGGCGTTGACGTTGACAACGTGGATAAATGGATCAAGGCCGGCGCGTATGCGGTCGGTACCGGAAGCAGCCTGACCAAGGGCGCCAAGACCGGAGATTTCGCGGCAGTGACCGCCAAGGCCCAGGAGTTTGTGGCGGCAGTAGCGGCGGCCCGCAGCAAGTAAGAGCAAGTAACTGTAAAAAGTAACAGTCATTTTCCGCCGGCAGGTGCCTGACCGGCGGAAAGCCTGTATTTTCCATGATAAAGGAGGAGATTGCAATGGCAAAAGTAGTAACCATGGGTGAGATCATGCTGAGACTGTCCACCCCCAACAATGAGAAATTTATCCAGGCCGATGAGTTTGATATCAATTACGGCGGCGGCGAGGCCAATGTGGCCGTATCTCTGGCAAACTACGGACATGACGCGGAGTTTGTGACGGCGGTTCCGGCAAACCCCATCGGCGAGTGCGCGGTGGCGGCTCTGAGAAAATACAATGTAGGCACGAAGCACATCGCCAGAAGCGGCGAGCGTCTGGGAATCTATTACCTGGAGACCGGCTCCGCCATGAGAGCCTCCAACGTGGTTTATGACAGAGCTCACAGCTCCATCTCCACCGCGAAGCCCGAGGAGTTCGATTTTGACGAGATCTTCAAGGACGCCGACTGGTTCCATTTCACCGGGATCACTCCCGCTGTCAGCGACGACGCCATCGCCCTGACCGAGGCTGCCCTGAAGGCTGCCAAGGCTCACGGCGTGACCGTGTCCGTAGACCTGAACTTCCGTAAGAAACTGTGGTCCTCCGAGAAGGCCCAGAAGGTTATGACCAACCTGATGCAGTATGTGGATGTGTGCATCGGCAATGAGGAAGACGCGGAGAAGGTTCTGGGCTTCAAGCCCGGCAACACCGATGTAACCTCCGGAGAACTGGAACTGGCAGGTTACGTGGATATCTTCAATCAGATGGCGGACAAGTTCGGATTCAAGTACATCATCAGCTCCCTGCGTGAGAGCCACAGCGCTTCCGATAACGGCTGGTCCGCATGTATCATGGACGGCAAGACCAGAGAATTCTATCATTCCAGAAAGTATCATATCACTCCTATCGTGGACCGTGTAGGCGGCGGAGATTCCTTCGCGGCAGGTCTGATCTGCGGCCTGGTGGACGGCAAGGATATGAAGGCGGCTCTGGAATTCGCGGTGGCGGCTTCCGCTCTGAAGCACACCATTCCGGGAGACTTCAACCTGGTAACCCGCGCTGATGTGGACGCGCTGGCCGGCGGCGACGGTTCCGGACGGGTACAGAGATAAGAGAACACGCAGCTTGGGAAAGGACAGACAGCGCGAAAAGCGCCGGGAACTGTCCTTTCCTTGTTGCGTCAGTATACAGGAAAACTATAACGTATGTGCGGCCGCCGCGAACAGGAACGCGCGGGATAAAGAACAGGCCGCAGGGGATCAATTTAAAAAGGGGGAATTAATCATGTCATCAGTTATGGGTAATGTAATCGTAGGACAGTCCGGCGGACCGACAGCAGTGATCAACTCCAGCCTGGCAGGCGTATTTAAGACCGCCAGAGACCGGGGCGCGAAGAAGGTCTACGGCATGCTTCACGGCGTGCAGGGACTCCTTCAGGACAGAGTAGTGGATCTGGCCGATCACATCAAGTCCGATCTGGATATCGATCTGCTGAAGCGGACGCCTTCTTCCTATCTGGGCTCCTGCCGTTTTAAACTGCCGGAGATTAAAGAGGACACGGAGATCTACGACCGGATCTTCGCTATCCTGGACAAGTACGAGGTTGAGTATTTCTTCTACATCGGCGGCAACGACTCCATGGATACCATCAAGAAGCTGTCTGACTACGCTATCTTAAACGGCAGTAAGATCCGCTTCATGGGCGTACCCAAGACCATCGACAATGACCTGGCGGTTACCGACCATACGCCCGGTTTCGGAAGCGCTGCCAAGTACATCGCTTCCATCACCAAGGAAATCATCCGCGATGGCCTGGTGTACGGCAATCAGAGCGTGACCATTATCGAGATCATGGGACGGAACGCCGGATGGCTGACTGGAGCGGCGGCCCTGGCCAAGGGCGAGGACTGCGAGGGCCCGGATCTTCTGTACCTGCCGGAGCTTACCTTTGACGTGGACGATTTCATGAAGAAGATCGCGGCTCTCCATAAAGAGAAACCAGCTCTGGTTATCGCGGTTTCCGAGGGCCTGAAGGTGGCGGATGGAAGATATGTCTGCGAGCTGACGGACAATGTGGATTTCGTGGATGCCTTCGGCCATAAGCAGCTGACCGGCACCGCCCGGTATCTGGCGGAGAAGATTTCCAGGGAAGTTCCCGGCTGCAAAACAAGAGCCATCGAATTCAACTCTCTGCAGCGCTGCGCGTCCCATATCGTAAGCCGTGTGGATGTCACCGAGGCCTTCCAGGTAGGCGGCGCCGCGGTGAAGGCGGCCTTTGAGGGCGAGACCGGCAAGATGATCATTCTGAAGAGGATTTCCGACGATCCCTACCTGTGCATCACGGATCTGTATGATGTACATAAGATTGCCAATATCGAGAAGAAGGTGCCCAGAGAGTGGATCAATGAGACCGGCGATTTTGTGACCCAGGAATTCATCAATTATGTCCGTCCGCTGATCCAGGCGGAGCTGACGGCCATGATGGTGGACGGCCTTCCCAGACACCTGAGGCTGGAGGACTAGATAATATTTTGGACAGCAGAAAGGGCCGGAGGCGTTGCTTCCGGCTTTTTGCTGCGTCAGAGTGCAGGAAAGGATTTGGTCTAAGGGGAGCGCTTTATGGTAAGGGACATGACTTCAGGGAATATACCCCGGCATCTGATCGCCTATTCGGTTCCGCTGGTTCTGGGGAGCCTGTTTCAGCTGACTTATAATGCGGTTGATTCCATGATCGTGGGACGTTTTATCGGAAAAGAAGCGCTGGCAGCGGTGGGAACCTGCTCCCCGGTGATGAATATTATCATTCTGGGGATTTCCGGCATCTGCATCGGCTCTTCTGTGCTGATGAGCAATTTCTTTGGCGCGAAGCAGATGGAGATGCTGAAAAGAGAGCTGGCGACGACGGCTGTATTCGGCGTGTATTTCTCTGTGGCGGTGGTCATTCTGGGAATCGCGGCGGCGAAAAGCCTTCTGCGAGTCTTGTATGTGCCGGAAGAGATTCTCTCTATCGCGGCAGCTTATCTGAGAATCATATTTCTCGGAGCGCCGTTTACTTTTTTCTATAATGCAGTGTCTTCCGCGCTGAAAAGCGTGGGGGATTCCAAAACGCCTCTCAAATTTCTGGCATTCTGCTCCGTGCTGAACGGCGTGCTGGATATGATCCTCATAGGAGGCCTGGGTTTTGGAATCGTCTGTTCTGCAGTCACCACCGTGATCGCGGAGGCCCTTTCCGCGGTTCTCTGTCTCATTTATGTATACCGGAAGATTCCGGAGCTGCGGCTGTCTCCTGTGGAATTTAAGATAGACAAAGACCTTTTGAAGCAGACGCTTCAATACGGCGGCGTCACGGCGCTGCAGCAGTCCTGCCAGCCCATCGGCAAGCTGCTGATCCAGGGAGCGGTCAATCCTTTGGGAGTAGATGTTATGGCTGCCTTCAATGCGGTGACAAGGGTGGATGACTATGCCTTCACGCCGGAGCAGAGCATTGCTGCCGGAATTACCACGTTTGTGGCGCAGAATTCCGGGGCGGAGAAAGAGGAGAGGATTCGGAGCGGTTTCCGGGCGGGGCTTCTGCTTGAGTTTTTGTACTGGATTTTTATTTGTGTCACTGCATTCTGTCTCAGGGAGCCCATCATGCGCCTGTTTGTGACGGGCGCGAATGCGGGCGTAGTGGAGATTGGATGCCGGTATCTGGGGATTATGGCGTTCTTTTATATCCTTCCGGCTTTTACCAACGGGGTGCAGGGATATTTCCGCGGACGAAAGAACATGAAGATGACGCTTCTGGGCACGTTTATTCAGACCAGTCTGCGTGTTGTCTTTGTGTATCTGCTTGTGCCCAGGTATGGCATTATCGGCGTGCCCTTTGCCTGCGCCATTGGATGGACGGTTATGCTGATGGTGGAAATCCCGTGTTATTTCTATATTTAGGCTGTCCTTTCCGCCCAAAGTGCGTTATACTGTAAATGAGAGGAGGATATCACATGCAATATCGTAAATTTGGAAGTACAGGAGTACAGGTTTCCGCTTTGGGTTTTGGCTGTATGCGGCTGCCGCTGAATTCGGACGGGACTGTGGATGAGGCGGAGGCCATATCGATTATCCGCCATGCCATTGACCAGGGAGTCAATTACATTGACACGGCTTATCCGTATCACCAGGAGACCAGTGAGATTATTGTGGGGAAAGCTCTTCAGGACGGATACAGTGAGAAGGTATATCTGGCGACCAAGAGCCCTATGTGGAAGCTGGAGAAAGAGGAGGATTTCGATGAGATTCTGGAGGAACAGCTTCAGAAGCTGAGGACAGACCACATCGATTTCTATCTGCTTCATGCCCTGAACAAGGAGAGATTTGAGGAGAAGGTAAAGGGATTTCATCTGATCGATCACATGATGAAGGCCAGGGAGGCAGGCAAGATCCGGTATCTGGGCTTTTCCTTCCATGACGATCTGGAGACATTTAAGAGAATCGTGGATTACACGGACCAATGGGATTTCTGCCAGATTCAGTACAACTACATCAACACAGACAGCCAGGACGGAGACGAGGGCCTTCGGTACGCGGCGGACAAGGGTATGGGCGTGATCGTGATGGAGCCGCTTCTGGGCGGCCGGCTGGCCAGCCTGTCCGGCCATGTGGCGGAGTGCCTGCCGTCTGACAAGACAGCGGTGGAACATGCCCTGGATTTTGTCTGGGATAAGAAGGAGGTCAGTCTCCTGCTCAGCGGCATGAGTGCCAGACAGCAGGTGCTGGATAATCTGGTCTACGCGGACCGCAGCGCTGTGGGAATGCTCAGTGAGGAAGCAAAGGCGGCCTATGTGAAGGCCAAAGAGGTATATGACAGGATGTCCATGGTGGCCTGCACCGCCTGCGCTTACTGCATGCCCTGCCCATTTGGGCTGAATATCCCGGAGCTGTTTAAAACCTATAACCTGTATGGTGTGGTGGGTAAAGGCGATGCGCAGGCTGCCTATGAGAAGCAGCAGGTTCGCGCCGATCAGTGCCGTGCCTGCCACAAGTGCGAACAGGTCTGCCCACAGGGGATTAAGGTCAGCAGCGTGATGAAGGATATCGCGAAAGTATTCTGCTGAGAAGTTGGATTAAGCGGCATCTTGAGGCGCCGCCGCAGAATTCCGCAGTAAATATTTCTGCGGCCGGCCTCAGAACCGCCTGAAGAAATTGGCCAGAGGTTCCACCGTATCATTCAGGTTCTTGATTGCCTCGTTCAGTGTCTCAAAATCGATGGAATTCAGCCTCCGCATAGCGGTATTTAAACTGTCATTGCTCTCGTTCACCAGGGTGTCCACGTCTTTGACCATTCCCTCAAAATCGACTTCCGCCAGCTGCGATGAAACCGTCTGCAGATCGTTCATAATGTAGTTCAGATTTCTCAGCGTAGTGTTTACCTTGGGCAGCAGGGTTACGACAATGTAGATGATGATGCCCAGGGCGGCCAGGTTGCTCAGCATGCTGATCTGAGTCATGCGGTACTGCTTTTTGGCGTATTTCTCCTGACCGGCGTTGCTGGCCTCGATCCGGCCCAGCATGGCGTGGCGTTCCTTTTGCTGCTTTTCCTCATCGGAGGTGTTGTCTGCAGATGAAATGGTGTTAAAATTCTGCACTTTCATAATTATATCCCCCTTTTATTCGATAATTTAAGATTTTCTTATTTTTAGTATACATGATTTTCTGCATCTTGCAACGAAAAAAATGAAAAAGAGGTACTCACATTTCATAAAAGGTGGTAAGATATTTTATATGGCAGATTTGCGCAGGCAGATTTGCGCAGCGCGGCGCCCTGCGGAGCGGGAACGAAATCAGGCGGAAGTGGCGCTGCCGGAGGTGACAAACCTTGTGAGAGGTATTCTGCGGAGCAGGAGTGAAATGGGACAGGAGTGAAATCGGATGATGCGGTTCAGGATTCAGAAGGCTCAGCCGGAACAGCTGGAGGAGATTTTGAAAATCTATGAAAGAGCCAGACAGTTTATGGCGGATCATGGCAACCCTCATCAGTGGGGGACGAAGAATCCGCCGGAATCTACAGTCCGCCGGGACATAGCTGAGGGAAATTCCTATGTGTGCATGTCGGGGGATGAGATCGCGGCTGTGTTCTATTACAGGTGGGGAGAAGATCCGACCTACCGTTTTATCAGCGGCGGGGCATGGCTGAACGGGAGACCTTACGGCGTTGTCCACCGGATCGCATCCAGCGGAAACGTGAAAGGAGCCGGTTCCTTCTGCGTCAATTGGGCATTTGAACAGTGCGGCAACGTGAAGATCGACACCCATCGGGATAATGTGGTCATGCAGAATATGCTTAAGAAAAACGGCTTTATGTTCTGCGGGATCATTTATCTGGAGAATGGAGAAGAGCGGCTGGCATTTCAAAAGGGATGAGAAAGGAGAGAGACGGATATGAAATATGTGTACGAAAATATGGACTATGAAAAGAGAGGTCTGACGGATAATATCCTTTTGCGGGTTATTGCGGATGATTACGGGCTGGTGAAAGAGAGAAGCCGGAAATATATGGGCGCGGCCTTTTCCTGGAAGGCGGCGGAGATGACCAGCCAGATGGACGCCTGCCCGGTGACAGGGCGTGAGGAGATGCAGAAGATTCTCCGGATTATGAGAGCGTACAACCCGGATTACCGGGCCAGGGCTACCCAGACGGGGACGGCGGTGTCCCAGCAGGCGATCACGGACGTGACGGAAGAGGACGCCCTGTTCCAGATTGCCAACGGAAGCATCGCGGATATCGCCGTTTCTTACAGCGGGGAGGCCTGCAGGGCTCTGCTTTCCAAAGGAATTCTGCCGCTGACGGCGGACGGGCCGGTGCCTGCAGACACCTATATTTTTGTGGAGGGGATCCGGGAAGCTCTGAAGGCCGGAAAGAGGGAGCTGACGGCTTACCGGCTGACAGACGCAATGGAACCTTTTGCCCTTAGGCTGGCGGACGGGATTACCCCAGAGAATCTGGAGAAAGTTTTTGAGGGCTGACGGATGACGGAAGACGACAGAAAAGAGAGAATGGCAGCTGGCGCGGCTGCCGGGACGGCGTCTCATGAGGCTGCCTGTGCGGCGGATGATGAGAAAAAGCCGGATAAGACCGGTCTGGTGATTGAGGGCGGCGGCGTCCGGGGTATTTACGCGGCCGGCGTGCTGGATGTATTTATGGAGCACGGAGTGACTTTTGACGGCGTGGTAGGCGTGTCGGCCGGGGCGATTCACGGCTGTTCCTACGTGTCGGGCCAGAAGGGCCGGAGCATCCGCTATTACAAAAAGTACTGCAAAGACAGGCGGTTTATGAGCTTTGCCAATGTGCTGCTTCACGGGGAACTGGTGGATACCCAGTTCTGCTACCACGATATTCCGGAGAAGCTGGATCCCTATGACTATGACGCCTTTGAGCGGTCCGGCATGAAATTCTACGCCGGGTGCAGTAACCTTGAGACCGGACGGCCGGAGTGTATACAGGTTACAGACATGAAGGGCCAGATTGACGTGCTGCGGGCGTCGGCGTCCCTGCCTTTTGTGTCTCATACGGTCAAGTATGAGGGGAAGAAGCTGCTGGATGGCGGATGTACCGACAGTATCCCCATCCGGGAGTTTTTGAAGCTGGGTTATGGGAAGAATGTGATTATCCTGACCCGCCATGCGGAGTATGTGAAAAAGCCGGAGAAATCGCCGCTGGTGTTTCTGCGGTACGGCAGATATCCCAGATTCGCCGCGGCTATGAATCAGCGTTACAAGACTTATAATAATACCCGCAGGCTGATCTGGAAACTGGAAAAGGAAGGCAGGGTGTTTGTCATCTGTCCCAGCCGGGAGCTGACCATCAGCCGTACCTGCAATGACCCGGATGAGATGCAGAAGGTCTACGACCTGGGAAGGGCAGATGCGGAGAGGCAGATGGAGGAAATGAAGAGATTTCTGAGAAACTGAGAAAAGGACCGCTCATCGCGGATATGCGGGCATATCCGACGTAAAATAAAGGGGCTGCTGCAGAATTACAGTGAATATTTTGCAGCAGCCCTTCCTTTTCGCTTATTATTTTGCAGATACCATAAAGACTTCCTGCCTTTGCGTGCCGTGGGCTACGGCCGCGGCGTGATTGTCATAGTAGATGTCAATCTTGTCGCCGCTGACGCCGCCGCCCATATCTTCTACGGTGTATACGATGCCGTCGATCATAACCTTCGTTCCAAGGGGCAGAACACGCAGGTCGGCTGCGATGGTATGATTGGCCTTGGGAATGGTTCCGCTGTAGGTACGGCCGTTGCCGCCGCTGCACAGGGAGCAGTTACAGTAACCTGTAGTAGTGAATATGCCCAGGGAATCCCCCTTCTTCCAGTTGGAAGCGTCGTCCGATACAGAACTGTCAGAAGCGGTGTCCGTATCCGAAGAAGCATTGAATCCGGGGCCCAATGCCGTCTTAGCTTCAGAAGCAGCTGTTTGGGAGGCGTCATCGGTGTCATCGGCGGCCTTAGCTTCCTCGGCAGCTTTAGCGGCAGCCTCTTCCGCGGCTTTGGCGGTTTCCGCTGATGTATCTTCAGGAAGGATTCCGGTGCCCGGTCCGGCCTCATCGGAAGTTTCGGAGCCTGTATCGGCCGTGGTCTCGCCGGAAGTAGTGCCGGATACGGCAGTCGCTGTGCCTCCGGCAGATTTTTGGTAAGTTATGGTTCCCTGAAGGGGAACTTTTGCTTCGCCTGACACAGCATAAGCCGCGACGGTAAATTCGTCGCCGGAAAGGGAAGACCAGTCGATGGGGCAGGAAAACCCATGCCAGCCGTCGCCGATAAGGCTTGAGACGTCCGCACGGTAATTGTTGGCCGATACTGTCAGCGTATCTGCCGGCTGGCCGGAACCGGCCGGAGTCACTTCAATCGCCACGTCAATGAACTGATCCATGTTGTCAGAATTCCAGGCCCAGCCCTTTACGCCCGAGGAATCGGCGCTTTCCAGACGGCCGTCAACTGCCGCCATGGAGGTAAAGCTGAAAAACAGGCCGAAAGCCAATACTGCAGGGATTGCGGCCCATCTTTTTAAGGTAGAAAACTTCATAAAAACACCTCTTGCTATTATCTTGGTGATTACAATTATATTACAAATCTGTTAAAAGTCAAGATACGCAAGAAAAGCGTAAGATTTCACATAAAATTCATACATTATTTTTCAGAAATGGTATTGACAAATTCGGGGCAAAGTAATATATTAGGAACAGATGGAATTAGCACTCGAAGCTAGTGAGTGCTAACAACAGACCGGAAATGGAAAGGAGCGGAACCATGGAGCTGGACGAGCGGAAGGTTACGATACTGAAAGCGATCATCAAGAACTATATGGATACCGGCGAGCCGGTAGGCTCCAGAACCATTTCCAAATATGTGGAGTCCAGGTGGAGTTCCGCCACCATCCGCAACGAGATGTCCGATCTGGAAGAGATGGGTTATATCATTCAGCCCCATACTTCCGCGGGACGGATCCCGTCGGATAAGGGATACCGCTTCTATGTGGATCAGATCATGCAGGAGAAGGACAGCGAGGTGGCTGAGATTCAGGAACTGATGATCCAGCGGGTGGACCGGCTGGAGTCAGTGCTCAAGAAGCTGGCGAAGCTTCTGGCCAGGGATACGAACTACGCGGCCCTCATAAGCGGTCCCCGCTACCACGAGAACAAGCTGAAATTCATTCAGCTGTCCCGGGTGGATGCGGCCAAGCTGCTGATCGTCACGGTGCTGGAAGGCAACCTGATCAAGAATACCATTGTGGATGTCCATGAAGAGATCAGCGATGAGGAGCTTTTGAATCTGAATATCCTGCTGAACAGCAACTTAAACGGCCTGACCATCGAGGAGATTAATCTGGCAGTGATCGCCAGGATGAAGGAACAGGCGGGAAGCCATGGCAACGTGGTGGATCTGGTCCTCAATCAGGTGGCGGAAGTGATCCGGGCGGATTCCGAAGACCTTCAGATCTATACCAGCGGAGCGACCAACATTTTTAAGTACCCGGAGCTGAGCGATAATCAGAAGGCCAGCGAGCTTCTGAGTACACTGGAGCATACAGAAGAGCTTCAGGAACTGGTCAACGGCTCCCTGGGTGAGGAGAAGGGCACCGGGATTCAGGTGTATATCGGAGAGGAATCTCCGGTTCAGGCCATGCGGGACTGCAGTGTGATTACCGCTAATTACGAGATGGGCGAGGGAATCCGGGGAACCATCGGAATCATCGGCCCCAAACGAATGGATTATGAGAAGGTGCTCAAGACACTGAGGACAGTGATGACTCAGCTTGACGCGGCTTTTAAGAAGGAAGAAAGGTAGATGAATCGTGGAGAAAGAGCGAGAGACAGCATTTGAGGAGCAGGAGATGAATCCTGCAGAGAATAAAGACGGGACCGCTCAGGAAGGAGAGCAGACGGCAGAGGCGGAAAACGGCGCGGAGACGGAACCGTCCGGCGCCGCGAAGGCAGACCAGCCTGCAGGGGCGGAAGAAGACGCCTCCGGAGGCGGAACCGCTTCCGACGGACCCAATGGGGACGGTGAGGCGGCAGGCAGCGGAGCTGCCGGGGATTCTGCAGAGGCAACCGGAGGAGAAAAGGGCGACGAGGAGACTTCCGACGGCAAATGGAATTTCTTTAAGAAGAAAAAAGATCCGAAGGATACTCAGATCGAGGAACTGACCGACCGGCTCCGCAGGACCATGGCGGAGTTCGACAATTTCCGAAAACGGACAGAGAAAGAGAAGTCGGCCATGTTCGAGATCGGCGCCAAGGATATCATCGAGCGGATCCTGCCGGTCATCGACAATTTTGAACGGGGCTTATCCTCGATGCCGGAGGATGTGAAAGGTACACCTTTTGCCAGCGGCATGGAGATGATATATAAGCAGCTTTTAAAGAATCTGGAGGATGCAGGCGTAAAGCCCATTGAGGCAGCAGGCCAGCCCTTCGATCCCAATTTCCACAACGCAGTGATGCATGTGGAGGATGAGAACCTGGGCGAGAATATAGTAGCCCAGGAACTCCAGAAAGGCTATATGTACCGCGACAGCGTGGTAAGGCACAGCATGGTGCAGGTAGCGAACTGACTGTGAGCACTTAGCGAACGCGAGCCGAAGGCGAAGCGCGAGGTTAGTGCGAACGTCGTTCCCGAGACTTAGCGAATGCGAGCCGTGAGGCGAAGCATGAGGTTAGTCGAGCGGAACAAGCCCGATACATGCGGCGAAGGGAGCGCCACGTACATGAGCAAAAATGAGCTGCGAAGCAGCGGAAAGCTCCGCAAGGAGCGGTTTTGCGATTACGTCAGTATGCGGGAAAAACCGCCAGTGACGGTTTTTACGCAATGGCGCGCCGTGAACTGGCAGATAGATGCCGTGAGGCGAAACGCGAGGTTAGTCGAGCGGAACAAGTTTTAATGAAATTAAGAAAATAAGAAAAATGATAATACAGGAGGACATTTCAATGAGTAAGATTATAGGTATCGATTTAGGAACAACCAACAGCTGTGTAGCTGTTATGGAGGGCGGCAAGCCCACCGTTATCGCCAACGCGGAGGGCGTCCGCACCACTCCGTCTGTAGTGGCATTTACCAAGACCGGCGAGCGTCTGGTAGGCGAACCGGCCAAGCGTCAGGCTGTGACCAACGCTGACAAGACCATCTCTTCCATCAAGAGACATATGGGAACCGATTACAAAGTGGATATCGACGGCAAGAAGTATACGCCGCAGGAGATTTCCGCTATGATCCTGCAGAAGCTGAAAGCTGACGCGGAGAGCTATCTGGGCGAGCCGGTTACCGAGGCGGTTATTACCGTTCCCGCGTATTTCAATGACGCTCAGCGTCAGGCCACCAAGGACGCAGGCAGGATCGCGGGCCTGGATGTAAAGCGTATCATCAACGAGCCCACGGCTGCGGCTCTGGCCTACGGCCTGGACAATGAGAAAGAGCAGAAGATCATGGTATACGACCTGGGCGGCGGTACCTTCGATGTGTCCATCATCGAGATCGGCGACGGCGTTATCGAGGTTCTGTCTACTAACGGCGACACCCATCTGGGCGGCGATGATTTTGACAACCGGGTGACTCAGTGGATGATCGACGAGTTTAGAAAAGCTGAGGGCGTGGATCTGTCCAATGACAAGATGGCCCTCCAGAGACTGAAAGAAGCCGCTGAGAAGGCGAAGAAGGAACTTTCTACCGCTACTACCACCAACATCAACCTGCCCTTCATCACGGCCACCAGCGAGGGACCCAAGCATCTGGACATGAACCTGACCAGAGCCAAATTCGACGAGCTGACCCATGATCTGATCGAGAAGACGGCAATCCCGGTGCAGAACGCTCTGCGTGACGCCGGAATCACCGCTTCCGAGCTGGGCAAGGTGCTGCTGGTAGGCGGTTCTACCCGTATGATCGCGGCTCAGGACAAAGTGAAACAGCTGACCAATCATGAGCCCAGCAAGAATCTGAACCCGGATGAGTGCGTGGCCATCGGCGCGGCGATCCAGGGCGGCAAGCTGGCCGGCGACGCAGGCGCCGGAGACATCCTTCTTCTGGATGTAACTCCTCTGTCTCTGTCCATCGAGACTCTGGGCGGCGTGGCCACCAAGCTGATTGAGAGAAATACTACCATTCCGACCAAGAAGAGCCAGGTGTTCTCCACCGCGGCTGACAACCAGACGGCGGTTGACATCCATGTGGTACAGGGTGAGAGACAGTTTGCCCGGGACAACAAGACTCTGGGCCAGTTCCGTCTGGACGGGATTCCGCCTGCAAGAAGAGGCGTTCCGCAGATCGAGGTTACCTTTGATATCGACGCCAACGGTATCGTCAATGTATCCGCCAAGGATCTGGGAACCGGCAAGGAACAGCACATCACCATCACTTCCGGCTCCAACATGTCGGATTCCGATATCGAGAAGGCCGTAAAGGAGGCCGCTGAGTACGAAGCTCAGGATAAGAAGAGAAAAGAAGCCATCGATACCAGAAATGAAGCTGATTCCATCGTGTTCCAGACGGAGAAGGCGCTGGAAGATGTAGGCGATAAGATTTCCGCCAATGACAAGGCTGCCGTTGAGGCGGATCTGAACGCTCTGAAGGAAGCTATCAACCGCGCTCCGGTAGATCAGATGACCGACGCTCAGGTGGAGGACATCAAGGCCGGCAAGGAGAAGCTGATGGCAAGCGCTCAGGCCCTCTTTACCAAGATGTATGAGTCCATGCAGCAGCAGGGCGGCGCGGCAGGAGCCGGACCCAATATGGGCGGAGCTCAGGGCGGCGCGGCAGGAGCCGGCGCGGGACAGCCGGATGACGACGTGATCGACGGCGATTTCCGGGAAGTGTAATGGATCGATCCGGACTGTGACTATACAGCAGATTTCCATGTACCCTATAGGGGGACATTAATACGGCAGAAAGTGTTGTAATCTTTACAACACTTTTCTGCGGTTATGAAAGGTAGAGCAACATGGCAGAAACCAAGAGAGATTATTACGAAGTTCTGGGCGTACCCAAGGATGCAGATGACGCGGCCCTCAAGAAAGCTTACAGGACTTTGGCGAAAAAATACCATCCGGACGCAAACCCGGGAGACGCGGAAGCCGAGAAGAAATTCAAGGAGGCTTCCGAGGCCTACGCAGTTTTAAGCGACCCGGAAAAGCGGAAACAGTATGACCAGTTTGGCCATGCTGCCTTCGACGGAGGCGCAGGCGGCGGAGGGTTCGGCGGATTCGGAGGCTTTGGCGGATTCGACGGCGCGGACATGGGAGATATTTTTGGAGATATTTTCGGAGACCTGTTCGGCGGCGGAAGGACCAGAAGCAGTTCCCGATACAATGGTCCCATGCGGGGAGCTAACGTCCAGACCAGCGTTCGCCTGACCTTTGAGGAAGCAATCTTCGGATGCGAGAAAGAGATTGAGATCAATTATAAGGAAGAGTGCGCTTCCTGCCACGGAACCGGCGCCAGGGCCGGAACCTCCAAGGAGACCTGCTCCAAGTGCAACGGCAAGGGCAAGATCATGTACACCCAGCAGACCATGTTCGGCACCATGCAGAATGTGACTACATGTCCGGACTGCGGAGGAACCGGCCAGATTATCCGCGAGAAATGCCCGGACTGCCGGGGAACCGGATATATCACCAGAAGGAAGAAACTGAAGGTGACCATGCCCGCCGGCATTGACGACGGCATGAGCGTCCGCAGCGTAGGAGCCGGCGAGCCGGGGGTCAACGGCGGCGAGCGGGGCGATTTGCTGGTGGAGGCGGTGGTATCCAAGCATCCTACATTTATCCGCAAGGACATGAACATATATTCAACCGTACCCATCTCCTTTGCGAGAGCGGCGCTGGGCGGAACCATTGTCATCAAGACGGTGGACGGTCAGGTGGAGTACGACGTAAAGGCCGGAACCCAGACCGATACCAGGGTACGCCTGAAAGGAAAGGGCGTTCCTTCTGTCCGCAACAAGAACATCCGGGGCGACCATTATGTGACGCTGGTAGTTCAGGTGCCGGAGCGGATGAACGAAGAGCAGCGTGAGGCCCTTCGCCGTTATGATGAGCTGATGACCGGCAAGGTTACCAAGAATGACGACGGCGGCAAGAAGAAGCGATTCTTCTAAACGTCCGGCCTGAGAATAGGGGAATCGCGTCGGTATAAAACGCGGGGACGAACACAAAGGAATCCATATATGAAACAAAACGCGGCAGCGCGGCGATGAGCCATGCTGCCGTTTTACGGTATGACGGGCATTATATCGGCGCGCAGGAGAGGTCAGCGGCTGTATGAGAAGGACGCAGGCGGCGCGCCGCCTGAATATATTATGCGGAAATTCCAAAATCCGGTATCTGTGCCATGAAAAATTTGGCAATCCTTCCCTTGACATTTATCTGTGGGCGTACTATGATGGTACCTGGCAAATAGTTCATAAAATGAACCAGCAACAAAGTGAACCATCTGTCTCGATAAAATTTCTGTGTTTTACAATTATGAGGAATGCGGGAAAATGAATATAAAATGCCAGGAAGAGCTTCTGAGGGCGTGGGTTCAGATGACCATGTGCATCCGTGGGAACCGGATTCTGACGGATATGTCTGTGAATGAGATGGTGATCTGCAGCATACTTTTTCGCAGGCAGCAGGAGGGCGGAGAGCTTCTGACCGCCACGGAGCTGGGAGAAGAGACAAGGCTTTTGAAATCCCAGATGAACAAGATCCTTTCGGATATGGAGCGGAAGAATCTGATTGAGCGCGTCCGCAGCAGTGAGGATAAGCGAAAATTTTACATTCATCTGAAAGAAGACCAGATCCAAACCTATCTCAGGGAACACCGGCGCGTCATGGAACTGGTGTGTTACGTGGCCCGGGAACTGGGGGAGGAGAAAATGCGGACGCTGACTGCTCTGGTGGACGAGGCCACCGGCGCTGTGGACCGGTTCCAGAAAGAGGAGGCCGGCGGGACGAGGCCGGAGGCATGAGCCGGCAGGACGAAGCCAGAGACATGAGGCCGGCGAGACGAAACCGGCAAATAAGGAGGGATAACCTATGAGCGTACGGATCATCACGGATTCCGCAAGTGATATTTCGAGGGATAAGGCACAGGCCCTGGGAATTGAGATACTTCCCATGACTACCGTTTTCGGGGAAGAGCAGTACCTGGACGGCGTGACCATGAGCCATGAGGAGTTTTTCCATAAACTGGTAGAGACCGATGTTCTGCCGACCACCAGCCAGATTGCTCCTTTTGATTATGAGAAGGTCTTCGCCGAGGTGAAAAAGGCGGGGGACACGGCGGTGTGCGTCACCATTTCCGGCAGGCTGTCCGGCTGCTACCAGAGCGCGTCGATTGCGGCGGAGGACTATGAAGACTGTGTGACCCTGGTGGACAGCAGAAATGTCTGCGTGGGGCAGCAGATCCTGGTGTATCTGGCGGTCCGGCTGAGGGATGAGGGAAAATCGGCGGAGGAGATTGCCCGGGTTCTGGAGGAGAAGAAAAAGGACATTAAGCTGATTGCCCTTCTGGATACTCTGGAATACTTAAAACGGGGCGGACGGATCTCTCCGGCTGTGGCGTTTGCGGGAACCCTTCTGTCCATCAAGCCGGTAATCGCCATCGAGAACGGCGAGGTGGCTCTTCTGGGCAAGGCCAGGGGTTCCAGAAACAGCGGCAATCTTCTGACCAAGTTTATCGAGGAGGCCGGGGAAATCGATTTCAGCCTGCCCTACAGCCTGGCCTACAGCGGACTGTCGGACGCGCTTTTGAAAAAATACGTTTCCGACAGCGCCAGATTCTATCAGGGACATGTGGCCGTGGAGGATATTCCGGTCTGCACTATCGGCAGCACCATCGGTACCCATGTGGGACCGGGGGCCATCGCGCTGACATTTTTTAAGAAGTAAAGCAGAGCGCCGCTTCGGCGGCATTTCCCCCAAGGGGATTCGAATTAAATAGTGAAGGAAGTAGAAAGACATGCAGGCAGCAGAACTTTTAGGAAATTATGTGGAGCGTTTCGGGGCGGATCACCCGGAGAGAGGCAGATGGATCCTGAAGACAGGATGGGAGATTCAGGATCTGAGATACCGGGTCTTCCCGGAGAAGCAGCTGATGCCGGCGGACCGGTATCTGGCGCGTATGATGATGGACAGTATGCTGAAGCCGCTTCAGAAGCCGGAAAGTTCCGTCATCGTCAGCGTCTTCACTCCCTGCGAACTGATGCAGGAGGTGGGCCTGAACCCCTACAACGTGGAGTGCTTCTCCAGCTATATCTCCGCCTCCTACGCGGAGCGGAGCTGTCTTCAGCAGGCGGAGAACAACGGAATTTCCGAGACGCTGTGCAGCTACCACAAGACCTTTATCGGAGCGGCGGAAAAGGGGCTTCTGCCGAAGCCCAGGTGTGTGGTCTATACAAACCTGACCTGCGACGCCAACCTGGTCACTTTCCGGCATCTGGCCCAGCTGTATGATGTGCCGTCCTTCGCCATCGACGTACCCATGCAGCAGAATCAGGAGAACGTAGAGTATGTGGAGGGACAGCTCAGGGACCTGGCGGCGTTTCTGGAGAAATGCACCGGCAAAACCATCGATGAGGAGAAGCTGAAGGACCGCCTCAGACGCAGCAAAAGGACGCTGGAAAATTATGAGAAATTCCAGCAGCTCCGGGCGGACCGGTATGTGCCTTCCGACCTGGTGACGCCCATGTTCGCGGGACTTGCCAACAACGTGCTTCTGGGCACAAGGGAGCAGGAAATCTATACTGAAAAGCTTCTGCGGGATGTGAAGAACACCCGGCCGGCGTCTGGCAAGAGGATTTACTGGATGCATACCATCCCCTTCTGGTCCGACGCGGTGAAGGATGCCCTTTCCCTGCGGACGGACGCCCAGATCGTGGGCTGTGAGATGGCGGAGTTTACAAAATCGGATTTCGACCCGGAGAAGCCCTACGAGGCCATGGCCCGGATGATGGTCTACAATTCCATCAACGGCAGCGCCCTGCGGCGGATTCAGCGGGGAATCGAGAACGCCAAAAGAGCCCGCGCCGACGGAGCCGTCTGGTTCTGCCACTGGGGCTGCAAGCATACTCTGGGAGGGGCCCAGCTGGCGAAAAAGAAGTTCGAGGAGCAGGGGATTCCTCTTCTGATTCTGGACGGCGACGGCTGTGACCGGAGCCACGGAGGCGAAGGCCAGACGTCTACCCGGCTGGGGGCGTTTCTGGAGATGATACAGTCCAGGGAGGAGGATCTCAGCGCCGGTTCGCGACTGGCCTAGGGAGAATAACTTATGAACGGAAACAAAACTTACTATGTATGCAAATATACGCCAATCGAGCTTCTGGCGGCGTTCGGTGCGGAGTGCGCCAACTTAAATTCCATGCCGGAAGGCTTCGACCTGGCGGACCAGATCGCCCATCCCAACCTGTGCGGTTTTGGGAAAGCCCTTCTGGAGGCAGTGATGCAGGGGCAGGTGAAGGAACTGATCCTGGTTAATTGCTGCGACACCATCCGCAGCGTATATGACGTGCTGGAGGACAGCGGCAGGCTGGATTTTCTCTACATGATTGACGCTCTTCACTGCGACAGCGTCTGCAGCCGGGAGCGGATGGCCGCCCAGCTGAAGGGGCTGGCCAGGGCCTACAGCGAGTACTCCGGAAGGGAATTTGACGAGCAGCGGTTCCGGGCGGCTTTTGTCCCGCCTGAGAGGGAGAAAGGCCCCCATCTTTCCGTCATGGGAGCCCGCATGGGCGCTCAGCTGTTTCAGCTGGTTCAGGAGGCCATGCCTCTTCCGGTGGAAAATGACAGCTGCGTTCATAACCGGAGCGTGGGAGAGCTTCCGCCGCCGGAGGAGCCCAGCGTTTCGTTGGGAACAAGAACCGACGGGGCAGGAGAAACCGGCGGCCCGCTGGAAAGAACCGGCTGGGCGGATTCCTTTGCTTTCGGCAAGCTGATGGAATGGTACGCCGGCGAGCTGCTGGGCCAGATTCCCTGTATGCGGATGACGGACAACACCGGCCGGAAACGGCTTTACAATGACCCGACCCTGCGGGGGATCATTTACCATACGGTAAAATTCTGCGATTTCTACAGCTTTGAGTACGCGGAATTGAAGGATCACGCCAATCTGCCGCTTCTGAAGATTGAGTCGGATTACACGGTTCAGAGCAGCGGCCAGCTTCTGACCAGGCTGGAGGCCTTTGCGGAGAGCATCGCTCCGGAACAAAATACAGAGAAGGAAAAGAAAATGGGAAAAGGATATTTTGCGGGAATCGACAGCGGTTCCACCAGCACAGACGTAGTAATTCTGGATAAAGACAGAAATATGGTGACAGGCATCATTCTGCCCACGGGAGCGGGAGCCGCCATGGGAGCTGAAAGAGCTCTGGAGGAAGCCCTTCGCGAGGCCGGGCTTCAGAGGGAGGACATCGACGCTATGGTGACCACCGGCTACGGCCGGGGAGCGATCCAGGACGGGGACAAGAGCATCACGGAGATCACCTGCCACGCCAGAGGCGCCCATTTCCTGGATCCGGAGGTGCGGACCGTGGTGGACATCGGCGGACAGGACAGCAAGGTGATCCGTCTGGACGAGAACGGGGCCGTGGTGAATTTTGTCATGAACGATAAATGCGCTGCCGGAACCGGCCGTTTCCTGGAGATGATGGCCAGAACTATGGAAATGGATTTGGATCAGATGAGCGTCACCGGTCTTACTTATGACGAGGATATCACTATTTCCAGCATGTGCACCGTGTTTGCCGAGTCGGAGGTGGTGTCGCTGATCGCCCAGAATAAGGCGACCGATGACATTGTCCACGGCCTGAACAAGGCGGTGGCGTCCAAGACTGCCTCCCTGGCCAAGCGGGTAAGGGGCGAGGACAAATACATGATGACCGGCGGCGTGTCCAAAAACCAGGGCCTGGTGAAGACCCTGGAGGAGAAGCTGGGGACCAAGCTGGTGATCAGCGACAAGGCCCAGCTGTGCGGGGCTCTGGGCGCGGCCTTGTTCGCCGCGGATATGGTGGTGTAAGGACAGAATTGAACGAATGTGGCTCATGAAGAGCCTGCAAAATCAGACCGATTTCCTCTGAAGAACTTCGCTCTTCAGGAGAAGTCGGTTTTTGGCGTTTGTTTTCAGCGGATGGAGCTTCTTTCGGCGAATCAGGTCGTCGATATTTTGCCGGGAACAGCCCAAAAGCTCTGCCGCTTCCGCGATGTTTACCGCGCGGCACGCGACAAACTGTTTGAAATCATCAAGAGATAAAGGGACCAAAGTCCCGCTTTCGTACAGGCTGCGGTCTGAAACGGTCAGCTGTTCTCCCCAGGAGATTCCGTATCCGCCCGGCTGAATCTGTATCTGTTCAAACAGAGCCTTATGGCTGAGAATCGGGGCGAAGGCAGGATTGTTTGCCGTAAGAGACGGAAGCGGGCATTTTTTGACGATTCCATTCCGGAAGAATACCAGCAGATTCCAATCGGAAAGGGGGATTACATCCTCGATACGCTTTTGGTATCGGTCTGTAAATCCGGCTGGAAGATCGCTTTCTGAGATGGGGGTGAGATAACAGGAGTCCTGCGGGCACCGGCCATCTGAGAGCATCAGCAGCTGATATTCGTCGTATTCATCCAGCCCATTGTCCCGGAGAATCTGCCCCAGGTTCTGACGGTCCGGCGGAACGATCCGCTGCTGTACCCATATCCGGCTCCAGTAGGCGTTAACGGTAGTTTCGCCGCGCTTCAGGAATGAGGACAGCAGAAGAGGAACTTCCCAAGGATCCGCGTCATCCGGAAGTTCGATATAAAAACTCTTCTCTTTTTCAAAATAAATCAGGTAAGCCAGATCTTTTCCGGCATAATTATCCGCGTCGCGAATCGCGAAAATCTTCATAACCACACCACCTGTTCCAGATCATTTCCCAGATTTTGTCGAGCCATACATCAGAAAGAGCCGCCTCAAGTCCTTCCAGAAGAAAATCCCGGTCTGTTATCCGGAGCGGTTGGAGAGACGGAAACCGATTGGGAGGAATCAGCGACAGATTCCGGTACGCGGAATTGGAGCCGACAAAACACTGGACCGGTTTATCCTCCATCACATCTGCGGTTCGGACCGCTTCTTCCGTGCGGCAGGGAAAAAGCAGGGAGAGGCCGTGGTCAAACAGCGGAGCCAGACGGAAGGTGCGGGTTTTGGAATTGCGCAGGACTTCGATATTAGCGCCGTGCCGGTCCCGGTTAAGAATCAGATAATCAAATGCCAGCATCTCGTACAGATAAGATTCCCAGCCCTGCCGGATACAGAATTCCATCGGGGTTTCCATGGGCCTTCTCTCGGCCTGATAATAGACGTCAAGAGCCAGTTTGCTTTCCCCAGGTTTTTTGAAATCCTCTGAGGCACAGAGCCAGGTCTCATACAGCCTGTCTTCGATACGGATATCAGCGTGAATCAGCTGGTAGCGCAGATGGTCGATTCCGAGCAGCGTAAGAAGCCGGTCAGCGATGATTTCATTGATGCATTCATGGCCGGTGATTCCCAGAAAGGAATCATAGTTGGATAATTTGTAATAAATCCGTTTCCCATTCAAATCCGAATACGCCTTCAGGAAGGAACCGGCAGTTCCGGATGAATGGCGTATTCTGGTCCATGACAGATAAGTCAGATCCTGTTTTTCTGAGATTAACTGGGACTGCATGGGTTCACCTCCGCCGTTTGTGCTCTTACATAAAAATAGCACAATACTTGTCATATGTCAAGTAATGATTTTCTGGACTTATGCAGGATGGGGACCGATTTCATTCGCTGCGAACAGCCGGTCTTTTCTTAACAGATTGTCAGAATCCAGTCACGAAATATTCATCTTCCTCCATTACAATAAGTTTCATCAAGCAACTGACAATGTGAAACTTTTAAGGAGGAAGAAAAATGGCTGCAATAATTGGTTTTGCAATGATCATCCTGATCGTGTTCCTGCTGCTGAAGGGCAAGATGGATCCTATCGTGGTCCTGGCTGTGGTTCCCACTGTGGCGGCGCTGCTTCTCGGCTTTGGCCCTCAGGAAATCGGCGGATTTATCAAGGATGGTATCGGAACGACTACCAGCAACGGTATCCTGTTCATTTTCTCGGTAATTTACTTCGGAGTCATGTCCGATACCGGCATGTTTGACGTGATCGTGAATTTCCTGGTCAAGCTTGCCGGCAACAATGTAATCGCGGTGACGGTGGCCACAGCCCTGATCGCTACGATCGCTCACTTAGATGGTACGACGGCTACCACCGTCCTGATTACCATACCAGCGTTGTATCCGGTCTATAAATCAATGAAAATTGATACAAGAATTCTGCTGTGCCTGACCGGTGCCTGCATGGGGGTCATGAACCTGCTTCCCTGGGGCGGTCCGGTGGCTCGGGCCGCCACGGTTCTGGCCATGGATGCCAACGACCTGTGGCACATCCTGATTCCGATTCAGATCGCTGGATTTATCGCCAACATCATCGTAGCCGTTCTTCTGGGCATGCTGGCCATCAAGTGGGGCGCAGGCGCAGGCAAGGGCGAGGTCGTTGAGGTTGACGTAAAGGCTCAGGAGGAAGAGAACGCTCTTCGCCGGCCGAAGCTCCTCATCTTCAACCTGGCACTGACCATCATTCTGATCGCGGCTCTGTCCACAGACTTTATCACCAGCTATGTGGCTTTCCTGCTGGCTCTGGGCGTGGCCCTGGCCGTTAACTATCCGGATCAGAAGCTTCAGAACAAGCTGATTAAAAAGCATGCTCCCGCGGCTCTGATCATTTCCGGAACCCTGTTCGCTGCCGGCGCCATGGTAGGAGTCCTGGACGGAACTGGCATGCTGACCGCCATGGCTAATGCCCTTATGGGGATCATTCCCACCTTCCTTGGCAAATTTATCCACATCATCTTCGGTATCTTTGCTCTGCCGCTGGGACTGTGCGTGGGAACCGACGCTTACTTCTACGGCGTGATGCCGCTGGTTATGGAAGTGGGCGAGACTTACGGCGTAGCTTCCCTGAGCACTGCCATCACCATGGTAATCGGCAAGAACCTGGCTCTGATGGTAAGCCCGCTGGTACCGGCTACCTTCCTGGCCATCGGCCTGACCAACACGGAACTGAAGGATCACATGAAATTCAGTATCCCAATCTACTGGGTGGTCAGTATCATTATGGTAATCATCGGAATCATTCTCGGAATTGTTCCGCTCTATTAATAATACATATGTGATTGTGAAGACGCGGTGCGGAAAAGAACTGTTTTCGGTTCTTTTCCGTGCCCTTCATTTGTGCTATACTAATGATTGGGTGGTTCTTATGGCGAACGAAAAAATACTGGTAGTTGATGATGAAAGGTCCATCCGGCTGGCGCTTAAGACGGCCTTCCGCCGGGAGGGGATGAATGTGGTGGAGGCGGACTGCGGAAAGGACGCGGTGCAGCTTCTCCGCTCACAGAGCTTCGATCTGATCGTTCTGGATGTGATGATGCAGGATATCGACGGATATACAATTCTTCAAAAACTCCGGGCAGACGGTATCATGACGCCGGTTCTGATGCTCAGCGGCAGGCAGGAGGAGATGGATCAGGTTCTGGGTCTTGGGTTGGGGGCGGATGATTATCTGACCAAGCCTTTTCACCTGTCGGTGCTGATTCAGAAGGTAAAGGCCCTGATTCGGCGCAACTCCATCTATAACCAGTCCCGGCAGACAGTGATTACGGTGGGGCCATTCCGCTTCGATACGGTAAAGCTGGAGTGCTACAAGGACGGACAGCTTCTGAGTTTTACGGCCAGGGAGCTGGCCCTGTTCCGGTTCCTTCTGGAACATCCCGGCCAGGTCTTTACCAAGGAGCAGCTGTACCGCCAGGTATGGAATGAAAATGTCATCGACGACAATACCATTATGGTCTATATGAAGCGCCTCCGGGAAAAGATTGAGGATGACCCGAAGAATCCGGTGTACATTACGACCATCAGGGGGATAGGATATCTGTTCTATGGCAAACGATAATGGAATTTCTCAGACTGAGAAAAGCAGCCCTACACAGAAGGAGCGCCGTCTGCGCCCCTTCTCACATATCGGTTTTATGCAGAAGACCCATCATCGGCTCTTTCCGCATATAGATGTAATACAGATGATCAGTTTTGCCGCTGCGCTGGCTGCGTCGGCACTGATCATCTATTTCAGTTTTCTGGTCTATGATAATTACCGGGATGAGCTGATCCACACGGAACAGGAGGAACTTCTGACCATGGCGGAGACTATTGGCAAAAGCCTGGTCAACTATGTGGAGCAGGAGATCGAACAGCTGAATCTCTATTTTTCATCGCTGGAGGCCGTCTCGTCTCAGGAGGCCGCGCCGTCCCTAGGGGAAGATTCGCTGCCGGAAGCTTTGCCGGCGCGGACGCCGGATTCAGCGCCGGCCCAGGCGTCAGGTTCGCTGCCGGAAGTGATATCGTCTCAGGAGACGGAGCCGTCCCACGGGCTGACCGGCCCTGACAGTCCGGTCTTTCAGTCCGCGGCCGAGGCGCTGCTGGAGGAGAAGAACGGCCTGTACGACGCGGTGGCCTGCTATGATGGGGAGGGAAACCTGATTTTCCAAAACGGCGTGGTGGATTTTGATATCCATGAGGTTCCCGACAAGGAGGGAGCCGTCATATGCGGCAAAAAGATCTGCAGCGAGGGCTGGTATCAGATGTTCCTCTCCCGGAGGTGCCGTATTGGGGGGGTTCCCTGTACGGTGATCTACGCGGTAAATCTGAACGTGCTTTACGCCCTGACGGTGCAGCCGGTGAAGATCGGCGAGGGCGGCTATTCCGTTGTGAAGGACCGGGATCTGGCCATCATCATGCACCATGCCAGCAGCCAGATCGGAATGGACGCCATCTATGACCGGGCGGAACGGTATCCCCAGCTGGATCTGTCGGATCTGTTCCGGTGGATCGAGCTTCAGAAAACCCAGGATGAGGGATATGATGTCATTGATTCCTACCTCTGGGATGATCCCAGCCCCACTCCGGCCTATCAGCGCCGGATCGTGGCCTACACCACCATTCATCTTCCGGGGGAGGACTGGATCGTCAATTCCACCCTGCCCTTTGAAGAACTGAATGGCCCTCTGTACCGGATGATCCTGCGCCTGATCGCCATGAGCAGCCTTTCCCTTCTGCCCATTGCCTTTTTCGTGTACGTGACCACCCGGAGCCGCCTGCGCTCCGAGAGCCAGAAGAAGGAGATTCAGTATCTGAAGGAGATCAACGAGGGGATGGAGCTTCTGCGCCACAAGGAGGAGGAGATCCAGCATTACCAGCGGGTTCAGTCCATCGGCCAGATGAGCAGCCATATCGCCCACGAATTCAATAATTATCTGACGCCGGTCATGGTGTACGGGGAGATCCTGGAGGGGGATGAATCCCTGAGCGAGGAAAACCACGAGCTGATCAGCGGGATCCTGAACTCCGCCGGCCAGGCGGCCGGCCTGTCCCGGAAGCTTCTGGATTTCAGCCGCCAGGATTCGGCGGCAGCCCTGACGACCCTGTGCTTTACAAAAGAGGTTTTGGAGGCGCTGGACATTATCCGGCGGCTTGTGCCGGAAAACATTGTCTTTCAGACGGAGATCGCGGAGGAGTCTTTGTATATCCGGGGACGGAGCCAGATGGCGGAGCATCTGCTGATGAACTTGTGCAACAATGCTTTTCACGCCATGGAGAAGGAGGGCGGCACTTTGACTATAACCCTGAGGAGGGCTTTCGGCGGAGTGGCCGGAGAATCAGCAGCGGAGGCGAACCCGCCCAGAGGGGACTGGGTACTGCTTTCTGTGGCTGATACCGGCTGCGGCATCAGCAAAGACGCCATGGACAAGATTTTCGAGCCCTTTTATACCACCAAGGGCAGCGGCAAGGGGACCGGCCTGGGCCTTTCCGTGGTCCGGAATATGGTGACGGCCGCCGGCGGCGAGATCCGGATTGACAGCCGGGAGGGCAGCGGAACCATCTTCTATCTGTATTTTCCCAGAGTGGAAGAGCAGGAGGCCTTGGAAATCCAGCCTGTGATCCGTCAGACGGACCGGGTGGTGGTGGTGGACGACGATCCGGATGTGCTGAAATCTCTGGGGACATTTTTAAAGAGCCGCCATCTGAAAACCGAGTG